>CAZCPD010000009.1:30353-31161 GCA_964500425.1 uncultured Rhodocyclaceae bacterium
CTGGATCAGGTCCATGTCTTCCGGGCTGATCATGCCTTCGGTGACGAGGCGTGCGCGGAACCAGTCGAGCAGTCCCTCCCAGAATTTGCTTCCAACCAGCACCAGCGGAATGCGCGGCGTCTTGTTGGTCTGGATCAGCGTCAGCGCTTCGAGCAGTTCGTCGAGCGTGCCGAAGCCGCCCGGCGCCACCACATAGGCCGCTGCATAGCGCACGAACATGTACTTGCGTGCGAAGAAGTGACGAAAGGTCTGCGAGATGTCCTGATAAGGGTTGGCCGACTGCTCCATGGGCAACTGGATGTTGAGGCCGATGCTGGGGCTCGGGCCGGCATAGGCGCCCTTGTTGGCGGCTTCCATGATGCCGGGACCGCCGCCGGAGATCACGCTGAAGCCGGCGTCGGAAAGACGGCGCGCAATCTGCTCGGTGAGGACGTAGTACTCGGAGTCGGGCTTGATGCGCGCGCTGCCGAAGATCGTCACCGCCGGGCGGATGCCGCTCAGGCGGTCGGTCGACTCGACAAACTCTGACATAATGCCGAATACTCGCCAGGCCTCGCGTGAAGCGTACGGCGCGGCCGCTGTCGAAGCGGAAGGCTTGGCCGGAATCCAGCTCTCGCCGTCGCGCGTCGGCGGAAAAGGCTTGGGGGTCTTGCTCCAGGCGCTCATGGCTGCTCTCCCATCAAATCACGGTCGGTCCGGTTGGCGTTCTTCGCAATCAATTTAAGCCCTTTCCAAAGTATGCCAAAGTTATTGCTCGTCGACGGTTCGTCGTATTTGTATCGCGCCTTCCATGCCATGCCCGACCTGC
>CAZCPD010000010.1:0-217 GCA_964500425.1 uncultured Rhodocyclaceae bacterium
GGGTTTTCGAGGAACTTCTCCATGTACACCGTCGGGTTGCCGAAAGCCGCACCCGCTTCGGTGCGCGTCATGGTCACCGCGTTGAGCAACGCGGCTTCGGTATGGACGACACGCATGCCGCGTCCACCGCCGCCGCCCGAGGCCTTGATGATCACCGGATAGCCGATGGAGCGGGCGATCTTGACGACCTCCTTCGGGTCGTCCGGCAGGGCGCCTT
>CAZCPD010000010.1:230-2731 GCA_964500425.1 uncultured Rhodocyclaceae bacterium
GCTGACCTTGTCGCCCATCATGCTGATGGTTTCGGGGCGCGGGCCGATGAAGACGAAGCCGGATTTCTCGACACGCTCGGCGAAGGCCGCGTTTTCCGAGAGGAAGCCGTAGCCGGGGTGGATCGCTTCGGCGTCGGTGACTTCGGCGGCCGAGATGATGGCCGGGACGTTGAGGTAGCTTTCCGAGGAAGACGGCGGACCGATGCACACCGACTCGTCGGCCAGCTTGACGTACTTTGCCTCGGTGTCGGCGGTCGAATGGACGACGACCGTCTTGATGCCCAGTTCGCGACAGGCGCGCTGTATCCGCAGGGCGATTTCACCACGATTGGCGATCAGGATCTTCTCAAACATGGCAGTGCCTCGTGGTGAAATCGCCCTCGTGGCCTGCGGCCACGGCGCAATTTGGCTGCGCCGCTGCACCGACTGTCGGCGGTTGGTCGCCACGATTGGCGATGAGGATTTTTTCAGACATGGGATTCCTTCGTCGGGTCAACTCCGTCGCCGCTGCGCTGCAGGCGGCGCGTGGCAGGGCAGGTCGATCAGCCGATCACGAACATCGGCTGGCCGAATTCGACCGGCTGGCCGTTTTCCACGAGGATCGCCTTGACGACGCCGGAGACGTCGGACTCGATTTCGTTCATCAGCTTCATCGCCTCGATGATGCACAGCGTGTCGCCTTCCTTGACCGACTGGCCGACTTCGACGAAGGGCGCGGCGCCCGGCGCACCGGCGCGGTAGAAGGAGCCGACCATCGGCGCCTTGACCGTCTTGCCTTCGGGTTCGGCCGGGGCGGCTGGCGCGGCCGCGGCCGCTGGGGCGTGGGCGGCAGCGGCGGGGGCATGGTGGGCATGGGCCATCGGTGCGTTCATCATGTAGGTGGCCTGTTGCGGCATGGCGCCTTGCTTGACGATGCGAACCTTTTCTTCGCCTTCGGTGACTTCCAGTTCGGAAATGCCTGATTCCTGAACGAGGTCGATCAGTTTCTTGAGTTTTCTCAAATCCATGTTTGCTCCCGGCTAGAAGTAGAGGGGCGCTGAAAATTGCGCAGAATTCAGAATTCGGTTGGATACGATGTGTTCGGCTGTCCCGAGGAATCAGGAACGGCCGAGGCGCACGAGCGCCGCCGCCAGGGCCAGCGTGTAGCCCTCGCTTCCCAGACCGCAAATGACGCCGACGGCCAGGTCGGAAAAATACGAATGCCGCCGGAACGATTCGCGTGCGTGTATGTTCGACAGGTGAACCTCGATGAACGGAATCGCCACGGCAGCCAGTGCGTCGCGCAGGGCCACGCTGGTGTGCGTATAGGCGGCAGGATTGATGATGATGAAGCGGATGCCCTCGCTCGCGGCTGCCTGGACGCGGTCGATCAGTTCGCCTTCGCTGTTGCTCTGGAAGCTTTCGATCTGCACGCCGGCGGCGCGCGCCTGCGCTTCCATCGCCCGATGGATGTCAGCCAGCGTCGTGCGCCCGTAAATGTCGGGTTCGCGCGCGCCGAGCAGGTTCAGATTCGGGCCATGCAGGACAAGAATGCGCGGTTCCGTTTTTGGCGATCCGGCTTTTTTTGGGCGTGTTTGCTTGGACATAACCACCAGTTTGCCGCAAATCGGCACAATTTGTCCAGTGTGAAGGGCATTTACCCCAACCGAGCGAGACCGGGCAATGAGGCCCGATCGCCTGAAAGCCGGTCGGCGGTTTTGCGGTTGCCGCGCAGTCTGCGTCCTGGATACTGCTTATCCTGGCGCAGCAGGGACAGGACAAACCCACGCAGGACCGATAGATTTCGCGGAACGTGGCATCGAGCACACAGTGCAGCCGGTTCTCGACGCCCCGCCTTTCCCGATATCAGATCGGCCGGGCGTCCCCGCCAGCATGCGCGGAAACGGCCGGCCGGTGATGATTTCAGCCTGAGAACGTTAAGGAAACGCTGCACAAGTCCAGATTCCGTCATTCCCGCGAAGGAGGGAGTCCATGATTTCAACGGTTTACTGGATCCCCGCTTTCGCGGGGATGGCTCACTCAGTGCTTCCTCAAATCGCCAAGCCGATATTCGCCCCATGCCGCGTCGACTCCGCCATGTGGCGCGGCAGCCAGGCGGCGCCGGCGAGGAAGAGCTGCTTGATGCTGCCGTCGGCCTTGAGCTGGTCGTAGAGATCGCACTTGGCCGTCGAGGCGTACACCAGCACCACGCTGTCGAAGCCTTCTTCGCGGTAGGTCTTGCCGCCCCACGCCGAAGAGAGTTCGATGGCCTTGCCGTCGACCTTGGTCAGCACCAGGTTGGTCTTGACCGTGACGTTGAACTCTTCCATGCGCTTGTGCACCATGCCGATGGAATAGCGGGCGATTTCCGAGCCGAGGTGCACCGACTTGTGGAACACCACGACTTCCTTGCCTTGGGCGGCGAGGAACTCGGCGACGCAGGGGGTCTCGTAATAGTCTTCCTGCGAGATGACGGCGACGCGCTTGCCGGTCTGCGCCTTGCCCTGCATGACGTCCCAGCC
>CAZCPD010000010.1:2831-28272 GCA_964500425.1 uncultured Rhodocyclaceae bacterium
CTCGCTGCCGATGACCGGGTTGATCGAGCAGGTCGGCGTGTACGGGAAGGTGGCGGGCTCGGAGGCTTCGTCGATGCAGCGCGTGCAGGCGATGCAGCGGCGGATTTCGTCGAGGCGGCCTTCCTTGGCCTTGATGGCGAATTCCGGATCGGCGATGCCGGCGCGGACCATGCCGACGAGATCGCAGTAGCCGCCCTTGAGCAGTTCTTCGGCGACGACGGGATCGTTGATGCGACCGGTGAACAGCACCTTGATCTTCGGGTCGAGGTCGACGCGCGCGCCCTTGCCGACGTCGCGGAACTGGCCGTGCGCGTAGTAGGAGTTCGGCACGTAGGACGGCGCGCCCCAGCAGTGGCCGACGTCGAGGTCGACGAAATCAAGCAGGCCGGTGTCGGCGATCAGATACAGCATTTCGCGCATCTGCAGGTTGTCGTAGCCGCCTTCACGGAACTCCATGCCGGCCATGCGGATGCCGACGGCCATCTTGTTGCCGATGCGGGCGCGGATGCGCTTCAGCGCTTCGACGGCGAAGCGGATGCGGTTCTCCGGCTCGCCGCCCCACTGGTCGGTGCGGCGGTTGGTGACCGGCGAGAGGAAGCTGTAAACCAGCGTTTCATGCGCGCAGTGAATCTCGACGCCATCGGCGCCGCAGTTCAGCGCGGCTTCGGCGGCATCGGCGTAGATGTTCAGGTGCGCTTCGATTTCGGCTTCGCCGAGCACGTGCGGCGTGTAGTCCTGCGCGCCGATGACGGGCACGGGTGACGGCGCCCAGACGGCGGAGAGGTGGGTGAGCTGGACGACGACGACGGCCCCGGTCTTGTGGATTTCTTCGCAGAACTTCTTCTTGCCTTCGAGGAAGGCGGGGTTCTGGTAGCTCGCCCAGGGCGTGCCGAAGCCGACGGCGAGGCCGATTTCCGGCGGGGCGCCTTCGGGGAACGGCGCGTTGAGCAGCCAGGTTTCGCTGCCGATCCAGCCGGTGCCGCCCTTGGCCTTGGCGCCGTGGTGGGCGATGAAGTGTTCGTCGATCAGGCCGGGGGCCATCGACGAGTTGATGGTGTTGGTGGTTTCGCAGATGCGGTTGGGCACCGTCATCGGGCCCACTTGCAGCGGCGAGAACAGGTGCTCGAAATTCACGTTAGCCATGTTGCATTCTTCTCCAGGGTTGGGGACGGCTTGCGGGTCATGAGGTTCGCACAAGCAACAGGCCCAGGTCGATGCCTGGGCCCGGTGTGTGCTGCGCTTCGGTTCAGAGCTTCTTCTGGATTTCCAGGCTGACCATCGGGAACGGACGGTCGGTCGTCTTCTGGAAGTAGCCCCAGGCCGGGAAGACCTGATCGAGCAGTGGCCACAGGCCCTTGCGCTCTTCGTCGGTCACGTCGCGGCCGATGCAGACGTATTGGTCATGATCCTTCTGCACCCAGCAGGTACGGTTGGTCTTCATGTTTGTGTACCAGGTCGGGTCCTGGTCGTAACCGGCCAGCGAGCCGACGATGACCATGTGGTCGCCCCACTGCAGGAAGACCAGCGGCGTGGTGCGCTTCTCGCCGGACTTGCGGCCGAGCGTGGTGAGCAGCAGCGTCGGCAGGCCCGAGGGCGAGCCCTTGCCGGTCGACCAGCCATCCGGATTGGCCTTGTAGCGTTCCACGTCGGCCTTGGCGTCGCCGCGAATCTTGTCGAGTGAGTCCGTCGCCTTCTTCAGCCACTCGAACTGCTCTTCGGTCATGAAATCGGGTTTGGGAAGATTGTCGCGATTATCGGTTGCCATGCTTCTACTTCTCCTTTGTCTAGGTCTTTGCGCCGGCCTGTCGGCCGGTGTTCGGTTTGCGAATTGCTCAGCTACTTGGCATGAACATATGAGTTCGAACTTCGGGATTCTGGCGTCTTTCGGCGAAGTTTGCAATGTTTCAAACCCCGCGGTGGGCACGCGCCGGAGACCCCCCGGGCTCAAGCAAATACGCCCCGAAAAACCGGGGCGTATTCTGGTGAAACGGAAGTGCTGCTGCGGATCAGCGTATCAACGCTTGAGGATCGCGGCGGTAGCGTTGCCGCCAAGGCCCAATGTCTGCGCCAGGCCGACCTTGGCGTTCGGCACCTGACGGCCTCCCGACTGGCCGCGCAGCTGCCAGGTCAGTTCGGCGATCTGGAACACGCCCATGGCCGTGGTGGCTTCGCCGAAGGAGACGAAACCGCCGGACGGGTTGATCGGCATCTTGCCGGTCGGCAGGGTTTCGCCGGCTTCGAGCAGCTTTTCCGATTCGCCCGGCTGGCACAGGCCCCACTCTTCCGGGAAGGCCAGTTCGTAGTAGCAGGTGTTGTCCTGCAGCTCGGTGAAGCTGATGTCCTTCGGACCGAGGCCGGCCTTCTCGAAGGCCTTCTGCACCGCGGCCTTGGCTTCGGTGTGGAAGCTCGGACCACTCGGCGTGGGGCCGGCGAGGCCGCGCGGCAGCGCGTCGTCGAAGGTCATCGTGGCGACGGCGCTGGAGGCGACCCAGACCGGCGGGTTGTTGGTGAACTTCTTCGCCATTTCCTTCGAGCAGATCACCGCCGCGGCGGCGCCATTCGACACCGGGCAGATTTCGAACAGACGCAGCGGGTTGCTGACGTAGGGCGACTTCAGCACGTCCTCAATGGTGATTTCCTTCTGGAAACGCGCATAGGGATTGCCGACCGAGCACTTGCGCGCCTTGACGGCGACCTTGGCGAACTGCTCTTCGGTGGTGCCGTAGTCGAACATGCGGCGGCGCGCGAGCGTGGACCAGAACGACGGGCCGGGGAAGCCGATGCAGCGCTGGCGCAGGAACTCGGGATCGTTCGGATCTTCGAGACCGGAGGTCTGGATCATGCCCTTGGGCATGACTTCGCCGCCGACCACCAGCACCATGTCATAGACGCCGCCCGCCACCAGCGAGTAGCCGACGTTGAAGGCATTGCCGCCGGCGGCACAGCCCGCCGACATGTTGTAAACCGGGATGCCCGTGGAGCCGAGATCCTCGACCACGTCATTGCCGTTGAGGCCCCAGCCCTTGCCGCCCGAGAAACGCGAGCTGGCGGCGGCGACCGCCTGGATCTGCTTCCAGGACACGCCGGCATCCTTCAGCGCCATGTCGACGGCGGTGCGGCAGAGTTCGGTGACGGACTTGGTGCCGACGATATCGTCGCCGGTCTTGCCGAAGCGATGGAGGCCTACGCCCAATACTGCTACTTCTTGCATGTTTATTCTCCTCGCACCTTAGACCAGTTTGAATTTCCAGGAGGTGTACGCCTTGTCTTCCTCGTGATAAACGGGTTCGATCACGAGTTCAACCTTGGCGCCGACCTTGATTTCTTCGAGCGCATTGACCATCTGGCCAACCAGGCGCAGGCCGTTTTCCATGTCGATCACGCCGATGACATAGGGCTTGAACGGCTTGTCGAACTTGTGCGGCGGGGGCGGCGCGAAGTCGGCCACCGAGTAGCTCCAGATCGTGCCCTTGCCACCGAATTCGCAGTCGACGAGCTTCGACTCGCTGCAATCCGGGTTGTGGCAGGCGGCCTTCTTGGGGAAATAGGGCGTGCCGCAGGTGGTGCACTTGGAGCCGAAAATCTTGGCGCCGCCTTCTTCCGTAAACAACCCCGCGACGCAGGGCACTCTGTTTTCACTCATTTGCTTTCACTCCATGACATTAGAGTCGCGGCAGCGGCTCTCGAAACTCCCCTCTCCCGCGTACGGGAGAGGGGTCGGGGGAGAGGGAAAATCAAGCCTTGGCGGCCTTGATCAGTTCGGGCAACACTTCCAGACAATCGCCAACGATGCCGTAGCGCGCATAGCGATAAATCGACGCGTCCGGATCCTTGTTGATGGCCACAATGGTCTTCGCCGCGGAGCAGCCGGCCATGTGCTGGCTGGCGCCGGAAATGCCGGCGGCCAGATACAGACCGGGGCGGGTGATCTTGCCGGTCAGGCCGACCTGGCGGGCCGAAGTGATCCAGCCTTCGTCGACGATGACGCGCGAACCGCCCCACATGCCGCCGAGCGCATCGGCCAGCTGCTTGACCAGTTCGTAGTTCGCGGCGCTGCCGAGGCCACGGCCACCGGAGACGATGATCTGCGCGTCTTCGAGGCGCGGGCCCTCGACCTTGGCGGGCGAGGTGACCTTGAAGCGCTCGTCGACCGAGGCGAGATTCACGGCGATATCACGCCGCGCCGGGGCGGTCGGTGCAGCGGCGGCTTCGGCGATGACGGAGGTGGTGACGATGGAAATCACATTCACCGGCGCGGAAAGTTGATAGACGACGTGGGTGTCGCCGCCGTAGGCGGTGGCCGTCACGCTCATTGCCGAACCTTCCACGGCGATGGCGTAGGCGTTCATTGCCACCGGCACGCCCAGCTTGCCGGCCAGGCGCGGCGCGATCAGGCGCGCGGCCGCCGTCTGGTTGAACAGGATGGTCTTCGGCTTGTTCTGCTCGGCATACTGGGCCAGCGCAGCAACCAGCGCGTCGGGGCCGAACTGCGCGAGCTTGGCGTCGCTGATGATGTCCAGGCCATTCACGCCATACTCGGCGGCGACGGCGGCGGCATCGTTGGCGGCCGGGCCGATCACCACCCAGTGCAGGGGCAGGTTGCTGGCGGCGGCAGTCTTGCGCGCCAGGGTCAGCGCTTCGCGGGTGCCACCTTCGAGGGTGTTGCCCCAGGTACAGAGAACCACGGTCATGGTGCGGATTCCTTCCTCTTTCTCAAAAACGGGCATGGTACGGATACAGACTTAGGCATGGGCGCAGCCGCCCGCCATGTTGACCGATAGATTCTAATTGAGGGCCGCCCGTCGCGCTTGCCGCCGCTTCGCTTCAGATACGGCCTTTGGCATTTCAAAATTGGACATGGCCGCAAATCAAGCAATCATGCGCCTGTCCACATTGCCTGCCTTGAGAGCAAGCAATGGCGCGGCTCTCAGGCCGATGCCCGCGCCTGATTCAGCTTCAGCTCGTTCGGCGGATTCTCGACGCAGCGCGTCCCCGCCGGATCGTAGATGTAGGCGACGCAGCGGTTGCAACTGGTGCAGCCGGACTGGCGCAGCGCGCCGCTCTGGAACTTGTTGACCAGCGCCGGATCGTGGATCAGCGCCCGCGCCATGACGACCGCATCGAAGCCCTCGCGCATCGCCGTCTCGACATTGCCCAGCGACTTGGCGCCGCCGAGATAGGCTAGCGGCATGTCCAGCGCGGCGCGGATCTTGCGCGAATAGTCGAGGAAATACATTTCCTTGAACTCGACCTTCGGCGCGCTGCCCTGCGCGACGTGCATCATGGTGCGCAGGAACCAGCGGTCGCGCAGCACGATATCCATCTCTTCCAGATTGAAGTTGCTGCCGAAGATGAACCAGCCCGACTCCATGTTGCGCCCGCCCGAGAGCACCAGCATGTCGGCGCCGGCGGCCTGCAGCGCGCGCCCGGTGACGATGGCGTCGTCGACGGTGGCGCCGCGCCGCACGCCATCGGCGACGTTGATCTTGGCAAGCACCGCCATGTCTCGGCCGACCGCTTCCTTGACCCGTCTCATGACCATCGCCGGGAAGCGCGCGCGATTCTCGGCGCTGCCGCCGTACTCGTCGGTGCGTTTGTTGGAAAGCGGCGAGATGAACTGGTTGAGCAGATAGCCGTGGCCCATGTGGATTTCCACGGCGTCGAAGCCGGCCTCGCGGCACAGCTCGGCGGCACGGACAAACTGGCCGGCAACTGCGTCCATGTCATGCCCGGTCATGGCGCGCTGGAAGAAGTTGCCCGCCATCGCCCCGGCCGGATTGAAGCCCGACATCGCGCTCATGGTGCGGCCGGGAACCTTGCACTGGGTGACGAAGGAACCGCCGTGGGTGATCTGGAAGGAGATCTTGCCGCCTTCGGCATGCACGGCATCGGCCATCGCCTTCAGATCCGGGAGGATTTCCGGGCGGATCCAGATCTGGTTCTCCAGCGTGCGGCCGACCTTGGCGACCGCGCCGTAAGCCACCGTGGTCAGCGCGACGCCGCCGGCCGCCAGGTCGCGATGATGCTTGAGCAGCGCCTTGGACGGCGCGCCGTCGACGCACATGCCCTCATTGGCGCCCGACTTGATGAAGCGATTGCGCAGCGTGATCGGGCCGAGCTGGAAAGGCTGGAAGGGATCGGGAATCGCCTGGTCGCTCATGTGGGTATCCGGCGTGATCGAAAGGGGGGCCGCGGCTTTGCGGCCGAGTCGGGGATTGTAGCCCATCGGAAAGCGATCGCCGCCGCACCGACGCGGCCGACACCGGGCGTGCGGGACCGCGCGGGGGCGACACCATCCGGCGTCAATCCATCAATCCTTGCGGCAAACCTGCTCGACCTGCTTTTGTCGCTCACTGCGCAGCTGCTGGATGACTTTCTGGATCTCGTCGTGGCGCGGCTCGATCTGCTTCTCGTGGCGTGTTGGCCGATAGGCCCGCGGCACTTCATCGAGCAGGCGTGGCACAGCGGGCTCGACATTGGCCGCGCCGGCAACGAAACCAACCTTGCCGGCCGGGATGTCGACGCGCCCCTTCGGCGTTTCGATATAGGTCGCGCCGAAATTGACCTTGTCATAGGTGCCGGCCTCGCCGTCGGGGCTGCCGGGAGGGATGACCAGCGGCTCGTGATCGGTGCCGCGGATGCCCATGGTGGCGACGGCTGTCTTGATCCGGTACCCACCGGAGTTGAACTTGCCGATCCAGCCTGTCACCGAGCGGAAGCTGCCCTTCGCCAGGGCGAAGATGCCCTTGTCGCGGTCATCGCCCTGCGCGCGATATTCGACGACCTGCAGGTCGGTGTTCGGCCGCACCGCAATGAAGCCCTCGTCGCGCATCTTGACGTGAACCTCGCCGTTCTTGCCGGTGACGATGGTGTCGCCTTCATTGACGACGTCGCCAGTCCTGGCGGCGCGCGGATTCTTGTCGCGATCGAACAGTTGCACATCGCCCTCGACGAGCTCGATCGCGCCAGCCTGATTGACCGCGCGGGCGACGCCGTCCGGGGCGGCGGTCGCGGACTTTCCGGCGCCGCTCGCCCCCGTCGCGCCCTGGGCGGCAACCGACGATGCCGGCGCCGGCTCGACGGCCTTGAGGGCGAACCAGCGGCCGGCGACAAAGGTCGTCGACAGAAGGATCACCGCGGTCGCGGCCCACTGAATGTTGCGCCGGGTCTGCAGCTTCTTCCGGAGTTCGGCTTCCTTTTGCCGGCGGAGATCCTCGACCCGCTTGAGTTCGAGCTGGGCGCGCGCCTCCTCGCGCAACTTCTGCTCCTGCTCTTCCTTCTGCAACTGTTCGTTGCTCTTGCGCGTCTGCTCGTTCAGGCGCTCGACGCGAGTCCGCTCTTCCTGCTCGATCCTCTTCTTGCGGACGTATTCGGACTCCTCATCACCGGCGAGCAGCAGCAGGCCGCAGGTCGGGCACTTCGGATTTTCCTCGGGCACCACCAGCGCGCCGCAGCCCGGGCACGGGATGCTCCTGGCCGCCTGGGGCTTCTCGACGAGCTCCATGAGCCGCAGGCATTCGCGGATATCGACGGCGAAGCCGGCGCGCCTGGAATCCTCGGCCACCTTGTCGGCCACCTGACGCGCGACTTCGCTGCGTATCTTCGCCGGCCGTCCCTCCGTCAGGGCGTCGACGACGGCATCGAGCCGGTCCGCCTCGATGCCGACGTCGTCGGTCAGCCGTCTGGCCAATTCGTCCTTGTCGAGCGGCGCCGACAGCGTCAAATGGATGTCGAACTTCTGCGCCGTCAATTCCGCATCGGCCGCAGGCGGCGCCGGTTGCGGCGTCGCCGCGCCAGCGCTGACCTGTGCATAAACGCGATTCATGGACAGCAGCAAATCGCTTTCCGTGACCACCGCCAGCGTGATCTCGCGGCGGACGATCTGGCTGACTTCCTCGAAGGCGGCAAGGTCGGTGGGATCGGCAAAGCCCACGACCAACCGGTCGTTCCTGGTGTCGAGCACCATCGCGCGGGCGCGCCGCGCCGCGCTCTCCGGCAACAGCGCAACCAGCTCCGGCTGGGGATCGAACGCGCGCAGATCGACATAACTGGCATGGAGACGCTGCGCCAGGGTTCGCGCGATCACCTCCTCGCTGGCATAGCCAGCCTCGGCGATCACCCGGGCGAGCTTGCGGCCGGTGCGAGTCTGCTCGGCGAGCGCATGCTGCAACTGCTCGTCACTCAACAAACCTTGTGCTTTCAGCAAGTCTCCAAGGACAACATTTTCCGGACGTGACATGTTGATCTCCAGCGTCGCTCCACCATGATCGGCGTAATCGCCCGTCCGGCATCGCCCCGACGGACCCATCAAATCAGCGTCGAACTATATCACCGTGTCGCGGGACGCCGCGGGGGCGCACAGACAGCAGTGGGAACGCAGCGGAAACGCCCGACAAAAAAGCGACCCGTGGGTCGCTTTTTTGTCGGGCGGCGAACTCAGAACTCAGAACTCAGCGGTTCACAGCGAATCGTCGAACTTGGGCGGGCGCTTTTCCTTGCGGGCGCGGATCGCTTCCTCGAAGTTGCGCGTGGTCATGCGCACGAACAGCTGCGCCTGGCCCTCATGGTTCATGTGGGCGTGCATGCTGCCCGCTTCGAGGCTGGACCAGAGCATCTGCTTGGTGAGCTCGACGCCGATGTGGCTGAAGCCGATGATGCGCTCGGCAAGCTGGTAGCAGGCGTCGAGCAGCTGCTCGGGCGGCAGGACGCGCGAGACGAGGCCGATGCGTTCGGCTTCCGCAGCAGCGACATCGCGCCCGCTCAGCATGATCTCGAAGGCGCGCGACGAGCCGATGGCGCGCGGCAGCAGGAAACTCAGGCCAAGTTCGGCCGCCGTCAGCCCGTTGTTGATGCCGGCCGGGCGGAAATAGGCGGTCTCGGAGGCGAGGCGGATGTCGCAGGCAAGACTCAGGCAAAAGCCGCCGCCGATGGCCGGGCCGTTGATGGCGCCGATCACCGGCTGATGCATGTCGCGCAGCGCGAGGATGACGTCGTCGAGCACCTTGAGGGCGCGGCGCGAAATCCCCGGCATCGTCAGCCCCTCGAAGATCGGCAGGAAGCCGGGGTTGACGAGGTCGGCGCCCGAGCAGAAGCCACTGCCGGCGCCGGTCAGCACCACCACGCGGCAGTCGTTGTCGAAGCTGACTTCTTCCAGCGCCTGGCGCAACGGCACCATGACGTCGAAGGCCATGGCGTTCTTCCGCTCGGGGGGGTTGAGGTTGTTCTGGGTGAGGGGGGGGCGCGGCTTTTCGATCAGGACTAACGACTGGGGGTGTTCCTCATTATTCACTCCCCTCTCCCGCTTGCGGGAGAGGGGCCGGGGGAGAGGGAAATTACCTTCGAATCAAACATCCCCCTCTCCCTAGCCCTCTCCCCCGCAGGGGGAGAGGGAACTTTCTTTGATTCGGCAAGAGGGGGGCAGGATCAGGCGCTCAGCCTTTCCTCGGCGACGCCCTTGGCCCAGCGGTAGTCGGCCTTGCCGACCGGGGTGCGAAAGACTTCGTCGACGAAGACGATGTCCTTGGGCACCTTGTAGCCGGCGATGTGCTTGCGTGCGTGCTCGCGGATCGCCTGGGCGTCCTGCTTGACGCCGTCGCGCAGGGAAACGACGCCGACGACCTTCTGGCCCCAACGCTCGTCGGTGATGCCGACGACCACGGCATCGACGATGCCGTCATAGGAACGGATGGCTTCCTCGACTTCCTCTGTGAACACTTTCTCGCCGCCGGTGTTGATGCACTGCGAGTTGCGACCGAACACGGTGATGCTTCCATCATCTTCAAGGCGTGCATTGTCGCCGCTGATCGAGCAGCGCTTGCCGTCGATCTGGGTGAAGGTCTCGGCGGTCTTCTTCGGGTCGCGGAAATAGCCGAGCGGCAGATGGCCCATGCGCACCAGGATGCCCATTTCACCGGGCTTGGCGAAACGCCACACACCGTTTTCCTCGACGGCGACGTCGGTAGTCTCGTTGCGCGTCAGCGCAATCAGGCCTTCCTTGGCCGGCTTGGCGCCGGTGCCCGACTGGCCGGTTTCCGACGAGCCCATGCTGTTGACGAGGCGGATGTACGGCGGCAGGTACGGCGCCAGTTCCTTCTGCACATGCTCGGAGAACAGCGCGCCCGCCGAGGAGATCGCCATCAGGCAGGAGAGGTCCCAACGGTTCGGATTGGCCTTGAGCGTGGCCAGCAGCGGCAGGCCCATGGCGTCGCCGACGATCATCATGCAGCTGATGCCTTCCTTGACGATCTTGTCGAGGATGTGCTCGGCATCGAAACCGGGCTTGTCGTTGAGAAACACCGTGTGGCCGGCGAACAGGCCGATCAGCGTCGCCCAAAGCCCGGCGCCGTGCATCAGCGGCGCGGTGGGCAGCAGCTTCATGTAGAAGCCTTCCGTCACACGCGCGGCGAGCTCCGCCGGCGACTTGATCGGGCCTTCCGGATGGAAGTTGCCGCCGCCGCCAAAGCCGGCGTAGAACAGTGCCTTGTGCGGCCAGATCACGCCCTTGGGCATGCCGGTGGTGCCGCCGGTGTAGAGCAGGATCTGGTCGTCGTCGGACAGAACGATGTCATCGAGCGAGCCCTGCGCGGTAGCCAGCGCATCTTCATAGTCGACGGCACCGGCGATGCCGGGTGCGGCCTTGGCGTCGTCGCGGATGCGCGCGATGGCCTTGATGTCCGGCGCCGCAGAGAGCGAGTCCTTGATCACGTCTTCCAGTTCGGCGCTATAGACCAGCGCCTTGAGTTGGGCGTTGTCGTAGATGTAGCGCGCTTCTTCGGCCGTGTAGCGGAAGTTGACGTTGACCGGGATCGCCTTGAGCTTGAAGGCGGCGAGGCAGATTTCGACATACTCGGTGCAGTTGAAGGCATGGATGCCCACCGTATCGCCGGCGCCGATGCCCTTGCCGCGCAGCCACAATGCCAGCTTGGTTGCCCGCTCCTCGAGCTGCCGGTAGGTCAGCCGACGCTCGCCGCAAACCAGCGCCTCGTCGTCCGGCTTGGTCTCGACGACGATCTGGAACAGATCGGACAGGTTGTAGGTTCTCTGCTTGCTGCTCATTACTGCCTCCAAAAATCTCTGCGTATGTTGAATGATTGAATATTGAGTCGAATCAAAGCGCCAGCTCGGCCATGGTGCGCACCATGTCCACGCCACCGTTGCCCATGACCAGCAGCGTGGTCACCGGCGAATCGCGCCAGGCCTGCAGGCGGTCCTTGATGCGCGCCTTGGAACCGCACAGCGAGATCTCGTCGGCGAACTGCGTCGGCACCACGGCCATCGCCTCCTCGCGCTTGCCTTCGAAGAACAGCTCCTGGATCTTGTTGGCTTCGGCTTCGAAGCCCATGCGGCACATCAGATCCTTGTGGAAGTTCTTTTCCTTCGAGCCCATGCCGCCGATGTAGAAGGCCAGCGTCATCTTGACCGGAATCAGCGCGGTTTCCAGATCGTCGTCGATGTTCACCTGCACCAGCGGCGCGATTTCGAAGCCGGGCTTCATGCCCTTGAGCTGGTCGGCATAGACCTCCTGGCGGAACGGGCTGTAATACACCGGCAGCCAGCCGTCGGCGATCTCGACGGTCTGCGTCACATTCTTCGGGCCTTCGGCGCCGAGGTAGATCGGCAGGTCGGCGCGCAGCGGATGGGTGATCGAGCGCAGCGGCTTGCCCATGCCGGTGGAGCCGGGACCGGTGTAGGGCAGCGGATAGTGCTCACCGCTGTTGCTCACCGGCGCTTCGCGGCGCATCACCTGGCGAATGATGTCGACATACTCGCGGGTGCGCGCCAGCGGCTTGGCGAAGGGCTGGCCGTACCAGCCTTCGACGACCTGCGGGCCGGAGACGCCGAGGCCGAGGATCATGCGGCCATGCGACAGGTGATCGAGCGCCAGCGCCGCCATGGCGCAGGCCGTCGGCGTGCGCGCCGACATTTGGGCGATGGCCGTGCCGAGCTTGATCTTCGAGGTTTGCGCGCCGATCCAGGCGAGCGGCGTGAAGGCGTCGTTGCCCCAGGATTCGGCGGTCCACACCGAATCGTAGCCCAGCTTTTCCGCTTCCTGGGCGAGTTGAACGTTGCCGTCGGCGGGCGGAGCGGCGTACCAGTAACCGAATTGCAGGCCGAGCTTCATGATGGCGGATCCTCAAGAACAGTCGTGCAGCAGGAGTGCGGCGGCCGGAGCGCTGCCCGGCGCCGTGTGAGTTTCGGGTGTTGCGGTATAACTTTTTGCGCAGTCCGCCTTGCACAGGGGACCGCGCAGAACCTGACATTTTGCCTCTTATTGAGGCAGTTGTGGAATAAAAGTGTTGAGCCCGTCCGCGCTCGACACCACGCCTTCGACGCCCAGCGGTCCGGGCTGGCCGGCCATCAGCCAGGCCAGGATGTCCGGCCGGTCGGCGGGCGTATTGGCGAGGAAGCGCGCATTGTCCGCGACGAGGCGGCCGACGATCACGCCGCGCGCCGGCTCGCCGCGCTGGCAAATCACTGTATAGGTTTCGATGCTTCCCCGTCCGGAAGGTTGCTCCTCGATGCGTGGCGGCAATTCGGCGTCGAGTCGGGCCTGATCGACGGCCGGATCGATGCGCCGCCATTCGTGCGGCGCGGGCACGATGGAATAGATGCCCACCGACTGCTTGGAGAGCAGCCCGCCATTGGCCGTGACCAGCGCATGGCGCTCGCCGGCCAACCCGTCGCGACGCAAACGCGCAACGGTTTCGGCGATGGCATGCAGGCTGTAGGCATTCAGCGGGCCGCCGAAATAAGGCAGGCCACCGGTCACCGTCAGGTCGCGCGGATCGTCTTCGGCGAGCCCCAGCTCCTGGCAGGCCAGCTCGACGGCGACCGGGAAGCAGCTGTAGAGATCGAAGAAGTCCAGCTCGTCCACACCCAGTCCGGCCATCGCCAGCGCGCGCCGCGCGGCAACGCCGATGGCCGGCGCCGCGTCGTAATGAACGTGGTCGATGGCGCGCAGGCGGTCGTTGGCATCGCCACAGCCGCGCAGATAGATCCACCGATCCTCCGGGATGCCCAGGCGGCGCGCGTTGCCGACCGACGTCAGGATCAGCGCCGCCGCCTGATCGACGCGATTGTCGGCCACCATGCGGCGCGTGAACGGATGGGCGATCCAGCGGTTGTCCGGCGTCACCGCCGCCAGTTCGGCGGCGCTGTGTCCGTGCCGCTTGCCGAACGCGGCGTGCGGATTGTGCGCCGCCACCGCTGCCAGCCGCGCCATCAGCCGCGCCATGCTCGCCCGATGCGCCGCCACCGTGGCGCCGCGCCGGGCGCGCAGGGCGTTCTCGAACAGCGCATAGCTCGCCGCCGGCAGGTCGAGACCATGGACGATCTCGGACATGCTGATCAGCGCGCTGATCTGTTCATCGTCGTCGCCGAGCACGATGCACTCGCCGGGCGGATCTTCGTTCCAGTCGAGGCTGATACCCTGCTTCTCGGCCTCGTCACTGCTGCGCTGTGCCTCGCCGCCCGCCAGCAGCAGCGTGCGACACTCGCCGGCGACGATCTTCTCGGCATACTCGTTGAGCAGTATCTGCGGCGCATTGCCGCCGATCTTCGAATACACAGCATGCGCCGGATCGATGCCGAGGCGTTGCGCCAGCGAGCGCGGCGGCTTGGTCGATTTGCCAAAGGGTTGCGGCGACCAGCCGCCGATATCGACGAACAGGCGGATGAAGGCCACCGTGTCGATGTCCGCCAGCACTTCCGCGGCGCACCCCGTATCGGCCGCCGCCCGTCGCGCCGCCTCCGCCGCCAGATCCACCGGCGCGCTGGGAATCGAAGGATCGAAGGACGGCAGCGAATGTTCGCCGACGCCGACGATGATGGGGAGGGAATCGTGAATGGCGGCGCGGTCGAAGGCGAAATTCATGGGCAGCGAGACGAGCAGGAAATAGGGAAAGACACATTCTTCCACGCATTTGCCGGTCATGGGGCATGAGCTACAATCCTCGTCATTCTCCAAGATTCCCAAGGCACGGTGCGATGACTCAAGACGAAACCCGGCAAATGGAACGGCTGCGGGCATTCCTTGCCGGCCAGTCCGCGCTGGAACTGGCGGTTCTCGTCGGCAGCCGCGCCACGGGCCGCGCACATGCGGACAGCGATTGGGATTTCGCGATTCAGTGGCCGGCGACCTTGCCGCTGTTCGACCAACTCGCCAGCAGCGAGACGCTGCGACGCGCGCTGGCGACCCTGTTGGGCGTGACCGAAGAACGCATCGACCTGATCGACCTGCCACGCGCCCGGCTCGCCATGCGCGCCGCCGTCGCCGAAGAAGGGCTCGTGCTCAAGGGCGAAGACCGCCTGGCGTGGAACCATTTCCTCGCCCGCACCTGGCGGGAGCTGGAAGATTTCGCCTGGGAGCAAGCGCGGGTTGCTTGATCTCTCCGTAATCGCATTCCTGCTGACCAAACCGGTCACGAAATAGAAGAATATCCGAGTCCTTTTAAGTTGCCGAGACCATGTTCTCTTTTTGTCACTCCCTTATACGAAGTCGCTTACTGTGCGCCAATCTGGTAGTGCTCCTCACCGCGTGTGCTACGCCCTATCAAGAAGACTCACTGGCGCGCGAGCTACTTCTGGTAAACACGGGAGGCCACCGCACGACTCAGCTATCTCCTACCCAGTATCGCGTTGAGTACGCCTCAACACCTGGAACCCCGACTGAAACACTGACCAAGTTTCTCCTGTTTCGGTGCAGCACACTCACTCTTGAGAAAGGATATGAGGGCTTCTCCTTCGACATTGCGATCACTGAATCCCCGCCTCGTCCACAGACAAAACGCCTCTTCTACGCACAAATTACCCTGCGCAATCCCCCCTACCCACAGGAACTTAGAGTAATCAATGCATCAGCCACTCGGCAGCAACTTGAAACTTTCGTACGCTCTCAATGAAGCGCCGGCTGATCCCGCAAATCCCTCTGGTTCTCGTTTCTGTCTTTCGACGGCACTCTTTTTCGCGGTAGTCGATTCATCGAGAAATTGATGGAAGGGTCGCGCCATTCCAACCGGCGATCTTGCCGATGAAGCGGACATGCCATCGGCAGGATTTTCGAGCAAGTGCACCAAGCTCTTGCCCAAGTACCCAGGCGTAACGGCCCGGGGATCACCCTGCCGCTACAATCCGCCACGGCCCGCCTCTCCAACCCCCATGCTCGACATCCTCTACCGCGACGACCACCTCGTCGCCATCCACAAACCTGCCGGCTTGCTGGTTCATCGCAGCAACCTCGACCGCCACGAGACGCGCTTTGCCGTGCAGTTGCTGCGCGACCAGATCGGTCGGCGCGTGCTGCCGCTGCACCGGCTCGACAAGGGCACCTCGGGCGTACTGTTGTTCGCGCTCGATACCGAGACGGCGCGCAGCGTTGGCGGACAGTTTCAGAACGACACCGTGCAAAAGCGCTACCTCGCCGTGGTGCGCGGCTGGCCGGCGGAGGGCGGGGTGATCGACCACGCGCTGTCGCGGCAGTTCGACGATTACGGGCGCAGGTATCCGGCCGATAGTCCGGAGCGCACGGCGGCGGCGCTGCCGGCCGTGACCGAATTCCGCCGCCTCGCCACGGTCGAGCTGCCCTTCGCCGTGGATCGCTATCCGATGGCGCGCTATGCGCTTGTCGAGCTGCGGCCGCACACCGGCCGGCAGCACCAGTTGCGCCGTCATCTGAAGCACATCGCCCATCCCATCATCGGCGACGCGACCTTCGGCAAGGGCGTACATAACCGTTTCTTCCAGCAGCAGTTCGGCTGCCAGCGTCTGCTGCTGGCCTGCACGCAACTATGCTTCACGCATCCGCGCGACGGCCGGTCGCTGAGCATAGTCGCGCCGCTGGAAGACAACTTCTCCAGCGTGCTCGCAGCTACCCGACTTGGAGGGCCGGCATGAGGGGTATCGCGCAACTGTGCATCGCCCGCCACGGCGAGACCGACTGGAACGCCCAAGGCGTTTTGCAGGGCTGGCTCGATGTGCCGATCAATGCGGTCGGCCGCCGCCAGGCCGCAGAAATGGCCGAGGAACTCGCGGCGACGCAGCTCGACGCGGTCTGGACGAGCTCGCTGATCCGTGCACGCGAGACGGCGGAAATCATTGCCGACCGGCTTGGCCTGCCGGCACCCTCGATCCACGAGGGACTGAAGGAACGAGGCTTCGGCGAAATTCAGGGCGTGCCCAAGAGCGAGCTCGCCGAGTCCAATCCCCTGCTCCTGCAACAGATACTGCGACGCAACCCAGCGGCGCATTTCGAGGGCGGCGAGACCATGGACGAATTCGCCGACCGGGTGCTCGACGCCCTCGCCGACATCGGCCCAGCACATGGCGGCGGCGTCCTCGTCATCACCCACGGTTGGGTGATGGACGTCATCAAGCGCCATTTCGCCCACCTGCCGCGCAACACGATCCTCAACAGCAAGCCGAAAAACGGCGAGACGTTATGGTTGCAGGTCGACGGACGTTCGATCGCGACGCTTCAGGCGGAATAATCGGCAGAAGGCTGCGGCTCCAGCGCTGAAACGCAACCGGCCTGGGAGACGCGCCAATGCTTGATCTGCAAGGGGCATGCCGTGAAACTGGCGTGGATGCTTGGTTTCCGGGCGATGCTCGAAGTTATCGACCAAGCGCAGATGAAAAGCCCGCTCGGCTCTCGACTCGCCACTCTCGACTCCACCGCAAGCCCTTGACCACACCCGAAAAAGGCGCAATACTCGCGAGCTCGAAAAGAATTAATCGTTCGAACAATTAATTATTTCAACAGTCAGGGAGACGAGTATGGCTCAAGCAGCTTCCGAACAAGTCGCCGGCGATGTGTTGCGCGCCGGCTTCGAGGTCGGCTATACCTACACGCGCCTGGTCGGCCCGGTGATCGGCGAGTTTCTCGCCGGCCTGCGCGACGGCCAGATCAAGGGCATCAAGGGCAGCAATGGCAAGGTGATCTGCCCGCCGACCGAGTATGACCCGGTCACCGCCGCGGAATGCACCGAGCTCGTCGCCCTGCCCGACACCGGCACGGTGAAGACCTTCAACTGGGTCCATCAGCCGCGTCCCAAGCATCTGCTGCAGAAGCCTTTCGCCTGGGCGCTGATCCAGATCGACGGCGCCGATACGTCCCTGCTGCACATGGTTGATGCCGGCAGCGAGAGCAAGATGAAGAGCGGCATGAAGGTGAAGGTGCGCTGGGCGGCCCAGCGCAAGGGTTTCATCACCGATATCGAGTGTTTCGAGCCGGCCTGAGGAGAGAGACATGTCCGAAAAAATTGAATTGATCGAGTGCCCCGTCGTTCTCGAATACAACTTTTCCGCCGGTGCCGCACCGACACGCTTCCTGCGCGGCATGAAGGAAGGCAAGCTGATCGGCCAGCGTTCGCCGCTGACCGGCAAGGTGATCGTGCCGCCGCGCGGCGCCTGCCCCGAGTCCGGCCTGCCGACCGAAGGCGAAGTGCCGCTGCCCGACACGGCCACGGTGATCACCTTCACCATCGTCTATCTGCCGATCCCGACTTCCAAGCTGGATCCCCCGTTCATCGTCGCCAACCTGGTGCTCGACGGTTCCGACCAGACCTTCATCCACCTCGTTTCCGGCTGCGCCAACGAGGACGTGAAGATCGGCATGCGCGTCAAGGCCGTCTGGAAGGACAAGAGCGAGTGGGATTACTCGATGGACAACATCGCCTATTTCGAGCCCACCGGCGATGCGCCCGTGGATATTGAGGCCCTGAAGGCCAGCCGTCTGGAAGAGGCCAAGCGCTTCCTGAAGACGAAAGCGGAGACCAAATAATGCGTGAAGTCGCCATCATCGCTTATGCCCAGACGCCGCTCGTGCGCGACTGCGGCTCGAAGAACGACGTGGAACTGGTCATGGACGTGGTCCATGCCGTCAAGAACCAGGTCGGCTTTACCAACAAGGACATCGACTTCTTCTGCTCGGGTTCCTGCGACTACCTCGGCGGTTCCGCGTTCGCCTTCGTGAACGCGCTCGACGCCCTGGGCGCCGTGCCGCCGATCAACGAGTCGCACGTCGAGATGGACGCGGCCTGGGCGCTCTACGAAGCCTGGCTGAAGATCCAGACAGGACATGCGGATACCGCGCTGGTCTACGGCTTCGGCAAGTGCTCGCAGGGCGACCTGCCCGACGTGCTGACGCTACAGCTCGACCCCTACTACAGCCAGCCGCTGTGGGCCGACAGCATCAGCCTCGCCGCGCTGCAGGCGCAGGCGCTGCTCGACGCCGGCAAGATCACCGAAGCCGACATGGCGCGCGTGGTGCAGCAGAGCCGCGCCAACGCCAAGAACAAGCCGACCACCCAGCTCAAAGGCGACTATACGGTCGAACAGCTGCTGGCCCAGCCGAAGCTGGTTTCGCCGCTGCGCAAGCATGACTGCCCGCCCGTCACCGACGGCGCTTCGGCCGTGATCCTGGCGACGCGCGAAGTGGCCGAAAAGTTCCACAAGCGCAATGCCTACATCACCGGCATCGACCATCGCATCGAAGCGCATCAGCTCGGTTCGCGCGACCTGCTGAATTCGACCTCGACGAAAATCGCCGGCGAAGCGGCGGGCGTCAAGCAGGGCAAGGTTGACATCGCCGAACTGCACGCACCGTTCAGCCATCAGGAACTGATGCTCAAGGAAGCGCTGGGCCTCGACGCCAGCACCAAGATCAATTTGTCGGGCGGCGCGCTGGCCGGCAACATCATGATGTCGGCTGGCTTGAGCAACTTCGGCGAAGTCGCGATGCGCATCATCAAGGGCGAGGCCAATCGCGGCGTGGCGCATGCCACCAGCGGTCCGTGCCTGCAACAGAATCTGGTCGCCGTGTTGGAGGGCAAATAAGATGGGTAACGCATGTGCAATCGTGGGCATCGGCCAGTCCGAGCGCTACAAGTCCAAGATCAAGAAGTCCATGGCCGGCCTGGTCCGCGAGGCAGCGCAGAACGCGCTGAACGACGCGGGCTGCACCTGGGCCGACATTGATGCCGTCATCATCGGCAAGGCGCCCGACTTCTTCGAAGGCGTGGTGATGCCCGAGCTCTACCTGGCCGATGCGCTGGGCTGCGTCGGCAAGCCGATGATGCGCGTCCACACCGCCGGCTCGGTCGGCGGCTCGACCGCCATCGTCGCCGCCAGCCACATCCAGAGCGGCGTGTTCAAGCGCGTGCTGACGCTGGCCTACGAAAAGCAGTCCGAGTCGAACGCCATGTGGGCGCTGTCGACGCGCCAGCCGTTCTCGCCGCACCTGAACGCCGGCGCCGGCGGCTTCTTCGCGCCCATCATCCGCGAATACAAGCGCCGCACCGGCGCGCCCGACGACATCGGCTGCAAGGTGGCGATCAAGGACCGCACCCACGCACTGAAGAATCCCCATGCCCACATGCATGAGGACCCGTCCAGCCTGACCGTCGAGAACTACATGGACTCGATGATGCTTTGGGATCCGATCCGCTATTCGGAAGTCTGCCCGTCGTCCGACGGCGCCTGCGCGATGGTGCTGTGCAACGAAGACCTTGCCAAGAAGTCGCCGAACAAGCCCGCCTGGGTGCTCGGCACGGCGATGAAGTCCGAGCCGACCATGTACCCGTGGCGCGAGGAAGTGAACCCGCAGGCCGGCATCCTGTGCGCCAAGGAAGTCTATGCGCAGGCCGGCATCGTCAATCCGCGCAAGGACCTGGACATGGCCGAAGTGTATGTGCCGTTCTCCTGGTACGAGCCGATGTGGCTGGAGAACCTCGGTTTCGCCGACGTCGGCGAAGGCTGGAAACTCTCCGAGTCGGGCGCCACTTCGCTCGACCGCGGCGGCGACATTCCCTGGAACGTGTCGGGCGGCGTGCTCTCGTCGAACCCGATCGGCGCCTCGGGCATGATCCGCTTCGCCGAAGCCGCGCTGCAAGTGCGCGGCATGGCCGGCGAGCGCCAGGTGCCGGGCTGCAAGAAGGCACTCGGCCACGCCTACGGCGGCGGCGCGCAGTTCTTTTCGATGTGGGTCGTCGGAGCCGAGAAGCGCTGACGCGCCGAATTGGGGCAGTTGAACAGTAGAACCGTAGGTCGGGTTAGCGAAGCGTAACCCGACATCATTGCCAGGAAATGTCGGGTTACGCTTCGCTAACCCGACCTACGAAACTACCAAGCGGCAGTTCCCCGTCCAACCCATTTCATCTATCGACGAAAGCCGACCATGACCGAAGCCACCGCACCCGCTCCGCAATTCGATACCCGTTATTCCACCGAGCTGTACACCTTCGCCGGCAAGGACGTGCCCTGGCTGATGAAGCTGTGGGCGGAACAGACGCCCGACAAGACGTTCCTGATCTGGGAACCCAAGGAAGGCGAAAGCCAGTCCTGGACCTACAAGCAGTTCTGGGAAGTCGCCAACAAGGTCGCCTGCGGCCTGATCGCCAAGGGCGTCAAGAAGGGCGACAAGATCCTGATCCACGCCGAAAACTGCCCGGAAATGATGATCGCCTGGTACGCCTCGGCCATCGTCGGCTCGGTCGCCGTGACCACCAACACGCGCTGCGTCGGTGACGAGCTGACCTACTTCGCCGAGCACTCCGGCGCCGTTGGCTGCATCACCCAGCCGAAGTTCGCCAAGGAACTCGCCGCCAATGCCAAGAGCATCGGCTGGTTCGTCGTCACCGAGGACAACTCCGGCGAAGCCGCGAGCACCGAGGAGAACGCCCACGGCTTCCCGCTCTTCGCCACGCTGCTGCAACACGGCGACAAGGCCCCGGCACGCCCGGCCGAGCCGATGCTGCCGGTCGGCATCCAGTACACCTCCGGCACCACCTCGCGCCCGAAGGCCGTCGTGCACACCCACGCCAACGCGCTGTGGGGCGGCCGCAGCGGTTCGCAGAACCTGCTGCTGGACAGCAACGACGTCTACATCGTTTTCCTGCCCTGCTTCCACGTGAACGCGCAGAGCTGGAGCTTCTGGACCATGATGTGGGTCGGCGGCACCATCGTCCTGCAACCGAAGTTCTCGTCGAGCCGCTTCTGGGACATCTCGCTCAAGCACAAGGTGACGCGCGCCTCGATGATCCCCTTCTGCTTCAAGGCGATCGCCACCCAGCCGGTGCCCGAGCATTTCTACAAGACCTGGTCGACCGGCATCAAGATGCACATGGTCGAGATGCGCTGGAACGTCAAGACCTTCGCCACCTGGGGCATGACCGAGACCGTCACCCACGCGACGCGCTCCGACCTGCTCCAGGACTCGCCCGACATGAACATCGGCGTGCCCTCGCCCGGCTATGAATTTGCCATCATGGACCCGGAAACCGGCAAGTACTGCGCGCCCGGCGTCAACGGCGACCTGTGGGTGCGCGGCACGCGCGGCGTCCAGATGTTCTACGAGTACTACAAGAACCCGGAAGCCATGGCCAAATCCTTCACCGCCGACGGCTGGTTCAAGACCGGCGACACCGCGCGGCTCGGCGAGGACGGCTACTTCTACTTCGCCGACCGCGACAAGGACATCCTCAAGGTCGGCGGCGAGAACGTCTCCGCCCGCCAGGTCGAAGAAACCATCCACGGCATTCTCGGCATGGGCGTGCTCGACGAACTCGCGGTCGTCGCGCAGAAGCATGACATGCTCGACGAAATCCCGGTGGTGTTCGCCATCAAGAGCCAGTGGACCATGCTCAGCGAAGACGAAATCCGCCAGCAGATCATGGACGGCTGCGGCCGCGATCTCGCCGACTTCAAGCGCCCGCGCAAGGTGTACTTCGTCGAGGAAATGCCGCGTGCGGCACTCGACAAGGTCGCTAAGAACAAGCTGCGCGAAATCGCCGACGAGCTGGCCGACAAGGAAAAGGCGGCGGCCGGGAAATAAGCACTGGCAGCGTCAGACAGAACGAAAAAGCCCGCGCAAGCGGGCTTTTTTCATTCGGCGGTCACGGCTGCGACGGTGAATCCGGTGCGGCGCAAACCGATTAGTGCCATATCACTTTCGCTCAATTGACGTGCCTGGCGGCCGGGAGCATGCTTTTCGCCCAAGAACGGCTACTCATTCCAGGAGGCGAACATGTTCACTCCGCACTATCAACACATCGATGCGCTAGCTACGATCAGCAAGCGTTACGCCGACGACGCGGCGCTTCCCCTCTCGTCGCGGGAGCGGTTTCTCTGTTCCTACTACCTCGCCAGTGCGCTCAAGCATTTCAGCGGAATTCACGGCGCCGGACATCTGGGCCATGCCTTTCACACGATGTGCGAAGCCTGCAAGAAGGCCGAGCTCCATCGCTGCGAACCGCAAGAGGCTTCATTTCGCTGCTGCCGGTTGGTGGTGAACCACGCGGCGTAATCGCTGCCTGGCCACTGCGTTGGCTGCGGCCAGGCGGCATTGCCGGCGGTCCTCAGGCAGCCGGCGGCAGGATCAGAGTCTCTGCGTCCAGAGCACGACCTGGTCGGCGCCGATGTACAGCTTGTCGCCCAAGGTCGCCACGCCACGGGTCTGCACACCCAGGAAGGCCGGCAAGGGCCCCAGTTGAACGGTGGGGCTGACCGCCAGGTCCGCGGGACGGGAACTGCCGACGATGCTGGTGACGACACGTTCCGGGGTGATCTTGCGGATGGCAAAATTGCCCTTGTCGGCCACATAGACGTTGCCGTTGCTGTCGACCGCGATGCCCGACGGCGTATCGAAACGCGCATCCGCTCCGGTGCCATCCGTATTCCCATTGCCACACGAATATTGGGTCAGATTTGCACTGAATTGTTCGAAGCCCAGGCAGACGCTCGCCTTGCCCGCCAGCGTCGTGACCCATCCCGACGAGGTGATCTTGCGGATCGTATGGTTGCCCGTATCGGCCACGTAGACGTTGCCCGAGGCATCGACCGCCAAGGCCAGCGGCGCATGGAAGCGCGCCATGTTGCCAAGCCCATCGGCATGCGCGCCGAAGGTCTCGGGCGTGCCGCCGGCCAGGGTGCTCACCACACCGGCCGGGCTGATCTTGCGTATCGTGTGATTGCCGGTGTCGGCGACATAAACGTTGCCACCACCATCCACCGCGACGCCGTAGGGCTCGGAAAAACGGGCGTCCGCCGCACTGCCATCAACATTACCGGCGCTGCCGGCCACCCCGGCCAGAGTCGTCACCGCGCCGACCGGGCTGATCTTGCGGACGGTGTGGTTCGCCGTATCGGCGACATACACATTGCCCGCAGCGTCGACCGCCACGCCCTGCGGATGCTTGAACATCGCCGCCGCGCCGATACCGTCGGCACTACCGTAGTGACCGGCATCCGGCGCGCCGGCCAGGCTCGTGACCACGCCGTCAGCGCTGATCTTGCGGATGGTGCTGTTGCCGGTATCGGCCACATAGACATTGCCGGCGCCATCGGCTGCAATTGCCAACTGGCTGTTGAAGCGCGCATCGGCGCCGCTGCCGTCGGCCGTGCCAATCTGCGACAACCCGCCGGCAAACAGATTCAGCGCATACGGCGCCGCGCCGTTCGGCGTGCAGCGCACGACGACATCCGTGACGTCGTTATTCTCGCCATTGACGACGGCGTTACCGGGACCGGTCGTGCCGCTGCCATTGCCGATTTCACAGGTCGACCAGGTTGGCTGGCTCTTGATGGTCACCGCATAGGCGCTGTTAGGCGCCGCGGGCGTGGCGAAGCGGAACGTACCGTTGCCGCCGACGCTCAGATCGTCGCCGCCGTTGTTCTGCAGCACCAGCCCCTGGGTGGTCAGACCGGTGACGCTGCCGCTGATGTAGATGGTTTTGTCGCAACCGGTCAGCGCGCCGGATGCCAGAACCAGCAAGACGGAACCGAGAATTTTGGTACGCACGAAGGAAGCTCCCTGGTCGGATGAAATGTTCGTCGTTGTCGTCGCGCGCCATCCGGAATACGCGAAGGACATCGAATAAACATTGCATCATACGCATTACGCCTGAATTGAGCAAGCCGATGCGGATGGCCGTCTGCTTATCCAGCATAATCAGGGTGCTACCAACGCGGCGCCATGCCCAACGTATCGGCACGCGAAATATTGCCAACGGCGTTCGTATCACTTTTGTTCAATTGACTCGCGCTGCCGCCCGGCGCATGCTTTCGGCCCGCGTAGACGACCTATTCTCCTGCGGGGGAGGAACCAGCATGACAAATTGGCACTACAAAGACATGGACGCGGTGGCGGCAATCAGCCGGCGCTACGCCGATGACGCATCGCTCCCTCACGAGTCGCGGCAGCGCTTCCTGTCTTCCTTCTATCTGGCGAGCACGCTCAAGCACTTCACCGGCGTTCAATCCGGCGGCAACCTGAAGCGCACCTTCGACACGATGTGCGATGCCTGCAAGGCAGCGCAACTCCGCCACTGCGCGGATGTGGTAGCGACATTTCATCGCTGCCCGCTGGTCATCGAATATTCTTCCTAAACCCTGCCTTTCCTGTCGCCAACGGCCGCTACAGCTCAGCTGCGCAGGAAGCGTTCGATCGAAGTTGCCAGCGCCACGGGGGTCTCCCACATTGGATAATGGCCGGCGTTGGCCATGATTTCGAATTCCGCGTTGGGATACCAGGCAAGAAAGGTTTCGCCGACGAGGGATTCGTTGATCGCCGGATCGTGCTCGCCGATGATGACCTGAATCGGCACGGGATGGCCCTTGATGCGTTCGGAGAAATCACTGCGCGCCCACGGTTTGAGATAGGCGGCGAAGGCGGCGCGCGTCGAGCTTTCGCGCGAGGCGCGGACAATCTGGTCGATCCATACCGGCGTCAGGCGGTTGCCGGTGGTCTTGTCGACAATGCGGCGACGGACGGCATCATCGTCGGCGGCACTGGCGAACACCGCGTAGCCGGCATCGTCAAAAGGGTAACCGTTGGCGGGCACCGGGGTCAAAGCGACAAGTTTTTCGACTCGCGCAGGCGCTTCGGCGAGAACGCGCTGGATCGCCATGCCACCCATCGAGTGACCAATCAGGCTGAAGCGCTCCCAGCCCAGCGTATCGGCGAGCGCCAGGGTATCGGCAGCGATTTCTTCGATATCGAACCTGCCCGTCTTGTCCTGTGAAGCACCATAACCGCGATAGTCCATGAAGGCATAGGAAAACGCATCGCCATCGAGCATGTCGGCAAACGGCCCCCAACCCCGTGCGCTGCCAAACCAGCCATGCAGGCAGATGACGCGGCGCGGTCCGTTGCCGATGCGGTGATGGGTGTTGATGCTCATGGCGATCTCCCGGATGACCTGTTGCGAAACCTGGATTATGCGATGACGACATCGCCGTTTTCAACACCCAAAGGCAAGCGCGCGCAAAAAAGCCCGCCAAGCTTGCGCATTGCGGGCTTCCTTGTTCGCGCAACCGGGCGGCCGCGCGAAATTTCGCGTTTTGCCGTCAGCCGACCTTGCGGCGGACCGAGAAAACCAATCCAGCCAAGGCCAGACCGAACAGGGCGACGGAGGTCGGCTCGGGAATGACCGGGTGGTCATACTTGGAG
>CAZCPD010000011.1:0-9074 GCA_964500425.1 uncultured Rhodocyclaceae bacterium
GCTCGCCCTTGCGGTTGGCCACCACCGGGGCGAGGATCATCAGCTTGGTGTCCTCGGGCAGCGCCAGCACGTGGTCCACCATCTGCGCGACGCTTTGCGCTTCGAGCGGCAGGTCGTGCTCGGGGCAGTGAGGTGTGCCGGCGCGGGCGTAGAGCAGGCGCAGGTAGTCGTGGATTTCGGTGACCGTGCCGACGGTGGAGCGCGGGTTGTGCGAGGTGGCCTTCTGCTCGATGGAGATGGCCGGTGAGAGGCCTTCGATCAGGTCGACGTCGGGTTTTTCCATCAACTGCAGGAACTGGCGCGCGTAGGCCGACAGCGATTCGACGTAGCGGCGCTGGCCTTCGGCATACAGCGTGTCGAACACCAGCGACGATTTGCCCGAGCCGGACAGGCCGGTGATCACCGTCAATCGGTTGCGCGGTAGGTCGAGGCTGATGTTCTTCAGGTTGTGCGTGCGCGCGCCGCGAATTTTCAATAAGTCCATGATGCGATTGGGGTCGAAGGCCGCGAATAGGACCTGCTAATATACGCAATTGGCAGACGTTGACCAAGCTGACGGATGGTCCTTCGGCGTGATTGCATTTGCATCATTCCATCGCTGGAATGAAACGATGCGCCAGGTGGGAGCGGCCTCCAGGCCGCGAAAGGGCGTGTGGCTGCCGACTTCGCGGCCTGGAGGCCGCTCCCACAGGACCCGGCGGCAATGCGAATGCGAATGCGATTGCCCTGACCGGCCCCTCGCCCATGAATGCGGGACGGGAGTTCAGGGTGTTTTTGCCGTCTTTGATGTTCTGGTATTTCGGTTGATCCTTTTTTCATGATATCCCCCGCTGACCGCATGACCAGCGCCGAGTTGCGCGCGACAGTCTCCCTGGCGCTGGTGTTCGCGCTGCGCATGTTCGGCATGTTCTCCATCCTGCCGGTGCTGGCGCTGTATGCGCGCGAGCTGCCGGGCGGCGGCGCGCTTCCGTCGCCCTTCCTGATCGGGGTCGCGCTGGGTATCGACGGCCTGGCGCAGGCCTTGCTGCAGATTCCCTTCGGTCTGCTCTCCGACCGCTACGGCCGCAAGCGCATGATCTACATCGGCCTGGCGCTGTTCGCGCTGGGCAGTTTCATCGCCGCCGGGGCGAGCGACATCTACATGATCATCCTCGGCCGGCTGGTGCAGGGCACTGGCGCGGTGGCCGCGGCGATCATCGCCCTCACCGCCGATCTCACGCGCGAGGAGCATCGCGCCAAGGGCATGGCGATCATCGGCATGAGCATCGGCGCGACTTTCGGCGTTTCCCTGGCGCTGGGGCCGGCGCTGAATGATCTGATCGGTGTGCCCGGCATTTTTGCCTTGACTGGCGTGCTGGCCTTTCTGGCGATGGCGGTCATCCGCTGGGTGGTGCCGACGCCGCAGGTCAGCCGCGTGCATGCGGATGCGGAGACCATTCCCGAGATGATCGGCGCGGTGCTCCGCAATACCGAATTGCAGCGCCTCAACTTCGGCATCTTCAGCCTGCACGCGGCGATGCGCGGGCTGTTCGTGGTGGTGCCGCTGGTGCTGGTCGCCAGCCTGCCGGCGGCGGAGCACTGGAAGGTGTATCTGCCGATCATGGCGATTTCCTTCTTCGCCGCGGTGCCGGCGATCATCGTCGCCGAGAAGCACGGCCGCATGAAGCTGGTGTTCTGTGGCGCCGTTGGTCTGTTGTGCGTCGCCACGCTGCTGATGGCCGTGTTCATCGGCAATTTCACCGGCCTTGTCGCCACGCTGTTCCTGTTCTTCCTCGCCTTCAACCTGCTCGAAGCGACGCTGCCGTCGCTGGTTTCGAAGATCGCGCCGGCCGGCAGCAAGGGCACCGCGATCGGCGTGTACAACAGCTTCCAGTTCTTCGGCCTGTTTCTCGGCGGCGCGCTCGGCGGCTTCCTGGCCCAGCATGTCGGCAACGCCGCGGTGTTCGTCTTTTCGACGGGACTCGTTTTTGCCTGGCTGCTGCTGGCGCTCTCGATGAATCCGCCGCCGGCGGTGCGCACGCGCTTGCTGCACGTTGGCGCGCTCGACAATGCGCAGGCGCAGCGGCTGTCGTCGGCCCTGGCCGCGCTGGCCGGCGTCGTCGAGGCAGTGGTCATCGCCAGCGAGGGCGTGGCATACTTGAAAGTCCGGACCGATGCCTGGGATGAAGCGGGCGCGAATAATCTGATCAATGCGAGTTAAAAGAGGGAGTGTGAAATGGCTTCAGTCAACAAGGTGATCCTGATCGGCAACCTGGGCAAGGATCCCGATGTCCGTTATCTGCCGAGCGGTGAGGCGGTCACCAACATCACGCTCGCCACGACCGAGTCGTGGAAGGACAAGAACAGCGGCGACAAGAAGGAAGCCACCGAGTGGCATCGTGTGGTGTTCTTCCGCAAGCTCGCCGAGATCGCCGGCCAGTACCTGAAGAAGGGTTCGCAGGTCTACATCGAAGGCTCGCTGAAGACGCGCAAGTGGCAGGACAAGGACGGCCAGGACCGCTACACGACCGAAATCGTCGCCGACGAGATGAAGATGCTCGGCTCGCGCCAGGGTAGCGGCGACAGCGGCGGCGACTATCAGCGCGAGCGCCCGGCGCAATCCGCCGGCGTCGCCAGCCGGCCGCAGGCCTCGTCGTCTTCCTCCTCCTCTTCTTCCGCTTCGAACAGCGGCCTCGGCGATTTCGAGGACGACATTCCGTTCTGACGGGTCGCAGCGAGGCAAGGCAAACCCGGCAGTTGATACTGCCGGGTTTTTTTTCATGTGGGTCGATCATGCGGTACGGGCGTCCGCCCCGGCTGTCGGGCGTCATGCCATGACACGCTTTAGGCGTAAAATGTATAGATAAAAATCAATGACAGGGAGAGCATGGTGGATCACGGTCGACGACATTTCCTGAAGGGCGCGGCCGCGTCCGCCGCCACAACGCTGCTGGGCGCGGGTTGTTCCGGCGGCGGCTCCAGTGACGCCGATCCCGGTTCGACCGCGGATCATCGGGTCCTCATCATCGGTTCGGGCTTCGGCGGCGGCATCTCGGCATTGCGACTCGCCCAGGCCGGGATCGCCAGCACCATTCTCGAGCGAGGCCGGCGTTGGGAAACCGGCCCGAATGCCGAGACCTTTCCGCATGCCGGCAAGCCGGACAAGCGGGTGCTGTGGTACACCACGGCAAAGAAGGATAGCGCGACGCGTTATGCCGGCCTCCTCGAGCCGGTGGCCAGTTCGACCATGACCGTCATGTGCGCCTGCGGCGTCGGCGGTGGTTCGCTGGTCTACCAGGGCATGACGCTGCAACCACCGGAGGCGCTGTTCAAGAAGTGCTTTCCGGCAGGCATCGACTACGCGGAAATGGACAGCGTGTTCTACCCGCGCGTGGCGAGCATGCTCCATGTCGCCACTGCGCCGGACGAGCTGGTGAATAGCCCCAGTTATCTCGCGCCGCGTGTCTTCAAACGTAACGCGGAGCGGGCCGGATACACCGTCGACAAGATCCCGATGCCCATCGACTGGACCTACGCCTTGCGCGAACTCAACGGGGAAATGAAGGCTTCATACACCAACGGCGACTGCGCGCTGGGCGTGAACAACGGCGGCAAGTTCTCGGTGGACGTCACCTACATCGCCGCGGCGGAAGCCACCGGGCTGGTCAAGGTCGAAACGCTGCACAACGTCACCGGCGTCGCGCGCACCGCCAATGGCCTGTGGCAGGTGTCGGTCGATGTCACGGACGAGACGGGCAAGGTTCTGGAAAGCAAGGTCATGACCGCCAAGGCCCTGATCATGGCGGCCGGCAGCGTCAATACGACCAAGCTTCTGGTTCGCGCCTCGGCGCAAGGCAAGATTCCCGACATGCCGGCCGCGCTCGGCAAGGGCTGGGGCACCAATGCCGATCGCATCTACATCTGGAACAACAAGGAAGATGATTTCGGTGCGGAGCAGGGCGGTCCCGTGGTCTATGGCAGCAAGGAGTGGGGGGATCCGGATCTCGCCAATACGGTGATCCAGGCGTCGGTGCCGCCGATGGGCTTCGACACTCGCTCCACCATGCTGGTCGGTTTCGGCATCAGCGCGGCGCGCGGCAGCTGGAACTACGACTCGATCACGCAGGAGGTGCATCTGGACTGGAAACGCGAGGGCGACAGTGTGATCCAGGCGCGGATCAACGAGCGTGTTCACGCGATTGCCGGCTCGACGTCGAAATTGATCGATACCAATGCCCTCGTGCCGAGCACCTGGCATCCGCTGGGCGGGGCCTGCATGGAGACGGTGTGCGATCTGGAAGGTCGCGTGCACAACCAGCCGGGCTTGTACGTCCTCGATGGCGCGCTGATTCCGGGCGCCACGTCGGCGTGCAATCCGTCCATGACCATTGCCGCAATTGTCGAGCGAGCGCTTGATCGTATCGTCAAGAACGATATCGGGACGCTGATTTGATTTCGCGGCGTATGTGCCCAATTGCAATTGAAATTGAAAATGCAATTTCAATTGCATGTTAATGAGACAATTGACCTTCATCGTTGACGTGGCGCGAGCCTGGAGCAGGCGGGAATGGTCAAGAAACCGCATCAGCTGAAATTATGGTGCTGGCGCGACCTGTTGCGGGTCGGCGTCGGCCTCGGTGTGTCGGCCCTGCTGTTGCTGCCCGCGGGCGGCGCGCTGGCGCGCGGTCCCTGGCGCGCCAGCGAAGACAATACGCGCGGCTGGCAACTCATGTCGCCGGAGGAGCGCATCGAACATCAGGCCAAGATCCGCGGATTCCGGAAATACGACGAGTGTCATGCCTACCAACTCGAACATCATCGGCGGATGGCGGAGCGCGCCATTCAGAGGGGCGTGCGCTTGCAGCAGAGGCAACGCGATATCTGCGCCGATCTTCTGGCGGTTGACGGCCGCCGCTAGGCGGCTCCCCTCACTGGCAATGTTGATGCGCGGCGCTGCTCTCCCCTGGTTCTCGATCCCTTTCGTCGTCGTCCTGTCGGTCGGCGCGCCGCTTGTCTGGTCTTTCCCCGAGGGGCTGACTTCCTGGCGCAGTGCCGGCATCATCGTCGGCTGGCTGGGCTGTGGGCTGTTGCTGGCCAGCTTGTTGCTGATGGTGCGCGAGCCGCGTCTGGCGGCCTGGCTGGGTGGTCTGGAGCGTATGTACCTGTGGCATCACCGCCTCGGCGTTTCCGCCTATCTGGCATTTCTCGCCCATCCTCTACTGCTGGCGGTCGACGGTTGGCTGGATCGACCGGCGCTGGCCTGGGCTATTCTTGCTCCGTCGCAGCAAGGCTGGCCTGTGTGGTGCGGCTGGGCCGCCTTGCTGTGCATGATGCTCGGCCTGGCCTGCGCCCTGACGCCTCCGAGGCGCTTGCGCTATGCGTGGTGGCGCGGTCTGCATGGTTTGCTGGCGGTCGCGGTGCTGCTCGGTGGCGGGCATCTGCTGCTGCTGGGCGTGGAGATGCCGCTGCTTTGGCTGCCGATGCTGACGGTGGTGGTGATGCTGTGGCGGGCCCTGCGTGCCGATGTCGGTCTTGCAGCGAGGCCTTATCGGGTCAGCCGGGTGATCTCGCTCGGCAGTGATGCTGTGGAAGTCTCTCTTCATTCGCTCGGGCCGCTGCCGGCAAGTTCCGCGGCTGCCGTGGTGCGTCCCGGCCAGTTCGTCCTGGTGGCGTTCTTCGGCGGTCCGTCTTTCCGTGGCTGTGGTGAATACCATCCGTTCACGGTCAGCGCCGTGACGCCGGATGGCGGCATCGCTCTTGGCATCAAGGCGCTCGGCGATTGCACGCGTCGTCTTCAGACGTTGCGGCCCGGTGTTGCTGCGCGCGTGCAGGGTCCGTTTGGCGACTTCCTGCCAACGCATCTGTCTGGCCCGAGCCTCTGGCTGGCGGGGGGCATCGGCATCACGCCGTTCATTGCGATGTTGCGCGGCGGCCGGCTGGAGCAGTCGGTGCGTCTGATCTATCTGCATCGCGATGCTCATGATGCAGCTTATGTCGATGAGTTGCAGGCGCTGGCGCGACAGCAGCCGGCGTTGAGCCTCGAGGTGCTGGCAAGCGGCGCCGTACCTCCCGATCTGCGCGGTGTTTTGCCGGATGCCGCGCGGCTCGCCGGCCGCAAGTGCTATCTTTGCGGACCCGCGGGCCTGATCGAGGCGGCGCGCGACGTGCTGTGCGAGCGTGGCGTCGCCGAGCGGGACATCCATTTTGAGCGTTTCGACTTCCGCTGATGCGCGTGCTTTTCATCCTTGCGACGGGCGTGTTCTGGTTGCTGCTGTTCTTCTTCTGGCGAGCTGCTCAGGATGTCGAGATCGCCGCGCCGGAGTCCGTTGCACCTGTCACCGCGACATTCTCCCTTGCTCAGGTGGCTGCCCACGCCGGGCCACAGGACTGCTGGATGGCGATCAACGGCCAGGTATACGACCTCGGCGTCTATCTGCCGGAGCATCCGGCGCGCTCCGGCTTGATCGAAGAGTGGTGCGGCAAGGAAGCGACCGCGGCTTACCGCACCAAGCTGCGTGGACGCCCGCATTCACCACAAGCGGATAAACTGCTCGGCGAGTATCGGATTGGGACATTGCTTCAACCATGATGGCGAATCTGCGGCGGCTGAAACTCGTTTCCTGGCACGATCTGCTGCTGATCGGCTTGCCGGCCCTGCTGCTGCTGGTCGGCGGTTTCTGGCTGGCGGCACAGTTCGTGCGGCCGGCGCCGCCGCGCCAGCTGATCCTTTCGAGCGGCGGCGAGGGTGGCGGTTACCAGCGTTTCGCCGCGCGCTACAAGGATGTGCTGCAGCGCTACGATATCGAACTGATCGAGAAGCCGTCGGCCGGCTCTGCTGAAAACCTCGATCGCCTGCGCGACTCCCGCTTCGCTGTCGATGCTGCCTTCATCCAGGGCGGCACGGCGAGCGTCAGCGACGAGGACCGGCAACGCCTGGTTTCGCTGGGCGGCCTGTATCACGAACCGTTGTGGATTTTTTATCGCGCCGAGCTCGCTCGGGGGATGCCTGAAGGCAGCCTCGATCGACTCGATCAGCTCAAGGGGCGACGCATTGCCGTCGGTCGTGTTGGCAGCGGTACGCGCAAGCTGGCGCTGGATCTGTTCGAGACAAATGGCGTGGCCGGCGCGCCGACCGAGCTGATCGACAGCGACGGCATGGTCATGGTCGAGGCCCTGCGCGAAGGGCGGCTGGATGCTGCCCTGGTGGTCGGGCCAACGCAGTCGGGGGTGGTCTGGTCACTGCTCTATGCCGACGATGTCCGCCTGATGAGCCTGGCTCATGCCGATGCCTATACGCGCCTGTTCCCTCATCTGCAACGGCTGACCTTGCCGCGCGGCGCCATTGACGTGGTGCGCGACATTCCGGCGCGGGATGTCGCCCTGCTGGCGCCGCTGGCAACCCTGGTGGTGCGGGCGGGCACGCATCCGGCGCTCGTCGATCTGCTGCTTCAGGCGGCGACGGAGGTTCACGGCGAGCCTGGCGTGTTCCACAAGCCGCGCGAATTTCCGCGCGCGACCGAGGTGGATTTTCCCCTCGCTGCCGAGGCCGAGCGCTATTACACGTCGGGCAAGACCTTCCTGCAGCGTTATCTGCCGTTCTGGCTGGCGACGCTGGTGGATCGGCTGGTGGTGATGCTGGTGCCGGTGGTCGCCTTGCTGTTTCCTCTCGTCAAGATCGCGCCGACGCTATACGGCTGGCGGATTCGTTCGCGCATCTTCCGCCGTTATGGCGAGCTGAAGTTCATCGAGGCCGAACTGGAGCTGGACGCAGGACGACATCCACGCGAGGAATGGCTGGCGCGTCTCGACGAAATCGAAGCCGACGTCAATCATCTGGCGACGCCGCTGGCGTTTTCCGACATGCTGTACACCCTGCGTGGCCATATCGAGCTGGTGCGGGCGGCGATCCTGCGCAGAACTTGAAACCGGGTAGCGCTTCTGTTCCGATTGCGGCTATCATGGCGTTTCTCCGGTCAGGCTGGGAAGTTGCGCGTCCCGCACATGGTCGCTTTGACGCGTTGGCGCATTGAATTTCGATTCCGCGGCCATGGCCGGGTGCGATGAATTGAAACGGGAGCTGTAGATGTTCTTGTTTATCGGATATGCAATCATTCTGGCCTCCGCGGTCGGCACCTATTCGGTGCACGGCAGTCTGGCGGCGCTGTGGATGCCTCTTGAGTACGTGGCGATCATCGGCCTGATGATCGGTGGCTTCATCGCCGGCAACGGCGCCAAGGAAGTGAAGGCGACGCTGCGCGCGATTCCGACGGCGCTCAAGGGTTCGCCTTATTCCAAGGCGCTTTACATGGACCTGCTTGCCATGTTGTTCGAGATACTGGGCAAGGTGCGCAAGGAAGGCCTGATGTCCATCGAGAGCGACATCGAGACCCCCGAGCAGAGCAGCATCTTCTCGAAATATCCGAATATCGCTCATGACCATCATGTGATGGAGTTCATCACCGACTATTTGCGCATGATGGTCGGCGGCAACCTGAACGCCTTCGAAATCGAGAACCTGATGGACATCGAAATGGAGACCCATCACCACGAAGCGCACGTGCCTGCCCATATCGTGTCGAAAATGTCGGACGCTTTGCCGGCTTTCGGCATCGTCGTCGCCGTGATGGGCGTGGTTAACGTCATGGGTTCGGTGGGCGAGCCGCCGGCGGTTCTCGGCAAGATGATCGGCGGCGCGCTGGTCGGCACCTTCCTGGGCATCCTGGTTTCTTATGGGTTCATCGCACCGATCGCGTCGCAGCTCGAACAGAAGGCCGAGGAGAGCGGCAAGATCTACCAGTGCATCAAAATGGTCCTCTTGTCGAGCATGAACGGCTATGCCCCGCAGGTCGCCATCGAGTTCGGCCGCAAGGTGCTGTATTCGACGGATCGACCAACCTTCCTCGAACTTGAGGAAGACGTGAAGAGCCGCAAGGGCAAGTGACGAGACTTCTTTCTGAAGCGGTTCGACGATCATGAGCGACGACAACCAGCAACCTATCGTCATCAAGCGCGTCAAGAAGGGCGGCGGGGGCCCCCCAGGCGGGGCCCGGGAAAAACAGATTTGAGCGTTAGTCAAAGCCCAGTTGGGGGTATTA
>CAZCPD010000011.1:9084-25905 GCA_964500425.1 uncultured Rhodocyclaceae bacterium
CGCCGCCCATGGCGGCGCCTGGAAAATCGCTTATGCCGATTTCGTCACGGCGATGATGGCTTTCTTCCTGTTGATGTGGTTGCTCGGTTCGACGACTTCGGGCGACCTCAAGGGCATTGCCGATTATTTCAATACACCGCTCAAGGTGGCGCTTTCCGGCGGCTCGGGCAGCGGCGATTCTTCGAGCATCGTCCAGGGCGGCGGCGAAGATCTGACGCGTACTTACGGGCAGAAGAACAAGAGCGACTCGGATCAGAAAAAGATCATCAACCTGCGCGCTGCGCAGGCCGACCGCGCCGCCGTCGAGAAGGCGGAAAAGGAAAAGCTTGCCGGACTCAAGGCGCAAATCGAGGCGATGATCGATTCCAGCCCAGGCTTGCGGCAGTTCAAGAATCAGATGTTGCTCGATCTGACCACCGAGGGCTTGCGCATCCAGATCGTCGATGAAAAGAACCGTCCGATGTTCGATCTGGCCAGCGCCGAGCTCAAGCCGTACACCCGCGAAATCCTGCATTCGATCGGTTGGGCGCTGAACGGCGTTGAAAATCGCATCAGCCTCTCCGGGCATACCGATGCCACGCCTTTCGCCGGCGGGCAGCAGGACTACAACAACTGGGATCTCTCCACCGATCGCGCCAATGCCTCGCGCCGGGAGCTGATCGCCGGCGGCATGCAGGATGTGAAGGTCATGCGTCTGGTCGGTCTGGCTTCGGCCGTGCCGTACGACAAGGCCGATCCCTTCAGTCCGGTCAATCGGCGTATCAGCATCCTGGTGATGAACAAACGCACCGAGGCGGCGGTCTTGCGCGACGGGGTATTCGAGGAGGACGCCGCCGTTGCAACAGACGCTGCGGCCGTGCCTGCGGCGCCGGCGCTTCCGCCGGCCCCTGCGCGCAACTGAGACGCGGCTTGCGCTGCGGGGATGTCTTATAATGGCCGCCGATAGCTGGCTGTCGGGAGCGGGTCGAAGTGGGTGAGGCAGAGACTCGGGGCTCTCGGAGCTTTTGATCCGCGAATCAGACCGGTTTCGGTTTCGGTGATTTTCTTTTTTGCCCGTTAATTAGCATCAATGCCGCGGTCCTACGGGGTGCGGCACAGGCCTTTGGCCAAGAATTTCATGCGCATACTTCTCAGCAACGACGATGGATATTTTTCTCCGGGAATCGAGATTCTCGCCCGGACACTCGGGGAGATCGCCGATATCACGGTGGTCGCACCCGAGCGCGACCGCAGCGGCGCCAGCAATTCCCTGACGCTGGATCGGCCGCTGTCGCTGCGCCGCGCGCCCAACGGCTTTCATTTCGTGAATGGCACGCCGACCGATTGCGTGCACCTGGCCGTGACCGGCATGCTCGATCATCAACCGGACATGGTGGTGTCGGGCATCAACCTCGGCGCCAACATGGGCGACGACACGCTTTATTCCGGCACTGTCGCCGCCGCCACCGAAGGCTATCTGCTCGGCATTCCCGCGTTGGCCGTTTCCCTGAACAGCCGCTCCGGGACTCATCTCGAAAGCGCCGCACGCATCGCCCGGCAACTGGTCGAGCGCTTCCAGCAGGACGGTTTCGGCGAGCCGCTGTTGCTCAACGTGAATGTGCCCGACATTCCTTTCGAGCAGCTCAAGGGGCTGCGCGTGACGCGTCTTGGTCGTCGTCACAAGGCCGAACCGGTGGTCAGGCAGAAGACGCCGCGCGACGAGACCGTGTATTGGGTCGGTGCTGCCGGCGCGGCGCAGGATGCCGGTGAAGGCACCGATTTTCACGCGGTGGCGAATCACTACGTTTCGCTGACCCCGATCCAGATCGATCTGACCCATGTCGCGCAGATTTCCGCGGTTCAAGGTTGGTTGCAGGCATGAACACGACGACCCTGCGCGGCATCGGCATGACCTCCCTGCGCACGCGCGAGCGCATGATCGAGCGCCTGCGCGAGCAGGGCATCCGCGACGAACGCGTGCTGGCGGCGATGGGCAGCGTGCCGCGCCACATTTTCGTCGAGGAGGCGCTCGCTTCGCGCGCTTATGAAGATACCGCGTTGCCGCTCGGTTTTCAGCAGACCATTTCGCAGCCCTATGTCGTCGCACGCATGATCGAACTGCTGCTCGAAGGCCCGGGTCAGGCGGCTCCACCGCGCGCACTGGGCAAGACGCTTGAAGTCGGCGCTGGTTGCGGGTATCAGGCGGCGGTGCTGTCCATGCTGACGCGAGAACTTTTCGCCGTCGAGCGCATCGAGGCCTTGCTGACGCGGGCACGCAAGAACCTGGCGCAGCTGCGCCTCAATCATGTTCGCCTCAAGCATGCCGATGGCAACCGGGGTTTGCCGGAAGCCGCACCGTTCGGCACCATCATCGTCGCGGCGGCCGCCGCGCGCGTGCCGCCGGCGCTGGTCGACCAGCTGGCGCCCGGCGGGCGCCTGATCCTGCCGCTCGGCGGGCTTGGCAGCGGCGAACAGATTCTGTCGCTGATCGAGCGCAACGCCGACGGCAGCGGTTTCAAGGAAACGCGCTACGATGCCGTGCGTTTCGTACCCCTGGTGGCAGGCGTCGAATGAGCCGGGATATCCGCTCTCGGGGGCGCTTGGCGCTGTGCCGCCTGAGCCTGCTGGCGACGCTGTTGCTGGCGGCCTGCGCGAGCAATGCGCCGGCGCCCGTGATCGAGCGCGCGTCTCCCGGTACGCTCTCCGGCGAGGGGCACGGCGAGGCGCTTGCCACTCCGCTCGGCCCGGGCATGTACGCTGTCAAGAAGGGCGATACGCTGCGCGCCATTGCGCTCGATCACGGTCAGTCCTATCGCGATATCGCGGTCTGGAACGGTCTCTCCGATCCGGACAAGATCAACGTCGGACAGGTGCTGCGCGTCGCGCCGGCCGGCGTGAGCCCGGCTGCCGAAGCCGAGCCGGTGGCGGTCGCAAAACCCGTGAGCATGTCCGGCGCCATCGAGTCTTCTGACGTGACGTCAGTCAAACCGGTGCAGGCGGCCCCCGTTCTTGCCGTACCCGCCGCGTCTGCCAGCAGCGGCGAGATGCTCAAACGCTCCCCCAAGGGAGGCAAACTGCCCTATTCGCCGGAAGCGCTGGCCAGCTTGCAGCGGGTCGAACTGTCCGTGCCGGCTGTCGCCGAAGCCAGGCCCGATGGCGCCAAACCGGTTGCTGAAAAGACGCCACTCCCCGCCGTCAACGACAATGTCGACTGGAGCTGGCCGACGACGGGCAAGTTGCTCGGCGGCTTCGTCGAGGGCAGCAGCAAGGGCCTCGACATCGCCGGCAAGACGGGCGATCCGGTGCTGGCCGCCGCTGCCGGAAAAGTCATTCTGGTGAGCAGTGCGTTACGCGGCTATGGAAATTTTGTCATCATAAAACACAACAACGCCTTCCTTTCTGTGTATGCTCACAACAGTCGCATTTTGGTCAAGGAAGAGCAAACTGTGAGCAAGGGACAAAAGATCGCCGAGATCGGCAGCAGCGATGCGGACCAACCCAAGCTGCATTTTGAAATCCGCCGGCAGGGCAAGCCTGTCGACCCTGCGAAGTTCCTGCCGGTGCGCTGATCATGGGCAAGCGCAGCCTGCCTGACACGGGAAACGATCCGATCGAGACAGGCGCCATGGCGGAGTCGGATGCCGCCGATCTGCCGGATTCGGAAGGCATGCTCGATGCGGTCGAGACGCCTGGCGAAGACGAGTCGTCGCCGGAGAGCGCCGAGGCTCCGCACACCGAGTTTCTGAACGATGTCACCCAGCTTTACCTGGATGACATCGGCGCCAACCCGCTTTTGACGGCGGAAGAGGAAGTGGCCCTGGCGCGGCGTGTGGTCGCAGGCGACTTCGCCGCGCGTCAGAAAATGATTGTTTCCAATCTGCGCCTGGTGGTCAGCATCGCCAAGCACTACCTGAATCGCGGCATCCCGATCGCCGATCTGATCGAGGAAGGCAACCTTGGCTTGATCCATGCGCTGGAGAAGTTTGATCCGGAGCGAGGTTTTCGATTTTCCACCTACGCGACCTGGTGGATCCGCCAGAACATCGAGCGCGCCATCATGAACCAGTCGCGCACCATCCGTCTGCCGGTGCATGTGGTGAAAGAACTCAATCTCGTCTTGCGCGCACTGCGTCAGCTCGACGCCGAGGGCACGGACAAGATCACTCGCGGCGAGGGGCCGCGGCTCAGCAGCGCGGAAGAAGTCGCACGCTTGCTCGACAAGCCGGTCGAGGATGTGCGCCACATCCTGTCGCTCAACGAAAATACCGCATCGCTCGATGCGCCGCTCGACATTGATCCCGATCTCTCGGTGGCGGATGCCATTGCCGCCGACCCCAGTTCCAGCCCGGAAACCCAGTTTCAGAATGCCGAAACCGGGCAGCAGGTCGCCGAGTGGGTCGCGCAGCTTTCCGGCAAGCAGCGCTATGTATTGGAGCGGCGCTACGGCCTCAATGGTTGCGAGGTTTTCACCCTCGAACAGCTTGCCCTCGATCTGGACCTGACGCGGGAGAGGGTGCGCCAGATTCAGGTCGAGGCGCTCGGCAAGTTGAGAAAGAAGCTGGTGCGTGAGGGGCTCACCAAGGACGGCTTTCTTTAAGTCTTTGGAGAGCCGCATCACTGCTGGCTCTCAGGGCAGTCTGCTGTAGGAGTCCCTCAAGGGATGGCCCAAGGCCACTTCCTTCAGGGCGTTTCCTTCGGTCACGGCCTCCAGGCCGCTCCCACAGGGCGTGGCGTCCTCAAGGAGCCCCGGCGGCGTTTTGCGTCTGCGTTGCGCGCGCGGCGCGCAAGGTCTGCGCCAGATCATGCACCGCCATGGCGTAGAAACTGCTGCGGTTGTAGCGTGTCACCACGAAAAAATTCTGGAAGCCGAGGCGGTATTCCGTCGGCTGTTGCGGGGTGACGAGGTCGATCAGCGCTGCGGGTAGTTCCGGTGCGGCGGCTTCGGTCGTTACGCCGAAGGCCGCGAGTTCGCCAGGCTTGCGATTCGGCCGTATCCCTTCGTCTATCAGCGGCATGAACTGCTCGCCGCTGACGGTCACGTTCACCGTGACCGGGCCGTCTTTTTCCCAACCGTGCAGCTTGAGAAAATTGGCCACGCTGGCAATGGCATCGGCCGGGTTGCTCTCCAGGTCGATGCTTTCGTCATTGTCGCCGTCGCGTGCAAAGCTGCGGATGCTGCTCGGCAGGAATTGCGGTAGCCCCAGCGCGCCGGCGTAGGAGCCCTTGTAGGAGAGCGGATCGCGCCGCGTCTCGCGCGCCAGCAGCAAGAGTTCCTCGAGCTCGCGGCGGAACAGGGCGGCCCGGCTTGAATCGGTCGCCGGATTGATCTTCGGATAGTCGAAGGCCAGTGTTGCCAGCGCGGCGAAGGTGTTGAAGTTGCCGGTGTGATAGCCGTAGATGGATTCGACGCCGATGATGGCGACGATGTATTCCTCGGGCACCCCGCTGGCGGCGCTGGCTGCCGTCAATTTCTCCTGGTACTCGTCCCAGAAGCGCAGACCGCGTTCGATGCGGCGGGGTTCGACAAAACGCGAGCGATATTCCTGCCAGGAACGTACCGACGGGTCGCGCGGCGGCAGCACAGCCTGGATCACGGGCGGCAGCGGCCGCGTGTGTGCGAAGGCGTGCCGCAGGCGGGCGCGGTCGAAATCATGCTTCTCGTGCATCTCGGCGATGAAGGCGCGCACCTCGGCGCGGCCGGCGAAGGGCGGCAGGCGCTTGCGGGCAGCCTTGTGGGCGTTGTGGGCGGTTCTGGCGTCGGCAGGGGCGCTCATGCCGAGGAAGAACAGCAATGGCAGCAATGGCAGCAATGGCAGGAAACGGAGCAGGGATTTCATGGGGTCAGCTTGAGTCGGGCGATGCGTTGTTTCAGGTTGCGCAGCCATGTCTTGCGTTGCACGGGATCTTCGTGCGGTGCGGCATAGCGCAGTCGTACATACAGGGCGGCAATGGCCCCAACTTCGTTGGCGAGGGCGGCGTCTCGCGGATCGTCGGCCAATGCCGTGCGGACCCTTTCTGCGTATTCCGTCGGTCCTTCCCAGGGCCGTCGGGCCAAGCCGCGCCGAGCGAGCCTTGCGGAGAGCCGGTTCCAGGCCGCCGTTGCCGGGTCGAGCCGCTGGCGGCCATGCAGCGCCCAGGCGGTGAAACCGATCAGCAGTGCTCCGCACAGCGCCGTGAACAAGGCCGTCATCTGTCGCCAGTCGGGCGAGCGCATGCCCAGACTGGCGAGCAGGTCGCGCTGGCGCTGCGGATTGTAGCCGATGACCCACTGATTCCAGGTGTTCGCCAGCGCATCCCAGCGATAGCGCATTCCCTGCATCCAGGAGAACTGCGGTCGCGCCAGGAGCGGCAGCGGTTCGCCGGCCGGCAGCGCGTCGGCGAGACTGCGTTCGACGCGCGTCGGCGCGATCGCCGCGGTCGGATCCACGCGCTGCCAGCCTTGTTCCTTTAGCCATATCTCGCTCCAGGCATGGGCGTCGGACTGGCGGACGATCAGCGTGCCGTCGACCGGATTCAGCTCGCCGCCCTGGTAACCGGTCACCACGCGCGCCGGAACGCCGGCGGCGCGCATCACGAAGACAAACGCCGCGGCGTAGTGTTCGCAGAATCCGCGGCGGGTTTCGAAAAGGAACTCGTCGACCGAATCGACGCCGAGCAGCGGCGGTCTTAGCGTGTAGTGAAAGTCTTCGCGGCGAAAATGTTCGAGCATGCGGCGCGCTAGCGCGGCATCGTCGCTGCCGATTTCCTGGCGCCATGCGGCGGCGAGTGCGCGGGCGCGCGGATTGTAGTCGATCGGCAGGAGCAGCGCGTCGGCCAGCGTTTCATGCGCTTCGTCCCGTCCGGCCCGTGACTGCTGCCGCGGCGTCGAACTGACCGTGTAGCGGATGCGCCCGCGTACCGGATCCTTGGCGATCAGCTGAAAGTCGTTCGTCATCGTGCCTTCGGGCGGCACGCTGGCCGGCAATTCCAGCGCGAACAACCAGTGCTTGTTGTGCGGTTCGAGGGTGACGACATAGTCGAGCGGCTGGCCCTGGATTTCGTAGGGCAGACCTTTGCCGGGCGCGCTTTGCCGGCCGGCGCGCCAGGTGCGGCCGTCGAAGGCGCTCAGCACCGGACCGCGCCAGTAGAGTGTGGTTTGCGGCGGCGCGCGGCCGTCGAGTTCGCCGGCGAACTTTGCGCGAAAGGCGATCGCATCCGACTGACTGAGCTGGCTGATCGTGCCGGGCGACATGGTGTCGGCAAGACCGGTGGCGGCGCTGAAGGCGTCGGCGGGCAGGCCCCAGAGCGGTCCCTGAATGCGCGGGAAAAGCAGGAACAGCAACAGCATGAACGGCGTTGCCTGGGTCAGCAACTGACCGGCCAGGCGCAGGGCTTGCGGTGGGCCTTGGCGCGGCTGATTCAGCACTGCCAGCGTGGCGGTGATCAACAGGACGCCGGCCAGCATGAGGACGGCGCCAGCGATCGTCTGCGCATAGAAAAACTGGCTGAGCAGCAGAAAGCAGGCCAGCAGCACGAATGCGAAGGCATCGCGCTGGACGCGCGTTTCGAGCAGCTTCAGGGACATCAGCAAGGCCAGCAGGGCGACGCCGGGGCTGCGGCCGAACAGGGTGTGGAAATGCATGGCGATGCCGAGTGCGCCGCCGACGGCGAGCAGCGTCAGCAGCCAGCGCGGCGGCAAGGCGCCGAGCGGCGCCTGTTTCCAGTACAGCACGGCGCGCCAGAGCAACGCCAGCGCGGTCAGTGCGCTCAGCCATTCGGGCAGGTGCGGCAGCAATGGCGCCCAGCAGAGCAATCCCGTCGCCAGCAGCCAGCCGACCTGGCGGTGGGCCAGGGGTGGAACAGCGGTCTGGGTTCGCTTATTCCGCGCCATGCAGGGCCAGCTTCTTCAGGCATGCGTGGAAATGCGCATCGTCGCCGGCCGGCGCGATCTCGCCGCCAGGCAGGCGCAGGCCCCAGTTCAATCCGGCGGCATGCGCGTCGCAGATCCAGCGCGTCAGCACGGAGAGACGTTGTTCCGTGTCGAGCGTTTGCGGCAGCGCGGCCCAGTCGAGCCAGAGACTTTGCGCGGCAGCGCCGCTGAACAGCTTGGTCTGTAATGGCCCGGAATCCTGACGCGCCACGGCTTTCCAGGCGACATGGCGCGGCGGGTCGGACGGCTGGTGGCGACGCAACCCGGCAAAATCGTCGCTGCTCTCGGCGAGCTGTGCGTTGCCGCCTGTAGCCCCCGGCATCTCCGGCAGCGGCGGGGCTTCGGGCGCCGGCGCCGGATAGGCCAGGCAGCGCAGATCGGGCGCGGCGTAGCTCCAGGTGCGGATCAGACCGAGCGGGTAGGTGGTGGCCAGTGTGACCCGCGGCATTGCGAGCCAGCCGCGCTTGGGCGCAGGCAGGTCGAGGCGCACCTCGACGTCGCCCTGCGCCGGTACTTCCACTTCGACCACGGGCCGGGCGGGGAGATTGAGGCGGATGCCCGGCCGCGCGGCGTCGCGCAGATTGACGAGATTCAGGCAAAAGCCCGCCGTCTCGCCGGCGAACACCGGCACGGTGCGGCCGGAGAGGATCTGCAGATGGGCGAGGTTGCGGAAGGTGTGCAGGATCGTCACGGTGCCGAGCCCCGCGAGCAGGAACACCAGCGCGTAGCCGAGGCTCAGGTTGTAGTTCATCGCGGCGACCAGCATCAGCACCAGCATGCCGGCGAAGACAACGCCCTGGCCGGTCGGCAGCACGTAGACGCGACGCTGGGTCAGGACAATGGGCGTCGGTTCGGGCGGCTTGCCGCGCAGCGCCCAGCGGTAGAAGCGTTCCTGCAGGGCGGCTTTCAGCGCCATGCCATCGTCAAGGCAAGGGTACCGCCTCGATCAGCCGCCGGGCGATCCCGGCAGCGCCGACGCGCAGCAGCTTGTCGTCGGCGAGGCGCAGACGATGCGGCGCCACGGCCGGCAATACGGCCTGGATGTCTTCGGGCAGAACATGATCGCGTCCTTCCAGCAGCGCCCAGGCGCGCGCGGCGTGGAGCAGCGCCAGCGCGGCGCGTGGCGACAGGCCAGCCTGGTAATCGGGCGACTGGCGGGTGTGGGCGACCAGCGCCTGGACATAGTCGATCAGGGCGTCGCCGACATGAACCTGCGCCACCTCGTGCTGAAGCGCGGCGAGATCCTGCGGCAGCAGGCAGGGCGCGAGTTCCCCGATCATTTCGCGGCGATCGGCGCCGCGCAGCAGCTCGCGCTCGGCGGCGCGGTCGGGATAGCCGAGCTCGATGCGCATCAGGAAACGGTCGAGCTGCGATTCGGGCAGCGGAAAGGTGCCGATCTGATGCAGCGGGTTTTGCGTGGCGATGACGAAGAACGGCGATGGCAGCGGGCGGGTCGCGCCTTCGGTGGTGACCTGACGTTCCTCCATCGCTTCGAGCAGGGCGCTCTGGGCCTTCGGCGTGGCGCGATTCACTTCGTCGGCGAGAATCAGCTGGGCGAAGATCGGCCCGGGGTGGAAGGTGAAGCCGCCGCTGGCGCGGTCGAATACCGAGATGCCGATGATGTCGGCAGGCAGCATGTCGCTGGTGAACTGGATGCGCTGGAACTGCAGGCCAAGCAGCCGCGCCAGCAGATGCGCCAGGGTGGTCTTGCCGACGCCGGGCAGATCCTCGATCAGCAGGTGGCCGCGCGCCAGCAGGCAGGCCAGCGCCTGGCGGATCTGGGGTTCCTTGCCGAGTATGATGCCGCTCGCCTTGTGAATGACATCGGCAAGCAATGGATTGACGGGCGCGGGCATGGTCGGGGCGGCTTGGCTAATTGGAGAAACATAGGATAATGGAACTCTCGCTTCCGGTGTGTGGGGTAATTGAACATGACGACTGCCTTCATCTCCCATCGCGATTGCTGGCAGCACGACATGGGGGCGCATCACCCGGAGTGCCCGGGCCGTCTCGATGCCATCAACGACCGCATGATCGCGGCCGGTCTGGACATGTACCTTGAACATCACGATGCACCGCTGGCGCAGATGGAGCATCTGTTGCGCGCTCATGCGCGCCGCTATATCGAGACGCTCGAAGAGAGTGCGCCGCAGCACGGCATCGTCCATGTCGACCCCGATACGGCGATGTGTCCGGGTACCTGGAACGCGGCGCTGCGCGCGGCCGGCGCCGGCGTCCTGGCGACCGATCTGGTCATGCAGGGCAAGGTCGGCAGCGCTTTTTGCGCCGTGCGTCCGCCGGGGCACCATGCCGAGCGCGCCCGCTCGATGGGCTTCTGCTTCTTCAACAACATTGCTGTCGCCGCGCTGCACGGTATCGAGGCGTGGGGCCTCAGGCGCGTCGCCGTTGTCGATTTCGATGTGCACCATGGCAATGGCACAGAAAACATTCTTGCCGGCAACGAGCAGGTCCTGATGGTCGGCACCTTCCAGCATCCGTTCTATCCCTACAGTGGCACGGATGGTCCGGCGCCGAACATGGTCAACGTGCCGCTACCGGCGGGTACACGCGGCGATGTGTTTCGCGAGGTGGTCGCCGCAAAGTGGCTGCCGCGCCTTTATGAATTCGCTCCGGAGTTGATCTACATTTCGGCGGGCTTCGACGCCCACTATGAAGACGACATGGCTTCGCTGGGATTGCTCGAGGCCGATTACGCCTGGGTGACGCAGGAACTCAAGGATGTCGCGGCAGTCTCGGCGCAGGGGCGCATCGTCTCGATGCTCGAAGGCGGTTACGCGCTGTCTGCTCTCGGACGCAGCGTGGCGGCGCATATCAAGGTACTGGCCGATTTGTAGGCGCTTTCGAGTAAAATTGCTTCTTTTTCGGTCCTGCAGCCCATGATCACAGGTTCCATACCCGCCATCGCCACGCCGATGAACGAGGACGGCAGTCTCGACCTGCCGCGTTTGCGCAGCTTCATCGACTGGCATATCGCCGAGGATTCCGATGCGCTCGTCATGGTCGGCACGACCGGCGAGTCGCCGACCGTCGATTTCGAAGAGCATTGCCTGCTGATCCGGACGGCCGTCGAGCAGGCTGCCGGGCGCATCCCCGTGATCGCCGGTACCGGCGCCAATTCGACCGCCGAGGCCATCGAACTGGCCGCCTTCGCCAGGAAGGCCGGCGCCGCAGCGCATCTGTCGGTAGTGCCCTACTACAACAAGCCGACCCAGGAAGGCCTCTACCGCCATTTCAAGGCCATTGCAGAGGCAGTCGACCTGCCCTTGATCCTCTACAACGTGCCGGGGCGTACTGGCGCCGACATGTCGAACGATACGGCGCTGCGTCTGGCGCAACTGCCACGCATCGTCGGCATCAAGGACGCCACCGGCAACATCGAGCGCGGCAGTGACCTGCTCAAGCGCGCGCCCAAGGATTTCGCCGTTTATAGCGGCGACGATGCCACGGCGCTGGCGCTGATCCTGCTTGGCGGCCATGGCACGATCTCCGTCACGGCCAACGTCGCGCCGCGCATGATGCACGACATGTGCGCCGCCGCTCTGGCCGGCGATGTCAAGCGCGCCCGCGAGATCAACTTCCGCCTGCTCGGCCTGCACCGCAACCTGTTCCTGGAAGCGAATCCGATTCCGGTCAAATGGGCGCTTGCGCGCATGGGAAAAATGAGCGACGGCTTGCGCCTGCCGCTGACGCCGTTTTCCGCCGAATTCCACGAACGTCTGCGCACCGCCCTCGGCGAAGCGGACATTCGCATCTGAAGCCCATTTCGAGGTATGCATGAGACATCACCTGTTGCTTTCGTCGCTGCTGGTTTCCTCCCTGACGCTCACCGGTTGCAGCGGCACGCTGCTTGAGTCGAAGAAGATCGATTACAGGGCGGCGGCCAAGCTGCCGTCGCTGGAGGTGCCCCCGGATCTGACGACGCCGAGTCGTGACGAGCGCTACGCCATTCCGGACAGCAGCAAGGGTTCGGCGACCTTCTCCGCCTACAGCGATGAACGTACCGGCCAGGTGCGCAGCAGCTCGCCCCAGGATGTGCTGCCGCAGGCCGACAAGGTGCGCATCGAACGCGCCGGTACGCAGCGCTGGCTGGTTGTCGTGGGCGCGCCTGACAAGCTCTGGCCGACCATCAAGGAATTCTGGCAGGCGGTGGGCTTCACTCTGAGCGTCGAGATGCCCGAGGCCGGCATCATGGAGACCGAATGGCACGAGAATCGCGCCAAGTTGCCACAGGACATCATCCGCGGGACGATTGGCAAGGCGCTCGATTTCTTGTATTCGACGTCGGAGCGCGACAAGTTCCGCACGCGCCTGGAGAAGGGCAGCGAGCCGGGTACGACCGAAATCTTCATCAGCCATCGCGGCATGGCCGAGCTCCATATCGACGAGGGGCGCAGCGAAACGCGCTGGCAGCCGCGTGCCGCCGATCCTGAGCTCGAGGCGGAGATGCTGCAGCGGATGATGGTCCGCCTCGGTGTCGATGCCGGGCGCGCCAAGATTCTGCTGGCCACCGAACAGAAGAAGGAAGAGCGCGCCAAACTTGGCCGTGCAAGCGACGGCAGCGAGCTGCTGATGGTGCAGGAGTCGTTCGATCGCGCCTGGCGTCGCGTCGGCCTGGCGCTCGATCGCGCCGGCTTCACCGTTGAGGACCGCGATCGCACCAAGGGCGCCTACTTCGTTCGCTATGTCGATCCGGAAGTCGATCCGGGCAAGAAGAAGGGCGACAAGGACAAGAGCTTCCTCGCCAGCCTGGCATTCTGGCGCAGCGACAAGCCTGATGTCTCGCAGGCCGCGCCGATGCGCATCTTCGTCAAGGGCGATGGTACGGCCAGCTCGGTGCAGGTGCTGACGCGCGACGGTGCGGTCGACAAGTCCGATACGGCGCGCAAGATACTCGGTCTCCTGCTCGATCAGTTGAAGTAAGCAGCGAGTCACGCATGTCCGGCCTGGCTGGCCAGCGTGGTTGTCGCGGTCTGCGTTTTGCCTCATTGGGCAGTGGTAGTCGCGGCAATGCGCTGGTGGTCGAGGCGTTGCCTGACCGAGGTAACGAGCAGCCTCCGACCCGGGTTCTGCTCGACTGCGGTTTCGGCCCTCGCGAACTCGCGGCGCGCCTGGCCCGGCGCGGGCTGGCTCCGGAAGATCTCGATGCCATTCTGGTGACCCATGAACACAGCGACCACAGCGCGGGGGTATTCAAGTGCGCGCGTCGCCACGACCTCGAAGTCATTCTGACGCGCGGCACGCTGGCGGCATTGCCGCGCGATCGTGCGGCGTCGGGGCCGCCGCGCCTGCGCTTGATCGATAGTCACGAGACCTTCGTCATCGGCAATCTGACGGTGCAGCCTTTTCCGGTGCCGCACGACGCGCGCGAACCGGTTCAATTCGTGTTTTCAGCCGGCGAACGGCGCCTTGGCGTGCTGACGGATGCCGGAAGCATTACCCCGCATATCGTGGAGATGCTGGGCGCGTGCGAGGCGCTGTTTCTCGAATGCAATCACGATGTCGAGATGCTGGCGGCGGGCAGTTACCCGCGCATGCTCAAGCAGCGCATCCTTGGTCGCTTCGGCCACCTCGACAATCGGTCGGCGGCCACCTTGCTGAGCCGGCTGGATCGTTCGTGTCTGCGCCATGTCGTTGCCGCTCATCTGAGTGAGCAGAACAACACGCCGCAACGGGCCCGCTCCGCGCTGGAGGCGGTGCTCGAATTGGCTCCCGTGCGCATTGGTGTCGCCAGTCAGGAAGATGGCAGCGAGTGGTGCGAAATCGCTGGGTAAACAGGAGGCGTCGCGACGCAACGCCGGAAACAGGCAACAAAAAAGCCAGCCCGCAGGCTGGCTTTTTCTTCAGGCGAAAGCCGATTAGTGCTTGGCTTCTTCCTTCTTCGGCTCGGCAGTCGGGGCAGCCGGAGCAGCACCGTCAGCGGGCTTGGCGGCGTCAGCAGCCGGAGCAGCCGGGGCCGGGGCGGCAGCGGGAGCCGGAGCAGCGGCGGGAGCCGGAGCGGCAGCTTCGGGAGCCGGAGCGGGCTTGCTGCAAGCAGCAACGGACAGAGCGAGAAGAGCGGCAACGAGGAGAGATTGTTTCATTTTATGTTTCCCTTTATCGATAAGGAGTGAGGCACAAAGATCTTTTTTCGGACTGGGTTTTACTCCAATCAGCCGGGCATTATAGCAGTCAAAAATCAAAAATATAGTCTGCACGATCCAATTATTAGCCCTGATAAACACATGGTATTGTTGGCTCCGCGACTCCGGGGCTATGCTAATCGCTTGTAGGCGTTGAAAAATTCTTTTCCGTGGCGGGTAGCGGGAAAGGTCGCCGATTATCTTGCGCGGGCTGTTTTTCGTAAATTCCGGCGGCGCATTGACGGCGGATCGAGTCTGTTAAAATACAGCCACGCAAGAAATTGATTCCCTTCGCCTGACAACGTAGCTGCGGCGCGGAGGGCTAGAGGATACAACTCGATTCAGCGCGGCTAAGCCGGACGACATTCGCAGCGATTCCAAAAGATTCGATTCACCATTTCCCCGTTCGTTGAATGGGGCGCAACAGGGTTTTGCGGAGAGTGGTGCGATAGTTCCTGGCAACTTCTTTGCAGTCGCGTCTTAATGGCTTATCTCGGATCCGACCCTGACCGCGTCGCCGCGGTGTTTGTAACGCCGGTCGTGTCCGTTTTCTGAGGCCCGCCTATGCGCAGCGCGTACGGTTTCGCCCTCGTTGTCCTGCATTCATGCCTGCTGGCTTTGGCCGGCTGCACGCGCATTGAAGCGCCGCTGCCCCATGATGAGCTGGTGGTTGCGCTGCGCAATACGCCGGCTTTTACCCAGGATGAGGGCGGCGGTTTCGAGCGCGACCTCGTCGAGCGATTTGGCCAGGAACTGGGGCTCAATGTCCGGCTGATCCTGGTGCGCGATCACGATGAGTTGATTGCCCTGCTCAAGGAAGGCAAGGTGCATTTCGCCGCCTCGGCAACCGTATTCGAAGGTATCGAGGGCATACGCTATTCGAAGCCCTTGCGCGAGGCACGCCAGGTGCTGATACAGTCGGCTGACGCCATTACGGCTGATGGCAGCGAGGTATGGGCGGGTCATTCGGTCGAGGTTCTCGGTGGTTCGCCACAAGCCGCGGCGCTGAAATCGATGAAGACAGCGGACAGTGCGACAGGGGCAGGTGGGGCGGTGTCTTTTCCGCTTGTCGAGCAGAGTGGCCTGACCGAGATCGACCTGCTTGAGCGGGTCAGCGAACGCAAGAGCGAATTGGCCGCGACGGACAGTCTGCATTTCGATATCGCCGCGGCTTTCTTCCCCGACCTTCAGATTGCTCAGGTGCTCGCCGGCAGCGTGCGCTTTGCGTGGGCGTTCCCGCTCGATGGCGATCCCGAGTTATATGCCAAGGCTCAGTCCTTCATCACCCGCATCCAGAAGGACGGCACCCAGGCGCGGCTACATGATCGCTATTTCGGCCACATTCATCGTCTCGACCAGTTTTCAATTGTCAGTTTCCTCGAACGCATCGCCAGCACCTTGCCACGTCTGCGCAATGATTTCATCGCGGCGCAGGAGATCACCGGCATCGACTGGCGCCTGCTGGCCGCACTGGCCTATCAGGAGTCGTTGTGGGATCCCCTCGCCACCTCGCCGACCAATGTGCGCGGCATCATGATGTTGACCGAGGAAACCGCCGATCACCTGAAGGTGACGAATCGGCTTGATGCCAAGCAGAGTATCCGCGCCGGCGCCAAGTACCTGGCCGATCTGATCGACGAATTGCCTGCCGAGATTCCGCAGCCGGACCGCACCTGGATGGGGTTGGCGGCCTACAACCTGGGACAAGGGCACATGAACGGTGCACGGGCGATTGCCAAAAGTCTCAAGCGCGATGCGACCTCCTGGTACGAGATGAAGCAGGTATTGCCGCTGATGGCGCGCGAGGAATATTACAAGCGCCTGAAGAGTGGCCGCGCGCGCGGCGGCGAGGCGGTGATCATGGTCGAAAACATCCGCAAGCTCTACGACATCCTTTCGCGGTTCGAGCCCCTGCAACCGGCGCGCAAGAGCGGCGCGCCGGGCTCCGTTGTCGTGAATTCAGGCGCAAAGTCTTCAGCCGACAGTTCGCGAGGGCCGCTGTGGGTGAGAGGGCAGATGGTGTCGCGGGGGCTGGATATCGCCTCCCGGGATACCGATCCGGTGGTCAAGCCGCGCTAAACCTTTCCTGAACCGCCAGGTCGGAATTTGCCAAATCGATCAGCGCGTGGGTTCAAGAACCTTGATGCCACCCATATAGCCGACCAATGCATCGGGAATCGCCACGCTGCCATCGGCGCGCTGATAGTTCTCGAGGATTGCGACGAGCGTGCGGCCGACCGCGAGGCCGGAGCCGTTGAGGGTGTGCACCAGTTCGGGCTTGTTCTTCTCGTTGCGATAGCGCGCCTGCATGCGCCGCGCCTGGAAGGACTCGAAGTTCGAACAGGAGGAGATTTCGCGGTAGGTGTTCTGCGCCGGCAGCCAGACTTCGAGGTCGTAGGTCTTGGCGGCCGAGAACCCCATGTCGCCGCTGCACAGCGCCATCTTGCGGTAGGGCAGATCAAGCTTCCGCAATATCTTCTCGGCATGAGCGGTGAGTTCTTCCAGCGCCTGCCAGGACTTCTCCGGATGCACGATCTGCACCAGTTCGACCTTGTCGAACTGGTGCTGGCGGATCATGCCGCGTGTGTCGCGGCCGTATGAGCCGGCTTCCGAACGGAAGCAGGGCGTATGGCAGACGAACTTCAGCGGCAGCGTTTCGGCGGCGAGGATTTCGCCGCGCACGATGTTGGTCACCGGCACTTCGGCGGTGGGGATCAGGTACAGCTTGGTGCCGTCGCTGCGCGGCACCTGAAACAGGTCTTCCTCGAACTTCGGCAGCTGGCCGGTGCCGAA
>CAZCPD010000012.1:0-24424 GCA_964500425.1 uncultured Rhodocyclaceae bacterium
TCCCCCAACAAAAGCGTTGGGGGAGAGGGAGCAATTTCCAAATGCGATTGCCCTTGCGTGATGTTCAAGCGGACTGCATGTTTCCATGACATCCGGTGGCATGGCGCGCCCAGGGGGAAATGCGCGGGATTCCCGCCCTCCATGCCCCACGTCGCGCCTGCCGCCACGTTTCACCTGCCCAGACCATGACCGACTCGACCCTCCTGCCGGACCTGATCTCGTTCAGCGCCGCGCGCCAGCCCGCCGCCGTGGCATTGACCCACGGCGCGCAAAGCCTCCGCTACGATGAGCTGCAGCGGGCCGTCGCCGGCTTCGCCGGCGGTCTCGTCGGCAGCGGCCTGCAGCGCGGCGAGCGCGTCGCCATCTATCTGGAAAAACGCTTCGAGACCGTCATTGCCAGCTTCGGCGCCACCGCCGCCGGCGGCGTCTTCGTGCCGCTCAACCCGCTGCTCAAGCCCGAACAGGTCGCCTACATCCTGCGCGACTGCAACGTGCGCGTACTGGTCACCTCCACCGAACGCCTGGCGTTGTTGACCGAGACGCTGAAGACCTGTCATGACCTGCGCCAGGTTGTCGTCGTCAATGCCGACGCGCAACTGCCCGAAAGCGGCCACGGCCCGCTCGAATACTGGCGCTGGCAGGCATTGCTGGATGCGCCAGAGGTCGCCGGCCATCGCGTCATCGACACCGACATGGCGGCCATCCTCTATACCTCCGGCAGCACCGGCAAGCCAAAAGGGGTGGTGCTCTCGCATCGCAACATGGTGGCCGGCGGGAAGAGCGTCGCCAGCTATCTCGGCAATCATGCCGGCGACACGCTGCTCGCCGCCCTGCCGCTGTCCTTCGACGCCGGCTTCAGCCAGCTCACCACCGCTTTCCACGCCGGCGCGCGCGTGGTGCTGCTCAACTATCTGCTGCCGCGCGATGTGATCAAGGCATTGCAGAAAGAGCGCGTCACCGGCCTCACCGCCGTGCCGCCGCTCTACATCCAGCTCTCGCAACTGGAGTGGCCGGCCGAGATCACCGAGCACCTGCGCTATTTCGCCAACACCGGCGGGCGCATGCCGCGCGAGACGCTCAACGCCTTGCGCAGCCGCGTGCCGAAGACCCGGCCCTTCCTGATGTACGGCCTCACCGAAGCCTTCCGCTCCACCTACCTGCCGCCCGAGGAAGTCGACAGCCGTCCCGACTCGATCGGCAAGGCCATCCCCAACGCCGAGATCCTCGTCCTGCGCGAGGACGGCGCGCCCTGCGCGCCGGGAGAACCCGGCGAACTCGTGCATCGCGGCGCACTGGTCGGCATGGGCTACTGGAACGATCCGGAGAAGACGGCAGAACGCTACAAGCCGCTGCCCGGCCGCGAAGCGGGCCTGGTGCTGCCGGAAATCGCCGTGTTCTCCGGCGACACGGTGCGCATGGACGAGGAAGGCTTCCTCTATTTCATCGGCCGCCGCGACGAAATGATCAAGACCTCGGGCTACCGCATCAGCCCGACGGAAATCGAGGAAGTGCTCTACAGCACCCAGCTCGTCGGCGAGACTGCCGCCTTCGGCATCGACCACGCCACGCTGGGCCAGGCCATCGTCGTCATCGCCACACCCAAGGACGCCGGCGCTGCGCTGACGGCCGAGCAATTGCTGGCCGCCTGTCGCGAACGGCTGCCGGCCTACATGCTGCCAGCGCACATCGACATCCGCAGCGGCCCGCTGCCGCGCAACCCGAACGGCAAGATCGACCGCAAGACGCTGTCGACCGAATGGATGGAAGGCCGGGATGCAGGCTGAACTCTTCTGCTGTCGGGGGCGATCGCGTCCCCTCACCCCCGACCCCTCTCCCTCAAGGGGAGAGGGGAGTGAAGGTGCCTTCAATTATCCGGGGCGGTTACACGGCCTTCCCCGCTTCGCCTCTCTCGTGGAAGTACACAAGACGCTGTCGACCGAATGGATGGAAGGCCGGGATGCAGGCTGAAGCGATCCCCTGTCGGTGGCGATCGCGCCCCCTCTCCCCCGGCCCCTCCCCCGCGAGGGGGGAGGGGAGCACGCACCTATGGAGCTTTGTATTTGACTGGACGCACCCAACTCCTCCCGCGAGGGTGAAGAAGAGCGAAGGTGCTTACGCATGCCCGAAGCGGTTGCGCGGCCTTCCCAGCTTCGCCTCTCTCGCGGAAGCACAACCTGGGGTGGAGAACTTCACCTTCGGCAAGGACGCCCCACCACTCCCCTCCCCCCTCGCGGGGGAGGGGCCGGGGGAGAGGGGGCAAACACCGCCAATCGAAACAGTCGAAACAGTCGAAACAATCAAAATAATCGCAACGCACGCCCCCGCCCGGCGCATTCGCACATGACCATGCAGACCACTGACGCCGCTCCCGGCCCCGAGAAGAAACCACCGACCCACGCCGCGATGGACCAGTTCCCCGTCGTCGGCGACGAACTCCAGGTCGGCGGCATGCCCCTGTCGCGCCTCGCCGCGCGCGTCGGGCAGACGCCTTTCTACGCCTACGACCGCCACCTGCTCACGCAACGCGTCGTCGAGCTGCGCGCCGCCCTGCCCGCCGCCGTCAAACTGCATTACGCGATGAAGGCCAACCCCATGCCGGCCCTGGTCGGCCACATGGCCGGCCTGGTCGATGGCATCGACGTGGCCTCCGGCGGCGAACTCAAGATCGCCCTCGACAGCGGCGCGAATCCGCACGAAGTCAGCTTCGCCGGCCCCGGCAAGCGGCCCGTGGAACTGAGCCAGGCGGTCGCCGCCGGCATCCTGATCAATCTCGAATCCTTCCGCGAGGTCGGCCTGCTCGCCGGGATCGCCCGCGAACTCGGCGTGGCCGCGCGCCTTGCCGTGCGCGTCAATCCCGATTTCGAGCTGAAGAGCTCGGGCATGAAGATGGGCGGCGGCCCCAAGCAGTTCGGCGTCGACGCCGAGCAGGTGCCCGCCCTGCTCGCGGCGATCGGCCGCGAGGGCGATGCGCTCTCCTTCGAGGGCTTCCACCTCTTCGCCGGCTCGCAGAACCTCAAGCCGGATGCCATCGTCGAGGCGCAGCAGAAGAGCTACGATCTGGCCCTGCGCCTCGCTGCCGACGCACCGGCGCCCGTGCGTTTTCTCAACCTCGGCGGCGGCTTCGGTATTCCCTACTTCCCCGGCGAGCAGCGCCTCGATCTCGCCCCGATCGGCACCAACCTCGCCACGCTCGTCGAACGCGCCCGGAGCGATCTGCCACAGGCCGAGCTGGTCATCGAACTCGGCCGCTATCTGGTCGGTGAAGCCGGTATCTACGTCGCCCGCGTCATCGACCGCAAGGAATCGCGCGGACAGATCTACCTCGTCACCGACGGCGGCCTGCATCAGCACCTGTCGGCCTCCGGCAACTTCGGCCAGGTGATCCGCAAGAACTACCCGGTCGCCATCGGCACACGCATGAATGCCGCCGAACACGAAAGCGCCAGCGTCGTCGGTCCGCTGTGCACGCCGCTCGACCTGCTTGCCGACCGCATGAATCTCGCCGTCGCCCAGCCCGGCGACCTCGTTGTCATCTACCAGTCGGGCGCCTACGGCCTGTCGGCAAGCCCGCAAGGCTTCCTCGGCCATCCGGCGCCGGTCGAGGTGCTTGTATGAACATGCCTCCCGCCGTCGCGCCGCTCGTCATCGGCACCCCGCGTTTCACCACTCCCGATTTCGCCGCCATGGCTGCCCGCGAAGGTGCTGCCGCCGCCTGGCGGGAATCCTTCGCCCGCCACGCGGCACGCGCCCCGGAACAGGTCAGCGGCGATTTCGCCGTCGGGCTGACGCTGCCGGACGGCAGCACCTTCCTCGCCGTCGACCGCTTCGCCGTGCGCAGCCTGTGCTATCGCCAGGTCGGCGACACGCTGCGCTTCGCCGAGCGCGCCGACACGCTGGCCGACGAGACCACCGAAATCGACCCGCAGGCGATCTTCGATTACCTGTTCTTCCACGTCATCCCCTCGCCGCGCACCATCTTCAAGGGCATCCATCGCCTGCCGCCGGGGCATTGCGCGCATTTCGCGAACGGCCGACTGACCGTCGCCCCCTACTGGGCGCCGTGCTTCGACGAGAACCGTCCTGCCTCCTTCGATGCGCAGCGCGACGAATTCCGCCGCCTGCTCGCCGAGGGCGTCGCCGAGCAAATTTCCGGACGCGACCCGGCGCGCGTCGCCTGCTTCCTCAGCGGCGGCACCGACAGCTCGACGGTGGCGGGCATGCTCGGCCAGGTCAGCGGTCAGCCGGCCGCCACCTATTCGATCGGGTTCGATGCCGAAGGCTATGACGAGATGGAGTTCGCGCGCCTCGCCGCGCGCCACTTCAAGACGCGCCACCACGAATACTATGTGACGCCCGATGATCTGGTGCGCAGCATCGCCGATGTCGCCGCGCACTACGACCAGCCGTTCGGCAACTCCTCGGCCCTGCCGGCCTACTATTGCGCGCGCGTCGCTCGCGCCGACGGCGTCGACAAGATGCTGGCCGGCGACGGCGGCGACGAGCTCTTCGGCGGCAACGCGCGTTACGCCAAGCAGCGCGTGTTCGGCTGGTACGGTCTGCTGCCCGCCGGCATGCGCAACCGTCTGATGGAACCGCTGCTGGCCATGCCGGGCGCGACGCGCCTGCCGCTGCTGCGCAAGGCCTCGAGCTATGTCGAACAGGCGCGCGTGCCGATGCCGGATCGCATGCACATGTACAACCTGCTGCTGCGCCTCGGCGTCGGCGATGTACTGACGCAGCGGTTTCGCTCGCGCATCGACATCGATTCCCCAGCGCGCCAACAGCGCGAAGTCTGGGCGCAAGCGCAAACCGACAGCGCCATCAACCGCGTGCTGGCCTTCGACTGGCGTTACACGCTGGCCGAGAACGACCTGCCCAAGGTCTGCGGCACCACGCAACTCGCCGGCGTCGAGGTGGGATTCCCGATGCTCGACCAGCGCCTCCTCGACTTCTCGCTGCGTCTGCCGCCCGATTACAAGCTCAAGGGTCTCAAGCTGCGCTGGTTCTTCAAGGAAGCGCTGCGCGGCTTCCTGCCCGACGAGATCATCACCAAGAAGAAGCAGGGCTTCGGCCTGCCCTTCGGCGTCTGGGCGACGCGCCATGCGGGACTCAAGAAGCTCGCCGAAGACACGCTGCACAGCCTTGCGGAACGCGGCATCGTCCGCGCCGACTTCATCGCCCGCCTCCTCAACGAGCACCTGCCCGCCTACCCCGGCTACTACGGCGAAATGGTGTGGATCCTGATGATGCTCGAACAATGGTTCCAGACGCACCGGCCGGACTACCGGGTCGATTGATGCCTCACCCGGCGGCAGTGATGGCTCCACGGCAATCGTATATCACCTCCCCTCTCCCACTTGTCGGAGAGGGGCCGGGAGAGACGGTGGAGCAAGCGCCACCCGAGAGGAAAATCGCCCCCTCTCCCCAACCCCTCTCCCCCACTTTGTGGGGGAGAGGGGCTCCAGATTCGATTGCCCTGGCAACGGTTCCATTGATGGCCATGCCACTCCGCGGATTCGATGCGGCAATTGTCCTTGCCTGCACCGACGCCTGAATCCGCCGCCGAGACATGCTGTTCAACTCCTTCAGCTTCCTCCTGCTGTTCCTGCCGCTGACCGTCGCCGGCTTCTTCCTGCTGGCGCGACGCAGCGAATTCGCCGCCGCCGTCTGGCTGGCGCTGGCGTCGCTGGCGTTCTATGGCTGGTGGGACATCCGCTACATTCCCCTGCTGCTCGCCTCGATCTGCGCCAACTACGCCTGCGGCTGGCGCATCGGCCATGCGGCGGACATGCGCAGGCGCAAGCGCTGGCTGACCGGGGCGATCGCCGCCAACCTGCTGCTGCTCGGCTACTACAAGTACGCCAATTTCTTCCTCGCCAGCGCCGCCGGCATCGGCGGCACGGCCTTTCAGCCCCTCGACATCGTGTTGCCGATCGGCATCTCGTTCTTCACCTTCACGCAGATTGCCTTTCTCGTCGACACCTACCAGGGCAAGGTGAAGGAATACCGCTTCGTGCACTACGTGCTGTTCGTCACCTACTTCCCGCACCTGATCGCCGGCCCGGTGCTGCACCACAAGGAAATGATGCCGCAGTTCGCCGACCCGGCGAATTACCGGGCGCGCGCCGAAAACTTTTCCGTCGGGCTCACCATCTTCATCATCGGCCTGGCGAAGAAGGTACTGATCGCCGACAACATCGCGCCCTATGCGAACGATCTGTTCGCCGCGCCGCAATCGCCCAGTCTGCTGATCGCCTGGGGCGGCGTGCTGGCCTACGCCTTCCAGCTCTATTTCGACTTCTCCGGCTACTCCGACATGGCCATCGGGCTCTCGCGCCTGTTCGGCGTGCGCCTGCCGCTCAATTTCGACTCGCCCTACAAATCGGCCAGCATCAGCGAATTCTGGCGCCGCTGGCACATGACGCTGTCGCGCTTCCTGCGCGACTACCTATACTTTCCGCTCGGCGGCAATCGCCACGGCCAGGTGCGCCGCTACCTCAACCTGATGATCACCATGCTGCTCGGCGGCCTCTGGCACGGCGCCGGCTGGAGCTTCGTGATCTGGGGCGGACTGCACGGCGCCTATCTCGTCATCAACCACGCCTGGGCGGCGTTCGCCGCACGGCTGCGCCTGCCCGTGCAAAGTGCCGCCTGGAAGGTGGTCGCCACGGCGCTCACCTTCGTCGCCGTCTGCTTTGCCTGGGTGTTCTTCCGCGCGCCCGATCTGGCCACCGCGCTGCCCATCGTCGCCGGCATGCTTGGCGCTCACGGCATCGCCTTGCCCGATGCCATCGCCATCCGGCTCGGACCGCTGGCGCAAACACTGGAGGGCCTCGGCATCACTTTCTATCTGGGTGGTGGCGGTCGATTCATCGAAACCTGGGCCTGGGTCTGCGCCGCGGCGGCGATCGCCTTCGCCCTGCCGAACACCCAGGAACTCATGCGCCGCCATGCCCCGGCGCTCGATTTCGCGACAGAGCGTGCCGCCTTCGGCGTCTGGCACGGTGCGTGGACACCTTCGGGCTACTGGGCGTTGACCATCGCGCTGCTCGCTGCGGCCAGCCTGCTGGCACTGAACCGCCCCAGTGAATTTCTCTATTTCCAGTTCTGAATGCCGCCCCCCGCCACGATGCGCCCGCCGCCGCCCGACCCCGCCGATCCCGCTGAATTCACCGGGTCCAACCATGCCCGCTACCTGCGCAGGCTTGCGGCGCTGCTCGGCACGGCGATTGTCGCCGCGTTGGCGCTCGTCGTCCTCGCCGATCCGTATGCGCTCCATGGCTTGCCGGTCATCAAGGGTTTCAACGCCATCAAGCCCTACCCACAGCGCCACCAGAACGAAATCAAGCTGACGCGCGCGGAGCGCGGGGCCGCCGAAGTGATCATCGCCGGCAATTCGCGCGCCGAGATCGGCTTCGATCCGCTCGTCGCCGCCGGGTCGCTGCCCGACGCGAAGCCGGGCAGCGCCTACAGTCTCGCTCTCCCCGGCAGCGGCATCGCCACGGCGCGCGGCCAGTTCGAATATCTCGAACGCCGGGCCCACATGCCGCGCCGCATCATCCTTGGCCTCGAATTCCTCGATTTCATCCATGCCGGCACGCCGCGCCGCACTGCGGCCACGACAAGCGCGGCGCCACGCGAGCACCCGGCCGAACGGCTGTTCTGGCGTTTCGACAGTCTGTTCTCGCTGGCCTCGCTGCGCGATGCCGCGCGCACGCCGCTGTTGCAGCGCGCCGCCGACCCGGAAACGCTCACGGCGGAAGGATTCAACCCGCTCTTCGAATATCGGCCGCTGGCCCGCCAGGAAGGCTATGCGCGGCTATTCCGCCAACGGGCGCAGGAGAACGCGCAAGTCTATACGCGCCTCGCGCCAGGCGTCGCCGACGAAGAGGCCTGGGCCGACCTGGAAGCGCTGCTCGAACTCGCCGCGCGCAACGACACCGAAATCGCCATCGTCATCTACCCGTATCACGCACAGATTCTCGCCATGTTCGAAAGCGCCGGCCTGTGGCCGGCCTTCGATGCCTGGAAGACCCGCGCCGCGCTGACCGTCGACCGGGCAGGCGCGCATCGGCCGCAGGCACGGATCGCCCTCCATGACTTCAGCGGCTTCGGCCCGCAAGCCTGCGAACGCATCCCGCTCCCCGGCGACTTGAAGAGCGAAACGCGCTGGTACTGGGAAGGCGGCCATTTCAAGAAGTCGCTCGGCGATCTGGTATTGCAGCGCCTCGCCGGCGACATGACGCAACACCCTCCAACGGACGATGCCCACGCTCTCGCCTTCGGCATGCGCCTCGACGGCAACGCCGCGACACTCGCCGCCAACCGCGCGCGCATCGCCGAAGAACGACTGCGCTGTCACAACGAATACCCGGAACTGTTCGGCGATGCCGTGCGCCATATCGCCACCGCCCGACGACCCAAACCATAGATTGTTTCGCCATGTCGCCCGTCAGCCCCCTGCCCGCAGTCCTCGCCTTTCTCCTCGCCTACGCCTGTGCCTGGCTGCTGGCGCGCCGCTTCCCGCCCGATGCGGCCGATCATCGTTATGTGGCGCTCGACGGCTTGCGCGGTTACCTGGCATTCGCGGTATTCCTGCATCATGGAGCGATCTGGTACTTCTATCTCCGCCAGGGAGTCTGGGAGGCGCCGCCGTCGCGCTTGTACACCCATTTCGGCCAGAGCGGCGTCGCGCTGTTCTTCATGATCACCGGCTTCCTGTTCTTTTCGAAACTGCTCGACGGCCGCACAAGGCCGATCGACTGGCTGCGCCTGTATGTCTCGCGCGTCCTGCGGCTGGCGCCGCTCTACTTCTTCGTCATCGCCCTGCTGGTGCTGGTGGTCGCGATCGTCAGCGACTTCACGCTGCGCGAGCCGGTCACGAGCGTGTTGCGCCAGATACTCCGCTGGATGAGCTTCACGGTGCTGGGCGGTCCCGACATCAATGGCGTGACGCGCACCACGCTGATCCTCGCCGGCGTGACCTGGTCGCTGCCCTACGAATGGATGTTCTATCTGGTGCTGCCGCTGCTGTTCCTGCTGCGCGGCGGCTGGCCGGACTGGCCCTGGCTGCTGCTCGGCCTGGCGGCGATCGGCGTCGGCATCGTCCGCCACCCGCCGCTGGAACCGTTTCCGCTGTTCCTCGGCGGCATCGCGGCAGCCCTGCTGGTGCGCTGGCCAACCTTCGTCCGGCAATGCCGCGGCCCGCTCGCGACCATCGTCGCAGTCGCCTGCGCAGCGGCGGCGATCGCCGGCTACGGCAGCGTCTATCACGTCGTGCCGACCTTGCTGCTGTCGGCCGCCTTCGCCATCATCTGTGCCGGCAACCACCTGTTCGGCCTCCTCCGGCTGCCCGCGTCGCGCCTGCTCGGCGAGATCAGCTACAGCCTCTATCTGCTGCATGGCCTGCTGCTCTACTGCACCTTCAAGCTGGGATTGGGAGCGGGGTTCGCCGCCGGCCTGCCGACCCACGGCCACTGGCTGATCGTGCTGGCGCTGGCCCCCGTGCTGATCGGCCTGTCGTTCCTCAGCTACACCTTCATCGAGGCGCCGGCGATGCGGCAGACGAATCGCGTGGCCGGCTGGTTGCGTCGGGCTGGACGCCGTGATCAGGGGCGAATTGCCTGAAGGGCAGGCTTCTCGACCAGCACCCAGCTGACCCAGCCGAGCAGCAAGGCGCCAAGTGTGGTCAACGCAATCAACATCGACGGATTCAAATGGGCAACAGCCGTGATGATGACCTGCTGCACCGGCCAGGCATACAGATACAGTCCATAAGAAATGTCGTTCCTGACCCAGAACCCGTTGATCGACGGAAGCGAGAATGCCAGCCATGACAACACCGGCACCAGCAGCAGCGTCGTGGCCACCAGATGCAGCGGCGGAATTGCCAATGCCGTCATGAACAAGGCGATCGACACCAGCGCATAGCGGCTGCTGAACGAACGTATCGGCGCTTCGTAAAGCATCCAGGCCACTCCCGCCAGATAGCAGCCTCCGAAGCGTATCCAGTTGATCAGGTAATACATGAAGGCCGGCTCGCGCCCTCCGGTCGTCGTCTGCCACAGCCAGTTGCCGAACAGCAGATAGCCCATGTGACAGACCACAAGCAGCACGCAGGCGGGCAGAACGAAGCGTCTTTCGAGCATGCGGAATTTGCCAAGCAGCATCAGACCGATGTAGCAGAGGAATTCGTAGTGAATGGTCCACAATGACTGATTGATAACCGGATAGCGGCTTTCAGCGAATGCCGAAGGCAGCCCGCCCGATTGCAGCAGCATCAGCTTGACCAGGAACAGCGGCCAGTCGATGCGCCCCAGATAGCCGGGCTCATACAGCAATGCATAGCTTGCGACGCAGACGCCAACACAGCACAGGAACCCCGGAACGATCCGCGCGATACGCCGCTTCAGATAGCGCACCGCCGAGGGATCGTAATTCCAACTCTTGGCAATCAGGAAACCGCTGATCACGAAGAATGCGTTCACCGCCAGATAATGGGATGGCAAGGTGCCGAACAGCTGATTCAGTGGCTCACGGATGAAGTTGCCGTCGATCAGATCGTAGGAGTGGCCGACGATCACCAGCCAGGCGAAAAACAGGCGCAGCAAATTCAGATTGTTCCGCGCTGACCTTTCCATGGATCGACGTGTTCAGACTTCCTGGGCGATCGCCGCAACGTTCGCGACGTAGGCGCGCATGCAGAAACGCTCGTCATAGGCCCGCCGAGCGCTGTCGGCAAGCCGGGCGGCCAGCGCCGGATCGTTCAGCAGGCGCTCGATCGCGGCCCGCATTGCCTCCGCATCGTTGCGCTCCACCAGCAGGCATTCGCGGTCATGCTGCACATACTCCTGTATCGTCGTGGTGCGGGTGACGATGATGGGCTTGCGATAGGCCATGGCCTGGATCAGCACCATCTGTCCGGCCGAAATGTCGTCGACCAGCAGGGGCACCACGACCACCGCGGCTTCGGCGAGTTCGCGCAGATAGTCGCCGCCATAGCATTTGTCGAGCACCTTGACGTGCGCCGGCAGAGCAATGCCGGCCAGCGCAGCTTCCCGGTCGCAGATGATGCGCGTGGCGATGCCCGCAGCGGCCACCGCCCGCACCAGCGTGGCGTAATCGCGCCCCGAGCGACCGGCGGCGAAGACATAGCCGGGCGACGTCGCCATCCGCTGCGGCGCGACGCCTGACTGATAAGCCTCCTCACCCGTCACGTAGAGACCATAGGGCACGTAGCGGAATTTCCGTCGCGCCGCATCGAAGATCTCGCCATACTGCTGCACCTCGTTGCTGGAATGGCAGATGATGCGGTCCGCCAGCCGGAATACCAGGCTGAAATACAGCTCGCGCAGCCGCCGCGCCAGGTGACTGCGGCGCGCGGTGTAGATGAAGCCGAGCAGCACGATGGCCGGGCGCGAATGACGCGGCAACAGGCGCCGCGCCATTCCGAAAATCAGCACCTCGAAATGCGAACCGAGCACGACAGCATCGGGGTGCGGCATCGAGCGGAACAACGAGCGCCAGGCCGAGCGGCATCCGAACGCAATCAGGCGCGGCCAGCCGAGAAGGATCAGGCCCAGGCGCGTCTTGTAGTGGAACGACAGCGCCTTGCCGAACAGGCGGTGAGGAATTCCGGCCTTGACCAATTCTCGGGCAAACGGCGAGTTGCCCGGATCGTCCGCGAAGAGGGGAAAGAAATGGATCATGCCGGCCTCGGCCTCCCGAAAATGCCGCTGGCGCCTTGCAGCGCTCCGGCCATGTGGCCGGACAACATCGCGATCGGCGGGTCAGTCATGCCCATTTCAGGCCTGCCCACGGGTTGCGAGGTTCCGCGCCATGCGCACCGCGAAACGCAGCCGCGTACGATCCCACGGCGTGAAGCGCGGAATCTGATAACAGTCGGCGTCAGCGCCGGCTGCGCCCCAGGCGGTCGACACCGCGGCATCGAAGCCGAGGTCGCGCACCAACCGCGCTTGCTCGGGCAGGTAGTCGGTTCCCGGCCGCCCGTTCGGATAAGCGAACAAGCCGACGCGTTCGCCGAGCAGCGCTTCGAGAAAATCGCGGCTGGCGGCAATTTCGCGGCGCGCCTCGTCGGCAGACAGCCGCGCGAGAATGGGATGGGAAACCGTGTGCGCGCCGATCCGCATGCCCGCGTCACGCAGTTCGCGCACCTGCGCCGAACTCATCATCAGGTTATCGGGCGGCTGCACGGCGCAGCGCTCTGCGAGCCGCACGGTAAGCGCCTGGCGCTCGGGCGGCGGCAGGTACTTGATCGCGGCGAGGATGCGGTCGATCGCCGCGCGCCGGCTGGCCGCATCGCCGAGCGGGAGCGGCGTGGCCGGCAACCCCGGCCAGCCCGAGAGATCGAGCGCGGACAGTTTGCACAGTCGCACGGACTCGATCACCGTGTCGTTCCACATGCGGCCGCCGTCGAGAAAGCCGGTGGCGATGAAGAAGGTGGCGCTTAAACCATGGCGTTGCAGGATGGGCAGGGCGATCTCGCGGTTGTCCGCATAGCCGTCATCGAAGGTGATCGCCACGGCCCGCGCCGGCAGCGTGCCGGCCTTGAGCCGCGCCACGGCTTCGTCGAGCGGCAGGACGTTGAAGAGCTCCTTCAACCAGCCGCAGACCTCGTCGAAGCGTGCCGCGTCGAACTCTTCCGGAAACAACGGATCTTCCACCGCCAGCACGCGATGGAACATCAGCACCGATAGCCGGCCGCGCCGCCCCGCCGGGCTCGCGAAATCGAGCACCGTCCTGATCACGCCGCCTGCTCCATCCGGGGTCGCGCCAGCCCGGGTATCGTCTTCCAGCCCGGCGGGTAGGCCGGTTCGTTTTCCCAGCCGCGCTTTTCGACCCAGATGCGGCTCAGCACGACGAGCACCATGATGTTGTAGGGCAGATCGAAATACGACAGGCTCAGAAAAGCGCCGCCAACCGCGTACCCCACCAGGCTGACCTGGCACATCGCGCCGAGTTCGGTGCACCAGTGCGCCTCCGGCGTGCGCGCACCTTCGCGGCGCAACCAGCCAGCAGAACGCCAGGTGGCGAGCCAGATCGCGAGGAACAAGCCGAGCCCGACGAAACCGTGATTGCCGAGCACCTGGAAGTAGATGCTGTGCGCAGCATTCACGGTTTCGGGATTCGGCGCATAGATGGCGAAGAGTTCCGGCCGCGCCGGATTGAAGCCGACGCCGAAGAAGTGATGCAGCGCGAGATTCCAGGCGGTATGCCAGGCGTTGATGCGACCCATCGCCGAGCTGTCCTCCTGATAGGATGAAATCGTTTCCATCCGCGCCGTCCAGCTCTCCGGCATGAAGGCGATCAAGCCCACCGCCGCGATGCCGATGATCAGGCCGGGGATGAGCTTGCTTTTGCCGCGCCACCAGAGTAGCAACGCCATCGCGGCAATCGCCAGCAGCGCGCCGCGCGAATGCGTGCCCAGCGCAGCCAGCGCGCAGAGCAACATCAACCCTGTCATGCCGTGCCGCCCCCAGGCGCTGGAAAGCTGCATCTGCAGAAAACGCAGCAGCGGTATGGTCATCACCAGCGCCAGGGCGAACTCGTTGTTATCCTCGATGAAAGAGCCAGGCGGCCCCCAGACGCGCAGGTTGCCGCCGGTCAGCACCGTGAAGACACCGCCCTTGGCGCCGAGCAGCGCCAGCGAACCGGCCGCCACCCAGGCCAGCGCGAAGATGTGCTTCTTGTTGTAGAGCAGCGCCAGCGCGATGAAAATCATGAAGTCGATCTTCATGACCTTCTTCCATTGCTCATAATCGTTCTCGACGTCGAGCCCGAACAGCCACGACAGGGTCATCCACATCATGAACAGCGCCAGCCAGGTGACCGGCGCGCCCTTGAAGGGCGATTCGCGCTCCTTGGTAAACATCAAACCCAGCAACGTCGCCCCCACGGCGATCGCGGCCAGCGGCGCCGTATAGGCAAACCCCCAGGTGTACCGATGCGGGTTCATGATGCTCAGCCAGGTCCACAGCATCACGCCGATCCACGGCCGGCGCAGGGCGGCGATGGCGCCGACGAAGACGATGCCCACGACGATCAGGTCACGCATGTTCTTCTTCAGCTCCCCTGCGATGGCTGCGCCACATGGCTGACGATGTAACGGAACTTGCCGGATTTCTCGGCGGGAATGGCATCGACGAGTTCCACGAGCACCTCGACATTGTCGCCGAGGCGGCGACGGAAACCGGCGACGATGCGCTCGCCGGCATCGGCCGGCAAGCCTGGCTCGGCAACGATCAGCACGCGCGTGCGCGCAAGCGACTCCTGGATGACCTTGAACGAGCCGACGCCCGGCAGGTCGCGCAGGATGTAGATCAGCGACAGGCCATGCATCACCGTACCGTCGGCGGCGACGACGAAGTCGGTGCTGCGTCCCTGGATTTCGTCGAGCACCGGCAGGCCGCGCCCGCAGGCGCACTGCTGGCCGCTGGCCACGGCGACATCGCCGGTGCGATAGCGAATGAAGGGGAAGTCGGCGGTGCCGAAATGGGTAACGACGATTTCGCCCGGCTGGCCGCCGGCCACCGGCTGTCCCTGTGGATCGAGCAATTCGACGATGAGATCCTCGGCAGTCACGTGGAGGCTGCCGGACGGACATTGATGCGCGATGAATCCGGCATCGCGCCCGCCGTAGCCGTTCGCCACCGGGCAGCCGAAGACGCGGGCGATGGTCTCGCGCTGCTCGTCATAGAGTTTCTCCGAGGTCACGAAGGCGACGCGGATACCGAGATCGTTCATCGCCTGGCCGCGCTTCTCGGCATGTTTCGCGATCAGGCTCAGCGCCGACGGATAGCCGAAAAGCATGCGCGGGCGACGCCGGCGGATGGCGGCGAGAAAGCCGTCGAGCCTGGCCTCGCTCATTTCGAAGGCGGGGAGAAGCTCGGTGCGCAGCAACGCATCGCGCACCTGACGCACGCGATCCTGCGCGCCGAGTTCGATCGGCGAACCCCAGACGACCATTTCAGGGTCGCCGATATCGACATTCCACCAGCGCGTGGCGCGCCACTTGGCGGCGACGTCGTGGCTGACGCGCTCGTTGAGATAGAAGATCAGCGGCTCGCCCGAGGAGCCGCCGGTGTTGAAGCGCATGAGTTTGTGCGCGCGCTCGTTCTTCAAGGCTTCGGTATGGGCGCGGATCTCAGCCTTGGTCAGCAGCGGCAGGCGGCGCAAATCGGCGAGCGAGCGGAAGTCGTCGACACTTGCCTGCTCACGCGCGAACCAGTCGCGCCAGTAAGGCACCTCACGCGAGACGCGGCCCAGCAGTTGCTGCAGGCGTGTGAGCTGGAGCGCTTCGAGCTGCGCGGGCGGCCACCACTGACTCACCTCCAGCTCCCGCCGCAAGGCCACGCTGCGATGGCCCTTGAGGCGTTCGTGCAGCGGGAAGACAACGCCGGCGATCAGCCGCGTATAGAGGTCGCCGCTCGGACTCATGCCGCCTGTGGCCGTGCGATTCATGGTTTGCCTCGCTCCCACGCCGTTTCGTAAAGGCGCATCAGCCCGGCGACCATGCGCTCGACGCCATAGCCATCCTCGTAGGTGCGCTCCGCCGCCAAACCCATTCTCTCGCGCAGCGCCGCATCGAGACTGAGTCGATCCAGCGCGGCAGCCAGCGCCTGCGCGTCGCCCGGCGCGACCAGCAGGCCCTCGACCTCCTCGCGCACCACGCCCGGCATGGCGCCAACGCGCGTGACGACCACCGGCAGCCGCGCCGCCATGGCTTCGAGCAGCGCCATCGGCAAGCCTTCCGCCAGCGATGGCAGCACGAAACCCGAAGCCGCAGAAAGCAGCGCATCCTTTTCGGCGCCGACTTTCGGGCCGAGCAGCTTGACGCGTTGCGCCACGTTCAGTCGCGCGATGTCCGCGGCGGCGACGGCGGTGAACCCGGGTTCCTCCTCGCCGCCGGCCAGTTCGACCACCCAGTCTTCCCTGGCCAGGGCGGCGGCCTGGATCAGGACATCGACGCCCTTGCGCCGGCACAGGTTGCCGAGGAACAGGAAACGAACGCCCTCGCCGCGGCCCGGCCCCTCGCTCAACGCCGGGCGCGGCACGCCGTTCTGCACCACTTTGAGAACCGCTCCGGGCAACCGCCCCGCGAGGCGCTGCTGCCACTCGTCGGACAGCACCACCACATAGGTTGCCGAACGCGCCACGCAGCGCGCCAGCCAGCGCAGCGGCGGCGCCAGACCGTCGAGAAAATCGTCGAAGCGCGCACCGTGGATATGCAGCACGCCGGGCGCACCACGGCAACGCGCCAACCACAGCAGCAGGCCGTCGAGAAAGAAGGTCAGCCCGCTGCAGGTATGCAGATGCGCCACCGTCCGCGGCGCCTGGCCGACCGTGCGCCACCAACGCAGCATCAGCACGGCTCGCGCCTGCATGCCCTGGCGAAGTGAGCGCCCCTCCGGCGTCTGCTTGCCGGTGTCGAACAGTTCGAGCGTCACCTGGCGCGGCAGCGATGACGCCGCCAGCGCGGCGATCACCGACGCCATGCCGCCAAGCGCTGGCGGCAAGGGACCGGACATCACGACGCGGAGGTTCTTCCGGCTCATGCCTTCACCCTGCCGCCGACGGGCCGCATTCCAGCAAGGTGGAATACACCTCGCGATAGCGCCCGACCGAGTTCGCCCAGTTGCGCTCGACCTCGACAAAGCGTCGCCCTTGCACGCGCAGCCGTTCGCGCAGCGCGGCATCGCCGGCGAGCGCGACAACGCGACGGGCCAGGTCCTCGACATCGCCTGCCTTGAAGAGCACGCCGGTCTCGCCGTCGCGCACCAGTTCGCGGTGGCCGCCGACGTCGCTGGCAATGAAGACGCGGCCCTGCGCATTCGCTTCGAGCGGCTTGAGCGGCGTCACCAGCTCGGTGAGGCGCATCGGATGGCGCGCGTAGACCAGCACATCCACGAGATCGTAATAGCGCTGCACCTCGGCATGCGGGACGCGGCCGGTGAAGATCACCTTGTCGGCCAGGCCGAGCCGCTGCGCCTGCGCCTTGAGCGCCGCGTCCTGCGGACCGCCGCCGACCAGCAGCACGCGCACGTTGGGCAGCGCGGCAAGAATCCGCGGCAAGGCATCGAGCAGCAGGTCGAGGCCTTCATAGGCATAGAAGGAGCCGATGAAGCCGAGCACCGTGCAGCCGGCGAGGCCGAGCCTGCCCTTGAGCGCCTCGTCCGGCGTGCCGGATGGATCGAAGGCGTCGATGTCGACGGCATTCGGAATCACGGTGACGCGCGCGGCCGGAATGCCGCGCGCGACGATGTCGCTGCGCAATCCCTCGCAGATCGTCGTGACATGATCGGCACGCTTCAGCGCCCAGGTTTCGAGGGCGCGCGTCGCCCGGTAGCGCAGGCTGCCTTCGGTGGTGGTGCCGTGATCGACGGCGGCGTCCTCCCAGAAGGCGCGCACTTCATAGACGACCGGCAGGCCGAGGCGGCGGCCGACGCGCAGTGCAGGGATCGCGTTGAGCACCGGCGAATGGGCGTGCAGCACATTTGGACGTACCTGCCGCGCGACTGCGGACAGCCGCGCTTCAAGGGCGCGCATCAGGGCGAACTCGCCGACCAGCGGCAGGTTGGCGCCCGCGCCCTGGGGCGCGGCGGTGCGATGGAAATGCCAGCCGTCGACATCCTCCTCGGCGACCGTGCAACCGGTCTGCTTGGGTGAAGTGAGGTGAAAGGTCTCCCAGCCGAGCTTGCGCTGCTCGCGCAGGATGGACAGCGTGCGGAATGTGTAGCCGCTGTGCAGCGGGATCGAGTGGTCGAGGATGTGGAGAATGCGGGGAGTCATGGCATCACGGCTGACATCGGGATGTGTCGGGTTATGCCCCGAAGGAAACGCTCCGCAGGAAGTGGCCTTGGGCCATCTCCTTGGGGGACGCCCTGCGGGCTAACCCGACCTACGGGGTGGGTGGGTGCGGTGCGCCCGGTGGATGGCGGGAGACCACGAACCGTAGGTCGGGTTAGCGTAGCGTAACCCGACAACGGGGTGATGAGTTTCGCACAGTGTTCTGAACGGGCAGCGCTGCGTCGGACCGCTCCGTGTCGGGTTACGCCCTGCGGGCTAACCCGACCTACGGGGTTGGTGGGTGCGGTGCGCTCGGTGGTTGGTCGGAGACCACGAACCGTAGGTCGGGTTAGCGCAGCGTAACCCGACAGCAGCCGATTGAAATCGGACGATCTGGTCATGACATTTGCCCGATCGCTGGCTGGGTGGGTGCGATGCTCGCGGCGTCGACGACGTTACGCAGGAACGCCTCGAACATCAGCAAGGTCCACAGCGAGGCGCTGTAATCCCGGGCACCGGACTGATGGGCATCGACCAGGTGCGTGAGGTAAGCCTGGTTGAACCAGCCGGTCGCGGCGAGGCGCGGGCCGAGCACCGCGTCGCGCACGCGATTCCGCAGCGGGCCGCGGAACCAGCGGGCGAGCGGCACGGCGAAGCCCATCTTGGGCCGGTAGAGGATGTCGTGCGGCAGATGCGGCTCCATCGCCTTCTTGAGCAGGAACTTGCCCTCCTGCCCGCGCACCTTGAGGTCGGAGGGCAGCGTCGCCAGCCATTCGACGAGTTCGTGATCCATCAGCGGCTCGCGCACTTCGAGCGAATGCGCCATGCTGGCGCGGTCGACCTTGGTGTTGATGTCGCCGACGAGATAGGTCTTCATGTCGAGATACTGGATCAGCGCCAGCGGGTCGTGGGCACAGTCGACACCGGCATGTGCGGCGTGGCGCTCGAAGACCTGCTGCGCATCGTAGCCGCCCAGGGCGCGGCGGAAGTCATCGCTGAAGAGCTGCCGGCGCATCGGCGCGCGCAGGATGGAAATGGCGTGAAAATAGGCTTCCAGCGGCGTGCGCGCCAGGCCTTCGAAGGTGCTCTTCGCGCGCAGCACGCGCGGCATCCAGTCGGCCTGCGGATAGGCGCGGCCGAGCAGGCCGAACAGCGGACGGCGCAAGCCGGCCGGCAGCGCCGCGCGCAGGGCCTCTTCGCGCAGATGCTCGCGGTAGCGGCGGTAGCCACCGAAACTCTCGTCGCCGCCGTCGCCGGAGAGCGCGACGGTGACATGCTTCTTCGCCAGCTGGCAGACGCGATACGTGGGAATCGCCGAGCTGTCGGCATAGGGCTCGTCGTACAGCCGCGCCAGCGTGTCGATCAGGTCGAAGTCGTCGCTCTGTACGGTTTCGACGTGATGGTGGGTACGGTAGCGCTCGGCGACGACGCGGGCGAAGGCGGCTTCGTCGTAGGCCGGATCGTCGAAGGCGATCGAGCAGGTGTTGACGGGTTCGGCCGACAGGCCGGCCATGGTCGCGACGACCGCGCTCGAGTCGACACCGCCGGAGAGAAATGCGCCGAGCGGCACTTCGGCGATCATGCGCAGGCGCACCGATTCGCGCAGCTTTTCTTCAAGCGTGGCGCAGGCCTCATCGACCGCCAGCGAGCGGTTCAGGGTGAAGCGGACGTCCCAGTATTCGCGCGGTTCGCCGATAGCGGCGCCGCGCTTGAGGGTGAGCGTGTGGCCCGGCGACAGTTTCTTCGCCTGGCGGAAGATGCTGCGCGGCTCGGCGACGTAGCCGAGCGCGAAGTACTCCTCGACCGCCAGCGGGTCGATCTCGCGCGCGAGGCTCCCATGCGCCAGCAGCGCCTTGAGCTCGGAGCCGAAGAGGAACTGGCCGTCCGGCAGCAGGGCGTAATAGAGCGGCTTGACGCCGAGGCGGTCGCGGGCGAGGAACAGCGTTTCCCGGTTGCGATCCCACAGGGCGAAGGCGAACATGCCGCGAAAACGCTGCACGCAGGCTTCGCCCCAGGCCTCCCACGCATGCACGATGACCTCGGTGTCGCTGCGCGTGTGGAAGACGTGGCCGAGCGCCTGCAACTCGGGAATCAGCGTCTGGAAATTGTAGATCTCGCCATTGAAGACGACGCAGACGCTGCCGTCCTCGTTGTAGAGCGGCTGCTGGCCGGTGGACAGGTCGATGATGGAGAGCCGCCGGTGCGCCAGGCCGACGCCCGGCTCGACGTGGAGGCCGCCTGCATCGGGGCCGCGGTGGTGCTGCGCCTCGTTCATGCGTTCGAGCGTCGCCCGATCGATGTCGCGCCGTTGTCGTGTGTCGAAGATTCCGCTGATGCCGCACATGCCGCCGTCTCAATTCCGTCCAGGCTCGCCGGCCGCGGGTTGCCCCGTCCGGCCAAGCGTTTCATCATACACATTCAGGTAGCGCCGCACCATCGCGTCGAGGCTGAAGCGCTCCTCGATGACGCGACGACCGGCGCGCCCCATCTCCCTGGCCCGCGCCGGCGCTCGCGCCAGCTCGACGATGCGGTGCGCCAGCGCTTCCGCATCGTGCGCCGGTGTCAGCAGGCCGGTCTGGCCATCGACCACCAGCTCGCCGTTGCCGCCGACGGCCGTGGCGATCACCGGCAGCCCGCTCGCCATGGCTTCGAGAATGACGTTGGAAATCCCCTCCGACTGCGAGGGCAGCACGAAACAATCCAGCCCGCGCAGCAGCGCCGGCACGTCGTTGCGCTCGCCGGCCAGCCAGGCGCACTCCGCCACGCCGCCCGCGGCGAGGATGCGTTCGACTTCCTCGCGCAACGGGCCGTCGCCGACCAGCACGAGGCGCAGGCGCGTCTTGAGTTCCGGCGCGCCTTCGAGCGCACGCACGAAGGCGCGCGCCAGCATGGGCTGATCCTTGACCCGCTGCATGCGGCCGACCGTGCCGATCAGCCAGTGGTCGGGTTCGGTGAAGGGACAGCCGTCAATCGGCTGGCGCGCCGCCGCCGGGTGGAATTTTTCGGCATCGACGCCGTTGTAGATGCGTTCCAGGCGCCGCGCGCCGACGCCGACGGCATCGCGCAGATACTGGGCAAGATCCTGCGAAAGCGCGATGTATTTGGTGACGAAGGGACGGTAGGCGCGCCGGATCATCCGGTACTTGCGGTTGGCGCCGGTCAGGTCGCTGCCTTCGCGGCCGTGCTCGCCGTGGATGCGCACGCGCACGCCAGCCGCCCACGCCGGCACCGTGGTTTCCAGCGCGGCGAGATTGCGCGTATGAACGATGTCGGGGCGCAACTCGCGGAACAGGCGGTACAAGCGCGGATACAGCTTCAGCGTCTGTCCCGGCGGCTTGTTGAGGGCGATGCATTCGACATCGTCGCGGGTCAGGCGCAGGCGGAAGTCGGTGACCTCGGTGAGGGCGACCACGACGTGGCGATAGGCGTCGTGCGGCAGATGGTTGATCAGGTTCACGACGCCGTTTTCCAGACCGCCGATATCGAAGCGATAGACGACGTGCACGATCAGCGGACGCGGGTCGGCAACCATGCTCAGCGCGCCTCGCGGGTCTGCCCGAGGGCCGCTTCGATGGCCGGCGCGGCATCGCCAATGAAGGCTTCGAGCCGCGCCGCCGCCGCACCGGCCCCGCTGCCCGCGCCCTGCTCCGCATAGACCACGACCTGGGCGGAATCGTCACCCTGACCGAGCAGTCGCGCGCGCGCCGTGAGCAGCTTGGCCCGCAGATCGCCGGCCACCGTTTCGCCGTTGATCCAGTACCAGTGCCAGACCAGCAGACGCACGCCGGCGGGACCTGCCAGTTCGGCGGTACGGACCGTGACGGGGCGGCCGTTCAGCGTCAACATCTGCGTGCCGCCGCCGACCCGCTCCCACGTCTTGTCGTCGCTGCGCACCAGCGTGTTCAGCGAGCTGACCAGCTTGCGGCCGCGATCCTGATTGCGATACCAGGCGACATGCACGCCGACGCGCTGGCCGTCGCGGGCGTAGGCCTGGCGCAGGGTGGCATCGGGGTTGGCCAGATAGGGCTGCCATTCCGTCAGCGGCGCGGCTTCCGCCGTCCATCCTGGCGGCGCCGGCGCCGCTAGCTGGACGGAGGCCGCCGCGCTGCCGTGATCCATCCGCCAGGCCAGCAAGGGCCAGGAAGCCGCGCACAGCACCGCCAGCAGCGCCGCCAGGGCGACGCGACCGCGTGCCGGCGCCGCGAGCGATACGCCGGCTGGTGGAGCCGGGTCCATCTCGTCCTCGCGCCAGCGCGCGCCGATCCAGAACATCGCCATGATGACGAGGCCGAAGAAGAACCAGCCGTAGATCAGGTGATCGACGCCCGCCGCCAGCTTGTTGCCGGAGAGGTGACCAAGCATGACGATGATGTAGGCGCGCACCCAGTTGGCGGCGATGGGCACCAGGAAGGAGACGGCGACGAAAATCAGGCGGCGCTTGAGGGTGACGTAATTGAGGTAGGCAAACAGGGTGCCGACGGTCAGCGAGGCGATCAGGTAGCGCACGCCGCTGCAGGCTTCCACCACCGACCAGTTTCCAGAGGGAATGACGAAGCTGAGGCCCTCGCGATACACGGGAATCCCGGTCAGGCGCAGGCCGAGCACGGTGAACTGCGCCGTCCATTCCATCAGCTGCGGCATGGCGAATTCGCCGAACGGCACGGCGAAGAACAGGAATCCGAGCGGAAAGGCCATTGCGCGCGCCAGCGGTAAGCCCAGCACGGCGGCGACGGCGAGCACCAGCAGCCCGACCAGCGCGAACTGCGAAACGACATTGACGGCGGCGAGCTCGCCGAGCAGCCAGGCGAAACCGATGGCCAGCAGCGGCAGCAGCAGCCAGGGCGCCGGTCGTGGCGTCAGTGCCGCCAGCTGGGTGCGCTTGCGCCAGATCAGCCAGAGCGCAATCGGAGGAACCAGGAAGCCATGCGCGAAGGTGTCGGAGCGCGACCAGATATCGACCATGCCCAGCGCCGTTTCGCGATAGGCCGCCAGAATCGCGGCCAGCGTCATGCACAGGAGCGGCAGCGACCAGCGCCAGGCCATCGGCAGGCTCTTGATGCTCATTGGTGTCCCCCGCCGGCCGCGACTTCAGAGACTCCCACGGCCGGCGGCGCGCTCAGGCAGTCGTCAATGCGGGCCAGATGTGCATCCCAGCTGTAGCGCGCAAGAACCTGGCGGCGCGCGGCCACGCCGAGGGCCGCGGCGCGCGCCGGGTCGGCAAGCAGGCCGCGGATTTCGCGCACATAGTCGTCGACCGAGCCCGCGCTCAGGAAGTCGCGCCCCAGCACGGCGTCGACAGCGCCGGCGCATTCCTGCGAGGCGATCACCGGACGGCCGACAGCCATCGCTTCGAGCACCTTGTTCTGGATGCCGCGCGCGACGCGCAGCGGCGCCACGACAACGGCGGCGTGACGCAGATAGGGGCGCACGTCCGGCACGGTGCCGGTGACGACGACCTGGACGCCGGCCAGCGCCTGGACGGCGGGCGCCGGGCTGCGGCCGACCACGTAGAAGCGCAGACCGGGAACTTCCGCGAGCAGACGCGGCAGCACCTCCTTGACGAACCAGGAGACGGCGTCGATGTTCGGCCAGTAATCCATGGCGCCGGTGAAGACCAGCGGAATCTCGCCGGCGGCATACGGCGAGGGCGGTTCATGATCCGGCGAAAAGTATTCCGCATCGACGCCGTTATTGACCGCCTCGACGCGCCCGGCGCACTCCGGCGCGTGGCGCAGGAACAGATCGCACTCGTTTTCGGTGACGAAAAAGCTGCGCTCGGCGGCCATGGCCGTGGCGCGCTCGAAGGCCAGCAGTCGCCGCCCCTCGCGCCGATACAGCCAGGACATCGGCCAGCGATGGTTTTCCGCGTATTGCGTCCATTTGGCGGAGTCGACATCGACGAAATCGATCAGCGTGCGCAGCCCTGCCCTGCCCTGAACATACTGCGCCATGGTCGATGAAAAAATCACCGCCGAGTCGATGTCCTGCTCGCGCAGCATCGCATCGACCCAGCCCTGGAGTTCGGCATTGCGATAGTACGGCAGACTCAGGGCTTCACCCCGGGCAAGACCGCTGAGGCTGCGCAACCGCGCCAGGCGCGGCCAGAGACGGACGACGCGGATCTCGGCGCAATACGGACGCAAGGCTTCGAGATATTCGTCGAGCCGCGCCGCGTCGTCGTCATCGTCGACGAAGGCGCCGAGAAAGACGCGATGCTTCAGCGCCAGATGCCGCAACAGGTGATAGGAACGGACCTTGCAACCTTTGTTCGGCGGATAGGGCAAGCGATGCACCAGGAAGAGAACGTTGCTCACGCTGGCTCCGGGCTCAGAGGTTGTGAAAACTTGCGCGAGCGCCATGCTCGGGGGGTATCCATGGCAGCCCCACAGGGGTGGACCAAGGCCATATCCTTCGGGGCATGGCCCAAGGCCACTTCCTTCGGGGCGTTTCCTTTGGTCACGGCCCCCCGGCCGCGAGTGGTGGTCGTGCGCGCCGAGCGATTCGCGGCCTGGAGGCCGCTCCCACAGAAAGCAACGCGAATGGTGCGGGGGGCATCCGTGGGAGCGGCCTCCAGGCCGCGAATGGTGCGGACCGAAAAAACCGGCGAAGCCTTGGCCTG
>CAZCPD010000012.1:24524-25598 GCA_964500425.1 uncultured Rhodocyclaceae bacterium
GATTCGCGGCCTGGAGGCCGCTCCCACAGAAAGCAACGTTGGGTAGACGCAAATTAGGCGATATTCTCACAGCATCTCAGCCGAGATTGCGCACGATGTGCGGGCCGATGAAGTTCGCCAGGCCGATCGGCATGCGCCGCCAGGCTTCGATGAACAGGCGGTACTTGGCATTCGACGGATTGTTCTGCGGGATGGCGTCGCGCCGCAGCAGGCAGTATTCGTAGTGCAACTGCTGCGGTTCGAAGCCCCAGTTTTTCTTGAACGAATACGGACCGGTGCCCTTCTTGCTGCGCCCGTAATCAAACACCTTGAGGCCGCGCGCGCAGGCGCGCCGCATGAGTTCCCAGTACTTGAAGTCGTTGGCCGCCAGGTCGCGCGCGGCAACGTCGTCGCCGGCGTAGTACGGCAATACCTCGTCGCGAAAGTAGAAGCTGAAGACGCTGGAAAGCGGCTGCCCCTCGGGACCCACCACGGTGAGGATTTCGCAATCGGCGCCGAATTCCTGCTGCAGGGCCCTGAAGTAGCGCTTCGAAAGGGCCGGCGTGCCGTGGCGATGGACGTTGTCGGCATACAGGGCGAAGAAGCGGTCGACGTCGGCGTCGATTTCACTTCGCAACCCGTTCTTGATGCCCTTGCGCACCATGGCGCGCTGCTTGCGCGGAATCGCGGCCATGTTGGCCTCCTCGTCGAGGAGGATTTCCTTGCGAAAGGTGACGTAGAGATCCTGCGTCGGCCAGTCGGCATGACGCGGCGCCATGTTGCGCAGTTCGAGATGTTCGACGTTGAGCTGCCGGCTCTTTTCCAGAGCCGCCTGTTCCAGCGCCGCCGCCGCTTCTTCGTTGCTCGCCGCGACCCCGCCATAAACGCCGAAAGGCAGCGAGACCATGGCATTGCCGAACAGCAGGCTCTTTACATGGGCAAGCGGCAGTACGCCCTCGATCCGGCCATCGCGTTCGGCATAGAGAAAATGGGTGGGATGACGAAAGACTTTATCGACGATGCGCAGCCAGCCGGCGCGATGAAAGAACGTCGCCTGCGGACATTCCATGACGAAGCGATCCCAGCGTTCGGCAA
>CAZCPD010000013.1:0-24927 GCA_964500425.1 uncultured Rhodocyclaceae bacterium
TGGTGTTGCCCTTGATGGCACCGGCGGTGTTCTTCGCCGTGTTGTCCTTGCCAATGGCGACAGCAGCGGTGTTCTCTTGGCTGGCCTTGATCTCGGTGTTGCCCTTGACTTCGGTCTTCTGAGCGAAGGCAGCGGTCGACAGAACAGCGGAAACGATGGTAACGATAGCGAGTTGCATACGCATTTGTACTTCTCCTTAGTTAAAACACACAAAAACGGTGACTTGTTTTCACTTGCCACCAATCACACCAACTTCGTTGCGTGCAGTGTTATCCCTACCCACTGCAGTGGCTATCGCGTTGCTCTGCTCAGCCTTAACTCTCGTGTTGCCCTGGATCGACGTGTCACCACGAACGGCACCCGAGGTATTCCTGGCGGTATTTGCCTCACCGACCGCCACGGCGGAAGACACAGTTTGCTGCGCCCTCACATCGGCATTACCATACACCTGCATCCCCTGCGGGTGGCTTGAACGCTGAATATCTTCTTGCCCCCAAACAGGCGCAACACTCAGTACGCATGCCATCAGCAAAATCAAGCGGCGCATGTATATCTCCCTTACCGGTTGGGCTGCCACGACCGTTTAGCCAGCCACCTTGAACGAAACGCGACGGTTCTTCGGGTCGCGTGGATCAAGCCCTTTCAGCGGCTCTGTTGAGCCCTTGCCGAATGTGATCAAACGTGAACGCAACACCCCTGCCTTGCCAACAATGAATCTCACCACGGAATTGGCGCGCTCGCGGGAAAGCTTCAGGTTCAGGTCGGAATTCCCGGAGGCATCGGTATGGCCCTCAACAAATACACAGCGATCCGGCGTCAACGCCAATATCTTGGCAATCTGCCGCAACGTACCCTCCGAAGAAGGCGAAAGATCGGCGCTGTTGACCTTGAACTGAATTTCGAAATCAACGGCGGTCGCCGGCGTGTCGGGCGGCAAAAGGCTGCAATCCGTGGCACCGCCAGCGGCTGGACGAGGCGTGTCTCCCTGTTGAGGAGAACTTTTCTCATCCCGATCAAATACAATTGCCTTCGGCGCGAATTCATCGCCCTGTTGGGGCGGCGCTGCGAGCGCGCGCTGAAGCTCCTTCAACTTCGCCTGTTCGCCAGTTTCGGCGAGCGCAGGAATCGAAACCATCATTCCCGCCGCCACGACAGAGGCTACGGAAACCATCCCATTCAGAAAACGGCTACGTTGTTTCATCATGTGTCTCACTTGCAAATATTGATGACTTCTTTCGTCGTCACAACGATTTCCTTCGGTGCTTTTTCGCCTGGCTTGGCAGTGCCGACATTCACGGAACAGGTACCACCACGCTTGCTACCGATATTCACCAAGGTTTTCTCGTTCTGGATTTGGTAACCATCCTTCTTCACGTCCTGTGAAGACCATCCCTTGGCCTTGGCTTTATTCACCTTGGTTTGCGACGAAGCATTCAACCCCTGCTCTGCGCTGGCGGAAAACGGCACCACCGCGAATGCCAGCCCAACCATCAGAGTAATAGCCGTCTTGCCGCCAAGGCACATCCGTTCAATTACAGTCATCGCTGACAATCCCCCCAATATTGGTACAAGCCTTTTTGTTCCGGCCACCTACGATCGTCGTAACATTCTTGGTGGTGACGTTGATCTTCGTATCGCCCTTCTTGTCGCCCTTGATGACGCCGATCCGATTCTTGGCCACATTATTCTGACCTGTAGCAATTGCAGTCACTTCGCTAGCTTGCACGTTGATTTCGGTATTCCCCTGGATACGCGTTGCGTTCCCCTGACTGACCTGCGCCCAAGCGCCGCTGGCCGTGATCAGAAAAGTGGCACAGAAAAGTTTCAAACCCGCTCTAGCATCGAATCTCATCTGCGTACCCCTTCCGGCGTATAAATCGGCAAACGGGTCGGAGGCCGGCCGTTGACGAATGCATCACGCATTGATTCAAGTTCCGCCTGCGTTACACCGAGCTTCGCGGCGCTGAAGGAGCCAAGATCCGGAGTGAACATCAGGTACGCTTGCATTTCGTTGACGACCAACTCGTCCGCGTTAAGCTGATAATTATAATTCGAAAGGAATCGTTTGAAATACCCTCGCTGCGTTTCTGTCAGCGTGTTATTCCAAAATTTCCGACAGTAGTCAGCATAGTATTTGTTCGTATAGAACTCACCATGTGCCAACTCATGCAAAATGATCGCGCGTCGAGCATGAAGACTGATCGGCGGTTCATTGGCTCGTCGCTCCTGCATCTGCGGAATTGACAGCACCACGGTATTGGCCTTCGACTTTTCAACTTGGTAGATACCACGCCAGCGCTTTATGATTCCCTGTTCCAGCAGAAAGTCGCGCACTGCGCCCTCCTCCGGCAACAACTCCACCTTGTCGCGCTCAGCGAGGTTGAAGAACAGCACGAACTCGCTCAACAGCACATCATGGCCATAGGCAAAATCCGCCTGACTACGTCGCAAGGCCTCAAGATACTTGACGAACTCGGTATTGGTCAGCACGCGCTTGAACGGTTCGTTGAACTGTTCCGTCAAGTGCGTCAGGCGATTGAATCCCCGCCCCTGCTCCATCAAACTGGGGAAATCAAAAAGAATGACATTCGGATTCTCGCTAAGCCGCCAGATCGTCAGCTTCCCAGTGCGGGTATTCAGGATGGTTTCGGCATCGCCTGACATGACTTCCGTAGCGGCATGCGCCTGCAACGGCCCGACAAGACAAACAATCCCAGCCGTCGCCATTGCCAAACGGCGCACCGAATTTCCAAGCCCCCAGAGGCGCCCCCACTTGGACAACATCATTCCTGCCCTCCCATTCTGTAAGCCTGAGCACGGGCCACATTCACGCGTACCGATGCTTGACTGGCCGAGGATGCCATCCAGGCTCCGCGAAGCGGAACCGCAACCAATCCTCGCCCGTTGCCAATACCATGACCTGCGCTGTTGCGATAACTCATCCAAGCATGACTGCGCGCAGACGAATATCCTAAAGAAGTAGCGTGCAGCCGTTGAGTCGCCGCGTCTGCTGCCACCCTGTACTGCCCATCGAAAACGATGATCGCCGGTGCAGGAGATGAAATGAACATCAGCACCGCAGCCGTCAGCGCCATAAGTCCGGCGCCACGAGGATCATTGCTCTGAAACGCTGACATTATCGCCCTTGCCCCATTTAATCAGATAGGTCTTGCCGCTTTTGGGCGAACGGAACTTCCCAGCACCACGCGGTACCTTATTGCCATCGATACTGACTTCGCCATTGATGATGGTGATACCTTCAATTTCAGCACCTTCCATGATCACTCCGGACTCATTCCGGACTTCGTTGGCACCCCCGACACCGATATTGATAGTCAATGCCCCCTGCTTCTCCTTGGAAGCGGCCTCAGCTGCCTGCACAGCAGACAAGCCGCTACCCAGAAATAGCGCAACACTGCACAACAGGGAAAAAAGGGATTTCACGATTGTTCGGGTACCGCCGTTCGATTCCAATGAGCGAATTAACGCCCGAACCCGGCATGAGTTGACACGATTCAGACAATATTCAGCGGCAACGCGCTTTGACCTGATTCCGGTCTTGAATCAATATGATGATACTGCCAGACTTGTTATCGTCGCCGATACGCCCCGCCACATTTTCAACATTTGTGCAATCAACAACCGGCAAGCCTTCCCCCCCTCGCGCCGAAACAGGTGCGGACTGATCCCCCTTGCGGTATTCGATGGCGCGAACACGATTGCTGTGGGCCTTCTGCGCCGCAACACTATCTGACGGAGCAGGCGACGCGCCGGACGGCAAGGGCCCTATGATGATCGACGGCAATGCACCTTCCGAAGAATCGCCATCAAGCCGATGGTTGCGCGCCCGCGCCGAATTGTCCGCAGGACTGCTGGGGCCACGCCGTGGAGAGAGAACACCCTCCTCTGCCTCATCCACGATGATGACCGACGATGGCGGGTTTCCCCTGCGCTGATCGCGAGCAGCCTCTTTCATTCGCGTAGCATCCCCCTCGCTGATCGACCCAGTGCGGCTCGGCGGAGCGAGAATGATCTCTCCTGCCAGCAACATCGCCGGCGCTGCCGCGGCAAATGGCGAAGCACATTCATCGGCAAAAGTGACGCCGCTGGTCAGCGCCAGAGGCATAGCTAGCAAAAAACCCGGGACAAACGTAAAACGACTCATGACAACCTCCGTCCCGATGAAAGAAATAGCCCAAGCACCTGTCAGCGTGTAACAGCAATCTCTACCATACTGGACACTGCTGTCGAGTTGTTCTGCTTGAACATCCCGATAATGTCATCGACCGACTTGACTGCCAACGGCGTCAGATCGCGCACGCCCACCAGTGAAGAAGGAACGATCAGTTCGCGATCGGCGGCAATGCAAGCCACGCGCTCGCGCCCGGGCTGATCGAATCGGATTTTGAATCCGCCGCTCGGTAGATGCATCACCCCGCCAGCCTTGAGCGAAGAGTCAGCGCGAAACTGGTTCGGGAAGATGCGCGCCGTCGTCCGCGTGGCGTCCTCGTAATAACAGTAAGCCGTGCCATTTCCGTTCATCGAGAGAGTGAGATTTAGAAAATCGCCAACCTTGTAGGTTGGTTTCGCGCCACGTTCGGTCTGAAGTGTGACGGAAAAGCTTGGCATCGCCCCCCCTGCCGCGGCCACGGTTGAAACCGCTGGAGTGGATGCCGATGACGGCGGAGGCACATAGGTCGGCGGCTCAGGTGTTATTTTAGGCACTGCTGCAAGCTGATTCTGGATGTCGTCGATCAGGCTCGCGTACAGATCAAAATTGACCTGGCCGTCGGCCACCAACCCAACTTGCGCCTGATACTCGATAATGGCCGATTTCAACGCATCACTCATGACACCGTTGATCGGCCCTTTGTAGCGGTTCATGCCGCCGCCTAGCTTGCGTTGAACGAAAATTACGCGATCCTTGGCCTTCATGCTTTCGAAATCCTCGAGTGCTTGCTGGCGAATCAGCGGATTTGTCAGGTCGGTATCAAGGCATTTCCAGTACGGCACCTGGGTGAACTTGCCTAGCGTCTCGATCAGACCCAACTCAACTAGCGCGCGCGTCGTGGCGCCTAGCCCTTCAGCTCGGCTGATATCCACATTGAAACTCAAGCCAAGCTTATTCACCCGTCCACCCGCTTCCCCCGACCGCCCGGTCTTCTTGATGACCATGGTATTGGATGTGCTCGTATTGGGCAGGATTCGACGGCTACTAGTCTCGCCTATGCTCATGTCCATGCTGATCACATCGAAACTATCGTCCTTCGATACGCCAAAGTCGAGAAATGGCAACGAGAAGCCTGCACCCTTGTTGGTGCGTACCGCATTGTCATCCATTTGGGTGATTGAGCCCCGAATGTAATAATCCGGACGTTTGCGATCGGCATCGCCGACCGATGCAAACAGATTGGAAAGGTCGTCACCTTTGCTGTGAAAATCAATGAACTCGAAAGCATTGCTCTTCAGCGTCATTTTCGAAATTGTGCTGATCAGCATTTCCTTGGTGCCAGTGTTAACCTTGCCGGTTTCGTCGGGCATACCTGCCGAGGTAATAATGATTCCCTGCTTGCCAAAACCGAGAAACAGCTCGTCCATGCAACGCAGTGCCTGAGAGAAGCTGGTGATGGTCTTGATCGGCGCCATCTTCGGTCGATTAGCGTTCGCTACTTCGGCAGCCTCGTCGTCGCTTCGCGCCAGAGAGAGGCCGGAAGAAAGCAGAAGCGGAAGCAGCACCAGATGCACGGACTTAAAACGGACCATCATGAAGTTCTCCCAAAGAATCGCATGGTTCACGCTGACTATTATGCCATTATAGCGGAGCAAGTCGGCGCCGCCGTCCCAGACGAAACGCATCTGCGGAACAGGAGACAGCAACGCCACTGTTGCATTAACTGTATCGCATTGGTAGGCTTGATAATAGAGATTGCCAGCAACTTTCTCCGACGCCATGTTAAAACTCGCCAGCTTTTCACGCTTAAAGGCAGCTACTGTTCATCTGATTGCCAGTGCCGTCATCGCGACCGCCGCCTTGATCGCGATGCTGATTTTCTGGTACCCGCCCCCCTATTTTCTCGCAATGGGTGGCCTGAAACTGATGCTGCTGATCGTTGGCATTGATGTCGCACTGGGGCCACTACTTACACTCATCGTCTTTGACACACGCAAAAAAAGCCTGCCGTTCGATCTGGCCTTCATTGCCGCGCTTCAGCTTGGCGCTCTTGGCTATGGCATCCATGCCATGCAGGCGGGTCGCCCGGTATTCACGGTATTCACAGGCGAAGCGCTTTTCATCGTCTCTGCATCTGAAATCGACCCGGAGGAACTCGCCAAGGGGCGCAACGAGGAATTCAGACATTTGAGCCTGAGTGGGCCGATCCTGGTCGCTGCCGAGCCGCCTAACAACCCTGAAGAAGCTTCTGGTCTGGCCTTCGCGGCGCTGGCGGGAATGGGCATTGAGCACTTGCCACGTTACTACGTCCCTTTTGCCGAGCATCGTTCCCGCCTTTTGCAGGCGGCCCGGACACTCGACGAACTCGAACAGGCCGTCGACAAGGATATTCTTGCCAAGGCGCACGACCATCTGCAACGAATGGCCCCTCCTGCTGAGACCCTTCTCTATCTGCCAGTCAAGACGCGGCGTGAAGTACTGCTCGGCATAGTCGACGCGGTTTCCGGAGAGCTTCGAGACATCCTCTGATGCGACCCGGAAAGCGCCCGATCACGACGCACGATGGATTATTCTGCAAAAGGGTATTGAGCGAAACAAAATTCGTCTGTATAATTCATTTTCTAGTTTTTTTGCGCCCGTAGCTCAGTTGGATAGAGTACTTGGCTACGAACCAAGGGGTCGGGCGTTCGAATCGCTCCGGGCGCGCCAAAAAACTGAAGGGTCAGGCCTAAAAGCCTGGCCCTTTTCATTTTCGAAACAGACCTTTCCAGCAGTCCTCTCCGCGTAATGCCTTACCTTGGGCAGCCTTCGCGCAAATCGTTTGTTCGTCGGACCTCCACGCTTCAATATCGCGCGCAGTCAACCACCAGCGTAAACGAATAAGCCCCCGTGGTCGGAGGCTTATTCATTCTGGTCGCTGGTCACACCTCCGGCATGCCGCCGGGGTCAATGACTGACGGGACTACTTGAACGGGTGGCGCAAAACAATGGTTTCCGTCCGGTCGGGCCCGGTCGAAATCATGTCCACTGGAACGGCACAAACTTCCTCGATGCGTTTCAGATAGACACGTGCCGCGGGCGGCAGGCCATCTAGCGCCTTGACGCCGACCGTGCTCTCCTTCCAGCCCGGCAGGGTCTCGTAAATCGGCTCGCAGCGCGACAGTTCCTCGGCACCGACCGGCAGGATGTCGGTACGACCGCCTTCCAGCTTGTAGCCGGTGCAAAGCTTGAGCTCTTCGACGCCGTCGAGCACGTCCAGCTTGGTCACGCACAGTCCGGAAACGCCGTTGATCTGGATCGACCGCTTGAGTGCGGCAGCATCGAACCAGCCGCAACGGCGGGCGCGTCCGGTCGTAGCGCCGAATTCGTGGCCTTTCGTGGCAAGGTGCTTACCGACTGGATCGAGCTTACCCACCGCATCGTACAACTCGGTCGGGAAAGGGCCGCCACCGACGCGCGTGGTATATGCCTTGGTGATGCCCAGCACGTAGTGGAGCATGTTCGGCCCGACACCGGCACCGGCCGAAGCGGCACCGGCCACGCAATTGCTTGACGTGACGAACGGATAGGTACCGTGATCGATGTCCAGCAAGGTACCCTGGGCGCCTTCGAACAGAAGGTTGGCCCCGGCATTGTGGGCATCGTAGAGAGCGCGCGGCACGTCGGCGATCATTTTCTCCAAACGCGGCGCCATCGCCAGGGATGCATCGAGCACCTTCTGGAAATCGACGACTGGCGCCCGATAATAATGTTGCAGCATGTAGTTGTGGTAATCGAGAAGCTCGGCAAGCTTTTCGGCAAACCGCTTTGGCCGCGTCAGATCCTGCAAACGCAGGGCGCGCCGGGCCACCTTGTCTTCATAACACGGGCCGATGCCGCGCCCAGTGGTGCCGATCTTGTTCTCTCCCCTAGCCGCTTCGCGCGCCATATCGATGGCCTGGTGATAGGGAAGGATCAGTGGGCACGCTTCGGAGATTTTCAGTCGCGCCTCGGCATCGATGCCAGCGCCCTGGAGTTCGTCGAGTTCCTTGATTAGCGCCTCGGGCGACAACACGACACCGTTGCCGATGTAGCAGGTCACGCCTTCGCGCAGGATGCCCGAGGGAACCAGATGCAGAACGGTCTTCTTGCCGTTGATAACCAGTGTATGACCGGCGTTGTGCCCTCCTTGAAACCGCACCACGCCCTGGGAATGATCGGTCAACCAGTCGACGATCTTGCCCTTGCCTTCATCGCCCCACTGGGTGCCGATGACCACTACATTCTTTGCCATTGACTCATTCTTTCCTGAAATTTCATTCACTCAATTCGCATACCAACCAACGCCCGTCGCGCCAAGTCATCTGGCGGTCGCAACCGGCTTCACGCCAATCGGTCGAGCTTTGTCCAGGCAAGGCCTGGATCACGATCTCACCGGCGAGGCGCAATTCATTCACGGCGCGCTGCAAGGCTTCGGCATCCGTGCCGGCGGCCGGCATCAGCGGCGCCAGGATCGCGCGGCGGGCCTCTGGGCCCGGCGCCAGTCGCACCAGTTCGCGAAGATCCAGGCTGAAGCCGGTTGCAGCCCGGTCCCGGCCGAAGGCCTTGCCAACCTTGTCGTAGCGCCCACCCAGCGCGATGGCGCCGGGATGCCCGGCGCAGTAGGCAGCGAACACCACGCCGCTGTGGTAATGCAGGCCGCGCAGATCGGCGAGATCGAAGCTGACTGGCAGGTCCGGAACTGCCGCCGCCAGCGCGCGCAGATCGTCGAGTGCGGAGGTAATCTCGGGAAGCGCGGGCAGAACGGATGAGGCCCGTTGCAGTGCCTCCAGACCTCCATAGCATTCCGGCAAGGCGAGCAGCGCCGAACGATATGGCTCGGCAACGTCGCCCACCAGTTCGCGCAAACCGGGAAGGTCCTTGGCCTGCATGACGCCAAACAACTCGTCCAGCAACTCATCCTCCAGCACGGCACCGCCAGACAGCGCGCGAAACACGCCGACGTGACCAAGGTCGATGCGCGTCGCGGTGATTCCGCTCAGTTGCAGCGCACGCGCCAACAGACGCAGCATCTCGACATCGGCTTCAATGCCTGCATGACCGTACAACTCGGCGCCGATCTGCAAAGGCTGACGCGTCGCGGTAAGACTGACCGGCAGGGCATGCAGAACGCTGCCGCAATAGCAGAGCCGCGTAGCACCCTTTCGATTCAGCAGATGTGCATCGATGCGCGCGACCTGGGGGGCAATATCGGCACGTACCCCCATGGTCCGACCGGATAGCTGATCGACCAGTTTGAACGTGCGCAGGTCAAGATCGCGACCGCTGCCGGTCAGCAGCGACTCGACGTATTCGAGTAGCGGAGGGATGACATACTCATAACCATGATGACAGAACTCGTCGAGCAGGCGACGGCGCAAGGTTTCGACATACCATGCCTCGGCGGGCAGGGCATCTTCAATTGCTTCGGGGAGTAGCCAGCGACGCATGTGAATGTCTACTTCAAGAGTGCCAGCAGGATAGCCCCGACCAGCATGGAAGATAAACCGAGAAAGCGAATCTGTCCGTCGGCCAGTTCGGTGACCCGACGAAAGCCTTCGCGCCAGGCCTTGGGCGCAAGGAAAGGCAGCAAACCCTCCATGATGAGCATCAACGCGAACGCCAGCAGTAAAGTCGATCCCGCCACGGCATCACTTCCCGTTCTTGCCGGTTCTGCCGCCGCCGCTGCTGCTTTTCAGGTATTTGAAGAAATCCGAACTGGGGTCGATCACCAGCACGTCGCTCTTGCTCTTGAAACTCTGCCGGTAGGCTTCGAGGCTGCGATAGAAACTGTAGAACTCCGGATTCTGTCCGAAGGCCTGGGCATAGATCGCGGACGCCTTGGCATCGCCCTCACCCTTGATCTTCTGCGCATCGCGATAGGCCTCGGCAACCACCACCTCGCGCTGACGATCGGCATCAGCCTTGATCTTCTCGGCTTCGGCAGCACCCTCGGAACGCAACTCGTTGGCCACGCGTTTACGCTCGGTTTCCATGCGGCGATACACCGAGTCAGAAACCTCGGGCGTGAAGTCCACGCGCTTGAGACGAACGTCAATGATCTGCACCCCAAGCGCACGCGCATCGATGTCGGCCTTGCGCTGCACTTCGGCCATGATCTTGTCACGCTCGCCGGACACGACGTCATGCACGGCACGCCGGCCGAAGGCTTCGCGTAGCCCGGCGTTTACGGTCTGCGCCAGACGGGTCTTGGCGACGAACTCGTCCCCACCGACGCTGATGTAGTACTGCTTGACGTCGACGATGCGCCATTTGACATAGAAGTCGACCTGCACCGGCTTCTTCTCCGCGGTCAGGAAGCGTTCCGGTTCCGCCGTGTCCATCGTCAGGATGCGCTTGTCGAACAGGCGGGTGTTCTGGATCAGCGGCCACTTCCAGTGCAAACCCGGCTCGCTGATGACCTCCGTGACTTCGCCGAGCTGAAAAACAATTGCATACTGACGTTGATCGACGGTAAACACGCACATGGCCAGCGTCACCAAGGCGATGAACAAGCTGGATGCGATTATTGGCAAACTGCGATGCATCAACGCTCTCCTCGCTCACGCGAGCGCAGGGCATCGCGCGAGCGCGTAAGGCTTTCCAGTTGCGGCGGAACATCGTTGGGAATGTTCTGAATCGGGTGAGCCGCCGAAACAGCCTCAGGCGGCGTGGAGGCGGCGGCAAGTGCTGAGGCGGCGGGAGCGCCGGCAGCCTGCATCAACTTGTCGAGCGGCAAGTACAGAAGATTGCTGCCGCTTCTGGCATCGACCATCACCTTGCTGGTACTGGACATGACCTGTTGCACCGTCTCCAGATACATGCGACTGCGCATCACCTCGGGCGCCTTGCTGTATTCGACCAGCACCTGCTTGAAGCGACTGGCCTCACCCTCGGCATTTGCAATCACGCGCTGCTTGTATCCGTCGGCTTCCTGCATCAACCGGGAAGCAGTACCGCGCGCACGAGGAATGACGTCATTGGCGTAAGCCTGCCCTTCGTTCTTCTGGCGCTCTCGATCCTGACCTGCCTTGACCGCATCATCGAAAGCGGCCTGCACCTGCTCCGGCGGTTGCGTGCTCTGCAAGGTCACTGCGGCAATCAGCACACCGGTTTCATAACGATCAAGAATCTCCTGCATCAGCTTGGCGGTATTGGCGGCAATCTGTTCGCGCCCCTCATAGAGAACGAAGTCCATCTTGCTCTTGCCGACGATTTCACGGATCGCCGTTTCGGCAGCGCCCATCACCGCCTCTTCCGGGTGACGGTTCTTGAAGATGAAATTCTGCGGATCCTTGAGCCGATACTGAACAGCAAACTGGACCATGACGATGTTCTCATCATCCGTCAGCATCAGTGCTTCCTTGAGAACCTTGTTCGAGCCGCGATAACCGACCTCGATCGTCCGCACTCGGGAAAGGTCGACGATTTCGTGGCTTTCAATCGGCCACGGCAGGCGCATGTTCGGCCCCGAAGTGGTGATGCGATTGAAGCTACCGAAGCGTAGCACGATGCCGCGCTGGCCTTCATCGACAATGTAGATGCCGCTGGCCAGCCACATCACCAGAACCAGCACCAACAGCATCACGATGCCGCCACCGAACTGACGCATGTTGAGCGGCGGACGTGGCTCATAGCCACCGCCACCGAGGCCGCCGCCCTTCTTGCCAAACATCGAGGACAGGCGACGATTGACGTCACGCCAGAGCTCTTCGAGATCAGGCGGTCCCTGGTTGCCCCCTTTGTTGCCGCCGGGGTCGGGTCGGTTGCCCCAGCCGTGGTCGTTCATGGACATAAGTATGGCGGCGATCACTTTTATAACCTGCGGTCAGGAATGAAAAGGGCTGGACTTACAACGGTAAAAGTTCAAGGCGCGATATCGGCCGGAGGCTCATGCTCAGACGGCATCCACGAGGTTCGCTGCTGATGCTCTCGCGCGATTTCCGCCAGCGCCGCCCGAAGCAGGTCAAGGCCCGCGCCGCTTCGCGCACTCAGACGAACGCGCGAAATTCTAGCATATTCGTCGCGCTCGATCCCGGGCTCGGCCGCCGTGGCATCGATCTTGTTCCAGATCAGAATCTGCGGCACGTCGGCGGCGCCGATCTCACTCAGCACCTGATTCACGGCGGCAATCTGCTGGTCGCGATCGGGGCTGGCCGAGTCGACCACGTGCAGGAGCAGATCGGAGCCGGCAGTCTCTTCGAGCGTCGCATGGAAGGCAGCTACCAGCGCGTGCGGCAGATCGCGGATGAAGCCTACCGTATCTGAAATGACGATCTGACCGACGTCCGGCAGAAACAAACGGCGCGAAGTAGTATCGAGAGTCGCAAACAACTGGTCGGCGGCATAGGAGCCGGCCTTGGTCAGTGCGTTGAACAGCGTAGACTTGCCGGCATTGGTGTAGCCGACCAGCGAGACCGTCAGGACTTCCTGGCGACTGCGCGCACGACGGCGCACGGCGCGCTGGCGTTCGAGCAGTTTCAGACGCCCCTTGAGCATGGCGACGCGCTTGCCGAGCAGCCGGCGGTCGGTTTCGAGTTGGGTTTCGCCGGGTCCACGCAGGCCGATGCCGCCCTTCTGCCGCTCCAGGTGGGTCCAGCCGCGCACCAGGCGCGTGGACAGGTGCTGCAGCTGAGCCAACTCGACCTGCAGCTTACCTTCGTGGCTTTTTGCCCGCTGAGCAAAGATATCGAGAATCAGGGCGCTGCGATCGACAACGCGACAGCCGAGCACCCTTTCCAGGTTGCGCTGCTGGCTGGCGGCAAGATCGTGATTGAAGATTACGATGCCTGCCTGATGCAGACGCACGGCAGAGGCGATCTCTTCGACCTTGCCCTTGCCGACATAGGTGGCGGCATCCGGCGCCTGGCGCTTACCGTGAATTACAGCCAGAGGCTGCGCACCGGCACTCGCAGTGAGCAGTTCGAATTCGGCGAGATTTTCGGCATATCCTCCCGTACCGAAATCCAGCTGAACCAGGATTGCCTTGACGGGATTGCCGCCCTTGGGGGCTTTGTCAGACATGCGCGAAAACAGGTTGGTCAACTGCGGCACGCAGTGCCGCAGTTGCTGGGACGAGCGTCAATCGTTGTCGCTATCTTGGCTGATCGTGATCGGACGGCCCGGCACGATCGTCGAGATGGCATGCTTATAGACCATCTGAGTGACGGTATTCTTGAGCAGAACGACATATTGGTCGAAGGATTCGATCTGGCCTTGCAGCTTGATCCCGTTGACCAGATAGATCGAAACGGAAACATGCTCCTTGCGCAAGGTGTTCAGAAACGGGTCTTGTAACATTTGCCCTTTATTGCTCATGGTGAGTCCCTCTTCTTATAGGAGTTATCTTGGTAATGTAAAACAATTTGCCGAAAACGACTATGACTGCTTTTGCCGCGTTCGTACCGTACGCCCTGGACGTGCCGGGCGCTCCGGCTTCGTCCGCCGGTCGAATTCGGGCTTCCTTTCGCTGAATGGATTCTCGGTGCTCTTGAACTGCACACGCAGGGGCGTCCCCTGCAGTTTGAAGCCAACCATGAAGGCCCGCTCCAGGTAGCGCCGGTAGGAATCCGGCACGTGTTCCAGCGCGTTGCCATGCACGATGATCAGCGGCGGGTTCTGTCCGCCCTGGTGGGCATAACGCATCTTCGGACGGAAGATGCCGTGGCGCGGCGGGGCCTGCTTGGCGACGGCCGCCTGCAGCGCACGCGTCAACTTGGGCGTCGCGAGCTTGGCCATCGCCGCACCCCAAGCCTTGTCCACCGAAGTCAGAACACCGGCAATGCCCTCGCCCTGCAACGCCGAAATGTAATGCACGCGTGCGAAACCAAGAAAATTCAGCTTGTGCTCGATATCCTGCTTGACCTGTTCGCGACGATAGTCGTCGACGGCATCCCACTTGTTTACCGCCACCACCAAGGCGCGCCCGGCTTCAATGCTGAAACCGGCGATATGCGCATCCTGATCGGAGATGTCCTGGCTGGCGTCGACCATCAACACCACCACGTTGCTTTCCTCAATGGCCTGCAGAGTCTTGATCACCGAGAATTTCTCGACCGCCTCGAAGACCTTGCCGCGTCGACGCAAGCCGGCGGTGTCGATGAGGACATAGTCGCGGCCATTGCGGGTGAACGGCACTTCGATGGCGTCGCGCGTGGTGCCCGGCATGTCGAAGGCGATCACGCGCTCCTCGCCGAGCAAAGTATTGATGAAAGTGCTCTTGCCGACATTGGGCCGCCCGGCCACGGCCACGCGTGGCCCGTCGTTTGCGTCTTCGTTTTCGGATTCGCTGGGGAACGGCGCCAGCGCTTCCTCGATCAGTTCACGCACGCCGTCGCCATGGGCCGAGGAAATCACCAGCGGCGTGCCGCAGCCGAGTTCGTGGAACTCCGCGGCAACCACCGGTCGATTCATCCCCTCGCCTTTGTTGACCACCAACAGCAACGGCTGACCGGTCTTGCGCAGACGGTCGGCAATGACCCTGTCCTGCGGTGTCAATCCCACGCGCCCGTCGACAACGAACAGCAGCATGTCGGCCTCGGCGATCGCTGCCTCGGCCTGGCGCGCCATCTCGTGCATGATGCCATTCTTAGCCGAAGGCTCGAAACCGCCAGTATCGACGACCAGGTACGGACGGTCGCCGACACGACCGTGGCCATAGTGCCGGTCGCGCGTCAGACCGGGAAGATCGGCCACCAAGGCGTCGCGCGTCCTGGTGAGGCGATTGAACAGCGTCGACTTGCCGACGTTGGGACGACCGACGATGACGATGGTTGGCTTCATGAGCCAAGCACCATCAGCAGCGTTTCAGGGGTTCCGCACAAGATTCATTTCACCGAAAGGGAATACAGCGAGCCGTTGCGTGTCTGGATGAGCAGGCCGTCTCTGAACACCATGGGATCGGCAAGCACGGCGCTGCCGTCGCTGCTGAAGCGTGCGGCAAAGCTGCCATCCTCGCGCCGCAACAGGTGCACCACGCCGAGGCCGTCCGCCACGGCGACGTGCCTGCCGATCGCCAGAGGCTTCGAAAGGCCGCGATAGGAAAGCTTGTCCTGCTTCCACAGGCTCGAACCATTGGTGCGATCGAAAGCCTGCACAACACCCTTTTCATCGCTCACATAGACCCCTTTCTGGTCCATGTCGATGCCCGCGCTGCTCGAAGTTTCGCGCGACCAGAGCGGATTGCCATTACCCAGTTCAAAGCAGGCGACGCGCCCCTGGTAGGCCACGGCGCAAACCGAATTGCCATACACGACCGGAACGCTGGTGATGTCGGCGACACGCTCGAGTTCCGTAGCCCCCTTGGGCTGTGCCACCGTGCCCTCCCACAGGGCAGCGCCATTGGAGCTGCTCAGCGCGACCAGCTTGCCGCCGGGGAAGCCCGCCAGGACCGCACGGCCTCCCAGAGCCACGCCAACATGGCTGCGCAACGATAGCGTCGGCGTACTGCGTTGATAGACCCAGCGCCGGCGGCCATCGCTCGGATCGAAACCGAAAATCCGCGAATCGCCGCTGCGCACAACGACGAGACCATCGCCGACGGTCGGCGCCGCCAGCACTTCCGAGCTGACTTGCGTCTTCCAGGACAGCTTGCCGCTGACAGCATCGAAAGCCAGCACTTCGCCCTTGGCAGTGCCCACCACGACCAGCTTGCCGTTGCTGCCGACCCCGCCGGATAGCGCTTGTCCGCTATTGATGCGCCACACCTGAGTGCCATCGTCGAAGCGCGCCACGGTGCCATCATGTGCCGCAGCGTAAACGCTGCTGCCGACGACTGCCGGGGTAAAAACGTATTCGCCACCTCGCCCGACGCCAACGTGCCAGACACTGCGGATCTCGGCCGTGGGCGTGAATTCCGTCAATTCGGCAGGCTTGTTCTTCGGTTCGCTGGCGAAAGGATTCAGCGAGGAACACGCAGTCAGCGCCATCGACAGCAGCAGGATCGGGAAGGCCCTCGCACCTGGCAACTTGATCATTGATTCATGCCTCCCGGAATGCCCTGCGACTCCAGCTTGGTCAGCAGCACGTCGCGATAAGGGCCCTGACGCTGGACGTTGCCGGCAGCGCTCTTCTGCGCCTCGTCAAGCTTGTTCAGGGCACTCTGATAGGCGGCCCTCGCCTCCGCCACCTTGCCCTGAGCAGCAAGCACATCGCCCTTGAGTTCGGCGTGGCGCGGTGCGAACGGCAGAGCTGGCTCGCTAGCAAGCAGCTTCAACGCTTCGTCATGGCCTTGCTCGTCAAGAAGCACGGAGACGAGGCGCAAACGTGCCACATCGCGCAACTCGACGTCGCGCGCGTTCTCCAGCGCCCAGCCCAGCTGCACCTTGGCGGTCTTTAGATCAGCAGCTTCCACCTGCATGCGCGCCGAGAGCAGTGCCGCCATGCCGGCATAGCTGGTACCGGCATGCTTGTCGATCAGTTCGCCAGCCGCTTCACGCGCCTTCTTGGCGTCATGTGCGCCGACTGCGCGCTCGACGACGGCATACAAGGCCCCCGCCTGGAAAGCCTCATTGCGCTGCCACCAGCTCCAACCCTGCCAGCCAGCCAGGCACACCGCCACGGCGAGCAGACCGCCGGTCACCAGGTTGCCGTACTGCTTCCACCAGGTTTTCAGCTCGTCGATCTGTTCCTGTTCTTCGAGGTCATAGACTGCCATCTTGGTCTTCCCATTCAAAAAGCAATTCGCCGATCGCCTCGGCCAGTTGATCAACCGCGACGCGGCGCTGCTCGCCCGCCTCACGCAATGGTTTCAGCGTCACTTCGCCCGCCGCGGCCTCATCGTCGCCAATAATGACGGCCAGTGCAGCACCCGAGGCATCGGCCCGTTTCATCTGCGACTTGAAGCTGCCGCCGCCGCAATGCAATTGGACCGCGTAACCGTTGTCGCGCATACCCTCGGCAGCACGGAAGGCCAGACGCTGAGCCTGTTCACCCTGATGCACCAGATATACATCCACGGCCACCCGCTCCGCCTGTCCGCCCTGTTCCAGCCAGAGCGCCAGCAGCCGCTCGATGCCCATCGCGAACCCGCAAGCCGGCGCGGCTTTCCCCCCCAGTTGAGCGACCAGGCCATCGTAGCGACCGCCGGCGCAGACGGTGCCTTGCGCGCCAAGACTTTCCGTCACCCACTCGAAGACGGTCAGGTTGTAATAGTCGAGACCACGCACCAGACGCGGATTGATGCGGTAAGGAACACCGGCATCCTTGAGCAGCGCCTGAACGCCTTCGAAATGCCCGAGCGATTCCTTGCCGAGATAATCGATCAGCTTGGGCGCGCTTTCAACGATTTCCTGCATCGCCGGATTCTTGCTGTCGAGTATGCGCAACGGATTCGTGTGCAAACGACGTTGCGCGTCGGCATCGAGTTGCGCGGCATGTTTCTCGAAATGCGCGATCAGCGCGGCGCGGTGCTGCTGACGTTCCTCGGTCTGCCCGAGTGAATTGATTTCCAGACGGATGTCCTCGAGGCCGAGGTCATCCCAAAGACGCTGGCACATCAGGATCTGCTCGGCATCGATGTCCGGGCCGTTGAAGCCGAGTGCCTCAACGCCGATCTGGTGAAACTGGCGATAGCGGCCTTTCTGCGGACGCTCATGACGAAACATTGGCCCCTGATACCAGAGGCGTTTCGGCCCATCGTAGAGCAGGTTGTGCTGGAGCACGGCACGGACGCAGCTGGCCGTGCCTTCCGGACGCAGCGTCAGGAGCTCGCCGTTGAGGCTGTCGGTGAAGGAATACATCTCCTTCTCGACGATGTCGGTAACGGCGCCGATGGCACGCGCGAACAGCGGAGTCGACTCGACCAGCGGCATACGGATCGGCCGGTAGCCGTATCCGCGCAACCAGTCACGCACGGTTTCCTCGAACTGCTCCCAGAGTTCCGCTTCGTCGGGCAGGATGTCGTTCATCCCGCGAATGGCTTGCAATGTTTGGCTCATGAATCGATTTCCGGATCAGGCTAGGCGCAAAGGGTACTTACGCGCCACATAGTCGTCGATGATGGCGCGAAACTCGCCGGCAATGTTGTCGCCCTTCAGCGTCACGGTGCGCTCGCCATCGACATAAACCGGCGCGACGGGCACCTCGCCGGTACCCGGCAAGCTGATGCCGATGTTGGCGTGCTTGCTTTCACCCGGGCCGTTGACCACGCAGCCCATCACCGCCAGCGTCATGTTCTCGACGCCGACACGCTGCTGACGCCATTCGGGCATGCGGCCGCGCACATAGTCCTGGATGTCCTGCGCCAACTCCTGGAACACCGTACTGGTAGTGCGGCCGCAGCCTGGGCATGCGGCAACCAGCGGCGTGAACGCGCGCAACCCCATGGTCTGAAGGATTTCCTGAGCAACGATGACTTCGCGCGTGCGATCGCCATTCGGTTCCGGCGTCAGCGAGACGCGGATAGTGTCACCGATGCCCTCCTGCAGCAACACCGCGAGCGCCGCCGTCGACGCGACAATGCCCTTCGAGCCCAAGCCGGCTTCGGTCAAGCCGAGGTGCAGCGGATAGTCGCAACGCGCGGCGAGATCCCGATAAATTGCGATCAGGTCCTGCACGCCGGACACCTTGCAGGAGAGCACGATCTTGTCGCCAGGGAGGCCGAATTCCTCGGCCTTCGCGGCACTCTCCAGAGCCGAGGTGACCATCGCTTCGCGCATGATGGCAACTGCATCCTTCGGTACCGGCCGCGCCGCATTCTCGTCCATGATACGCGCCAGCAGCGCTTGATCGAGGCTACCCCAATTGACGCCGATGCGTACCGGCTTGTCGTGGCGACAGGCGATTTCGATCAAGCGCGCGAACTGTTCGTCGCGGCTTTTGCCCTTGCCGACATTGCCCGGATTGATGCGCAGCTTGTCGAGCGTCGCCGCGCATTCCGGCACTTCCTCGAGCAGCTTGTGTCCGTTGAAGTGGAAGTCGCCGACGAGCGGCACGGTGACATTCATCTTGAGCAATTGCTCGCGCAGCTTGGGCACGGCAAGCGCGGCTTCGCGGGTATTTACAGTAATGCGGACAATCTCGGAACCGGCGCGCGCCAGTTGCGACACCTGCATGGCCGTGGCGACATGGTCGACAGTGTCCGTGTTGGTCATCGACTGAACCACCACCGGCGCATCGCCACCGATCGCAACATTGCCGACCATCACGCGACGCATGAGCCGGCGCGGCAGCGCCACATCGGTTGACTGACGATTCAAGGCGCTCATTCCAGGTTGAAGCGGGCGACGTCCACCTTGGTGTACGGCTGCAGATCGATTTGGCGCTCCTCGTACAGCAGCTGTACAAGCGAGGCATTGCCGATCACCACGGCGAAAGGCGGCTTACCTCGAACAACCTGGCGTGTTCCGGGCAGGTTGTTCTGGGCAAAGATGATACGCTGTGACGCATCCTTGACTTCCACCCAGGACTTGTCAGCAAATACGAATATCAATTGATGAATATCGGGGTCATACGGTTCTGCCACTGGCGCCAGACCACCAAGCCCAGCAGGCTCCGCACTCTTTTCGGCGACCGGAGTCGCCCCGGCGACCTCGGAGGGAGCTGGCGACGATGACAACATTATATTGTCCGCAGCTGGCACGGATACATTTTCAATTGAAGGAAAAGGAACCGGCGCGGGAGGCGCAGGCACATTGCTCCCTGTCCCGACAGGCGGAACAGCCGATTGGAGGGGCGAATAGTTGTAGACGACGCCAGTAGCTATCGCCACAAACAGCAGAAAGGCAATCACCACAAATGGGCCGGGAAGACCGCGGCGCTCGCCTTGTTGTGGTAGAGCCGCCCCGGTATCCGCCAAGACTTGCATCGTCGCAGTGACTTGTGGCACCTGCTTGTCGAACATGGCCAACAGGCTGGCCGAATCAAGGCGCAGTAACTTCGCATAGCTGCGAATGAAGCCGCGAATGATCGTCGCCCCCGGCAATTTGTCGAAATCATCGCCTTCAATCGCTTCGATCTGACGAGGGCTGAACTTGATCGCCTGGGCGACATCCGCAACTGAAAGCCCGCGTGCTTCGCGAGCTGCGGCAAGACAGCGTCCTAACGAAGCGTCAGCCGAGGCGACCGAAACTTCTTCAATCGCGGGCTCAGAACCTTGCACTGCCATGGACTCTTGCGATCCATTCATTCGTACTGCCCCTGCATTAGTTTCGAGTATTCCGGGCTACCTGGAAACTTGCGGCGCAACTGGGCGGCATAATGACTTTCTGCCTCGCGATCCCCGATCTTGCGTTCGATACGCACGGCCAGCCAAAGCGACTCCGCGCTCGGCTCGACAACCCGGTGAAGTTCGCTCAAATGCTGGCGAGCCGCCGCCACACGGCCTTGTCGATAACCAATATCGGCAAGATAGAACATTGCCCGGGGATTGCTGGCATCTAGACGCAGCGCCCGCATGAAATACTCTTCGGCGGCGTTCTGGTCATTGATGCGCAACAGGCAGATACCGGCATTGACATTCGGCATCGCGGGCGTCGTATAGAGCGGACTCTTGATCGCAGCGTTGAAATATGGAAGAGAACGCTGCTCGCGCCCGGTTTGACACAGAAACCAGCCGAAGTTGTTGTTGATTTCAGGATCGTTCGGCGCAACGGACAACGCCTGTTCGAAACTCTTTTCCGCAGCGTTATTCTCGCGCAACTGCATATACGCCAATCCCATGAGATTGTGGGCCGGCGCATAATTGGCATCGGCGGACAGGGCAATCCGCCCCTCCTCAAGCGCAACCGCGAGACTGCCTCTCTGCAGGTACAGCGAACCCAGTTCGGTGTGCACCTTGGCGCGTTGCTGGCTATCACTGGTTGCTGTCTGTTGTGAAGTGGCCTGCTCTGCCGTACGTTCGACGCCGACTGAGGCGCACCCCTGCAGCAGTCCGCCGATCACTGCAATTATGACTGGCGTGACAACGCGTCTCATTGGCCGCATGAAACATTCTCCACTCTATCGAGGATGGGGACGATCCTGCGCTCTTCGGTGACAGCGGTGCGCGCAGTGCGCGTCGTGCGATCCTTGACCTGACCAGCCAACTGGCCGCAGGCGGCATCGATATCATTCCCCCGCGTCTTGCGTGTCGTAGTGACGACACCAGCCGCCATCAGGATATCGGCGAAGCGGCGCACACGGTCCGACGGTGACCGCCGAAAATCGGACTGAGGGAAAGGATTGAAAGGTATCAGGTTGAACTTGCAGGGCACGTCGCGCGTCAGTCGCAGCAGTTCGCGGGCATCGCCATCATGGTCATTCACCCCGTCGAGCATCACATATTCGAAGGTGACAAAGTCGCGTGGCGCCCTTTCGAGATAGCGTCGGCAAGCCGCCATAAGTTGGGCGAGCGGATACTTGCGATTTATCGGCACCAGTCGGTCGCGCAGTTGATCGTTCGGCGCATGCAACGAAACCGCCAGCGCCACCGGACACTCGTCGCGCAAGCGATCCATGGCCGGAACGATGCCTGAAGTTGACACCGTCACTCGGCGGCGCGACAGACCATAGGCATGGTCGTCAAGCATCAGATGCAGCGCGGCGATCACGTTTTCCAGATTGGCAAGCGGTTCGCCCATGCCCATCATGACCACATTGCTGACGATACGCTCGCCGCTATCACCCCCGACCTGACTGGGTCCAAGGAGGCGATTCGCCTGCCACAACTGTCCGATGATCTCGGCCACGCCAAGATTCCGGTTGAAACCCTGCTTGCCGGTAGAGCAAAAGGCGCAATCCAGGGCACAGCCGGCCTGGCTCGATACACAAAGAGTGCCGCGACGGTCTTCGGGAATGAAGACCGTCTCGACTGCGTTGCCGTTACCGACGTCGAACAGGAACTTGCGCGTTCCGTCATCCGAAGTGCTGTCGCGCACCAGAGACGGAGGCAGCACGCACGCCTCGGCAGCGAGTTTCTCGCGCAGGGTCTTTGCGACATCGGTCATCAGCGCAAAATCCGCCACCCCGCCTTGATGCAGCCAGTGCATCACCTGCCTGGCGCGCATTTTCTCACGCCCGGGGGATTCGCCCAGACGTGCGAAAAACGCTACCAGGCTGGCGGCATCAAGATCGAGGAGGTTGGTCTTGCCTTGGGTCATGTATCAGCCGCGAAAATGCGCTTTCCAGGATCATCGAAATCTCGGAAAAAAATACGCATTCGACTCTCAGCGCGAGTAGATGTTCAGCGCCGGGAAGAAATAGGAAATCTCGACCGCCGCCGTTTCCGGTGCATCCGAACCATGCACGGCATTAGCATCGATGCTCTCGGCAAAGTCGGCGCGGATAGTGCCCGGCGCGGCCTTCTTCGGATCGGTGGCCCCCATCAGATCGCGATTCTTGAGGATCGCGCCTTCGCCTTCGAGAACCTGAACCATTACAGGGCCTGAGATCATGAACGCAACGAGGTCCTTGAAGAAGGGGCGCTCACGATGCACGGCGTAAAAGCCTTCGGCTTCCTGACGCGACAAATGAACCATCTTCGCCGCGATGATTTTCAGGCCATTGCCTTCGAAACGGGAATAAATCTGACCAATCACGTTCTTGGCGACGGCATCAGGTTTGATGATGGAAAGGGTACGTTCAACAGCCATTTTTTAACTCCAAGCGAGGTTAAGTAAACAAGATAACTTGCGATTTTAACTTAATGTCAGCCCTCATCCCTAAGGATTTTTTCGATCCACACCTCGCCCCGCTTCCGGAACAGATGCCAATCGCCAAATACGACCGACGGATGACGATCCTGCCGGGCATCCAGCAACTGTCGGAGGAATTCCCTGAGGCGCGCTTCGGCCGGAATCCTCACCCCTTGCTGAGCCAGCAGGAAGCGCAACAAGTTGCGCGCCCGCGGCTCGGAAAGGGCTGCCAATCGATCTACCCTCACAGGGAAGCGAGGAGACGAACCCGCAAGATCCACCCGCGCCAGTTCGTCGAGCAGCGCAGCGGCTTCTGCAAAACGTTCAGCCGAAGTCGCAAGACGCTCCTCCGCAGCAGGAAAGCGCACACACAGCTCCGGCATGATGCGATGGCGCAGGAAATTTCGCGAGAAACGCTGATCGGCATTGCTCTCATCCTCGACCCAGGAAAGAAAACGAGTGCGCAGATAGTCCTCGATGTCGAGACGCGACAAGCCTAGCAAGGGACGCAGCAGCCTGAGGCCAGCGCGCAGCTCCCGAATTTCCGGCATCGCCCGGGCGCCATGCACGCTGCTGCCACGCAATAGGTTGAACAACAGCGTCTCTGCCTGATCGCCACGATGCTGGGCGAGCACGAGCCAATCCGCGTCAAGTTCGGCAAAAATCTCATAGCGTCGCTCACGCGCCGCCGCCTCGAGGCCTTCCGGCGCACCACGTGGGACGTCAATCGCCACCACCTTCAGTGCCACCCCGATCGTATCGCAGAATCTCTCACAGAACCGTTGCCACTCCGGGGCGTGAGGACTGATGCCATGATTGATATGGCAGGCATCGAGGCGATAGCCGAACCGGACTTGCAACTCTTTGAGCGCAAAAAGCGCCGCCACGGAATCGCGCCCGCCGGACATCCCGACAATCAAACGGTATGGAGTGACGGAAAGGTCAGCCGGCAAGTGACGGCTCAATACCGCCTCCACCGCACCAAGAAACCGTTCAGGCGACGCGCTGTTCCTTGAACTTGCCATAACTCATCAGGCGTTCGAACCGACGCTCGATCAGCTCTGTCGACGATAGATCGGCAACCTGGCGCAACGAATCCTGGATCGCCTTCTTGAGAGATGCCGCCATGACCTGTGGCGCCCGGTGCGCGCCGCCGATCGGTTCGTTTACCACGCGGTCGATCAGCCCAAGTGTCTTCAGGCGGCCTGCAGTGATACCCATGGTTTCCGCGGCATCGCTGGCTTTCTCTGAACTCTTCCAGAGAATGGAAGCGCAGCCTTCCGGCGAAATCACCGAGTAGGTCGAATACTGCAACATCATCAACGCATCACCAACCGCGATGGCCAAAGCACCTCCAGAACCGCCTTCGCCGATAATGGTACAAATGAGCGGAACCTTGAGCTCTGCCATGACGAGCAGATTGCGCCCAATAGCTTCCGATTGCCCACGCTCTTCCGCGCCAATACCTGGATATGCACCCGGGGTATCGACAAAGGTAACGACGGGGATGTCGAACTTCTCGGCGAGCCGCATCAGGCGCAAAGCTTTGCGATACCCCTCGGGCCGCGGCATGCCGAAATTCCGCAGGATCTTTTCTTTGGTATCGCGGCCCTTCTGATGCCCGATCACCATGACAGACTGTCCATTGAAGCGCGCCACTCCCCCCACAATCGCCTGATCGTCAGCGAAGGCGCGATCCCCATGGAGCTCTTCGAAATCAGTGAACATCTGCTCGACGTAATCCAGAGTGTACGGCCGTTGCGGATGACGCGCGACCTGGGCGATCTGCCACGGCGTCAGCTTGGCGTAGATGTCCTTCATCAGATTCTGGCTCTTCGCCTCGAGACGTCCGATTTCATCGGAAATATCGACTGCCGAGTCGTCCTGCGCAAAACGCAGCGCTTCAATTTTGGCATCCAGTTCAGCTATCGGCTGCTCGAAATCGAGAAATGTAGTTTTCATAGGCATCACTCTACGCGAATCATGAGATTCTACCGCATCGAAGACCAATCACGATATAACCTGAAGCCATAGGAAGTGGTTTGATGGGAGTTGGAGATATCGAGGCTCAGAAATGCCAAAGCCCTCTTTCGAGGGCTTTGGTTTATTGGGAGTCTGGCGCTGACC
>CAZCPD010000014.1:0-24192 GCA_964500425.1 uncultured Rhodocyclaceae bacterium
CAACGTCATGGCGAAAGTGCGGGGGCTGCGGGAATAAATCTGTGTTTCCCTAGCGATCGGGAGTCATCATGCTGAAATTCAGCGCAAACCCAAACGGTTCGAATGCGTTGCAGGGGGCCGGCGACGAGGAGGGCAGCTACGCCCAGGAATATCTCACCTTTACCCTGGGGCCCGAAGAGTATGCGATCGATATCCTCAAGGTGCAGGAGATTCGCGGCTACGACACGGTCACGAAAATTGCCAATTCGCCCGAGTTCATCAAGGGCGTCATCAACCTGCGCGGCACCATCGTGCCGATCGTCGATCTGCGCATCAAGTTCCACGTCGGTGAGGTGACCTATACGCCGTTCACCGTGGTGATCATCCTCAACATTGGCGAACGCATCCTCGGCATCGTCGTCGACAGCGTCTCCGACGTCATCATGTTGAGGAACGATCAGATTCGTCCGGCGCCGGAGTTTTCCTCGACGCTGGGCACGAAATACATCCTCGGTCTGGGAACGCTCGATGACCGCATGCTGATCGTCATCGATATCGAGAAGCTGATGCTGTCGTCCGAAATGGCGCTCGTCGACGACGCCGCCGAAGCCAGTCCAGTCTAAGCGCGAAGGGCCACTGCAATGAAAATCAACCTGCCGGTCACGCAAAACGAAATCCAGCTGCGCGACGACATCATGATCGTCTCGAAGACGGACCTGAAAGGCATCATCACCTACGTCAACAAGGACTTCCTGGAGGTCAGCGGTTTTACCGAGGAGGAGCTGATCGGCAAGAATCACAACGTCGTGCGCCATCCCGACATGCCGGTCGAGGGTTTTCAGGACTTGTGGGACGCTCTCAAGGCGGGTCGGCCCTGGAACGGATTCGTCAAGAATCGGACGAAGAGCGGCGATTACTACTGGGTGGAGGCCAACGCCACGCCAATCTGGGAGGGCGGCCGGGTGACCGGCTATCTGTCGCTGCGCCGCAAGCCGTCGCGCGCCATGGTCGATGCCCACGAGAACGCCTATCGTCTGTTCCGCGAAGGCAAGGCGAAGGGGCTCATGATCAGCAACGGCCAGGCCGTCTCGAAGGCGCCGTGGAGCCGCGTCGCGCGGAGCTGGCGCGACATGTCGCTGTCGAAGAAGGTGGTGCTGGCCTGCACGGTGTTGCTGGTCGTGGTCATGAGCAGCGTCACCCTGATGCTCGGCAACCATGCCGCGACCGCCCTCGAACAGGATCGCGTGCAGGATCTCGACGCGAAGCTGCAGCTGATCCGCGGCATGATCGACGTGCGCGCCAAGGCAATGAACAAGGATGCCGAACGCATGAACGACATCTTTGCCAGCTTTTTCCCGGAACCCTTCGCGCTGGATCAGCAGGGCGGTTCCCCGGTCATCCGCAATGGCTCGACCGTCGTCAATCAGCGCACTGTCGAAGTCGATCGTTTCACCAACCTGACCGGCGCGGCGGCAACGATCTTCATGCGTCAGGGCGACGATTTCATTCGCATCGCCACTTCGCTGCGCATGGAAAACGGCGACCGTGCGCTCGGCACGCCGCTCGGCAAGGATCACCCCGCCCACGCCAGGGTCATGGCCGGCGAGCGGTTCATTGGCAAGGTCAGGATGTTCGGCAAGGATTTCTACACGGCCTACACGCCGATCAAGGACAAGGGCGGCCAGATCATCGGTCTCGTCTTCGTCGGTCTCGACGTCAGCGTCGAAATGGCTGCGCTGAAGCAGCAGATCAAGGCCGTCAAGGCGGGCAGCAGCGGCTACTTCTTCGTTCTCGACTCGCGTCCGGGCAAGCAACGCGGCACGCTGATCGTGCACCCGGCCAAGGAGGGGCAAAACATCCTCGGCGCCAAGGATGCCAACGGCCAGGAATTCATCAAGGAAATGCTCGACAAGAAGAAGGGCGTGATCCGTTATCCCTGGATGAATCCGCAACTGGGCGAGACCGCCGCGCGCGAAAAGGTGAGCGTATTCGACGAATATCCCGACTGGCACTGGGTGATCGGCGGCGGCACCTATATCGAGGAAATTCAGGGGGTCGCCCGCGAACTGCAGCGCGCCCTGGCGCTGGCGTCGCTGCTCGCCGTGCTGATCCTCGTCGCGACGATCTACTGGTTGATCCGTCACGTCAATGCCCCGCTGGACAAGGCATTGCAGACCTTCCGGGCGATCTCGGCGGGCGATTATTCGACACGTATCGACGTCGTGCGCAACGACGAAATCGGCAAGGTCATGCAGGGCCTGCAAACCATCCTCACCCGCCTCGGCTTCGAACTGGCCGAGAACAAACGCAGCGCGGACGAGGCGCTGCGCATCAAGGTGGCGCTCGACAATGTCAGTACCGGCGTGATGATCGCCAATAGCGAGCGCAACATCATCTACGCCAACAAGTCGGTACAGCGCATTCTCAAGGGCGCCGAAGCCGACATCCGCAAGCAGCTGCCAAGCTTTGACGCCGACCACATGATCGGGACGTGCATCGACGGTTATCACAAGAACCCTGCGCACCAGGCAGGTCTGCTGGAACGGCTCAATGGCACCCACGTCGCGAATTTCGAGATCGGTGGGCGGCATTTGCGCGTGACGGCCAACCCGGTGCTCAGTGAGCGTGGCGAGCGTCTCGGCGCGGTTGCCGAATGGCTCGACAGAACCGTGGAGGTGCTCGTCGAGCGCGAGCTGGCGAACGTCGTCGACTGCGCACAGCGCGGCGATTTCGAGAAGCGCCTGTCGCTCGAAGGCAAGGAGGGCTTTGTCCGGCAGCTTGCCGAAGGGCTCAACCGGCTTGCCGAAGTGACGTCGGGCGGTCTCCAGGATGTCGCCCGCGTCCTCAAGACGGTGGCGCGTGGCGATCTGACCCAGCAGATCGACGCCGACTACGAAGGCATCTTCGGTCAGCTCAAGGACGACACCAACACGACCGTCGAACGCCTGCGCGAGGTGGTCAGCCGCATCAAGGACGCCACCGAGGCGATCAACACGGCGGCGCACGAAATCGCCGCCGGCAACCTCGATCTCTCCAGTCGCACCGAAGAGCAGGCGAGCAGCCTGGAGGAAACCTCATCGAGCATGGCCGAGCTCAACGAAACGGTCAAACACAACGCCGAGAATGCCAATCAGGCGAATGCCCTGGCGCGCAAGTCGAACGAGGTGGCGAGCAAGGGCGGTGAGATGGTCAAGCGCGTCGTCAGCACCATGAGCGACATCCAGGGCAGCTCGAAGAAGATCGCCGACATCATCGGCGTGATCGACAGCATCGCCTTCCAGACCAACATCCTGGCGCTCAACGCGGCGGTCGAGGCGGCGCGCGCCGGCGAGCAGGGCCGCGGCTTCGCGGTGGTGGCGACGGAAGTGCGTCAGCTTGCCCAGCGCAGCGCGACGGCGGCGAAGGAGATCAAGACGCTGATCGCCGAATCGGAGGACAAGGTGGAAAGCGGCGCCGAACTCGTCGAACTGGCCGGCGATACCATGGACGAGGTGGTCAGCAGCTTCCAGGGGGTGGCAAGCCTGGTCACCCAGATCGCCGACGCCAGCCATGAGCAGAGCAACGGCATCGAGCAGGTGACCCAGGCCATCGGTCAGATGGACGAGGTGACGCAGCAGAACGCCGCGCTGGTCGAGGAAGCGGCGGCGGCCTCGGAAAGCCTCAAGGACCAGGCGCGCGGCCTGATGCAGGCGGTCGGCATGTTCAAGCTCGACGATGGCCGCGCCAGCTCGGCAGGAGCGGCGCGCCTCGCCGCGCCGGTCCGCCCGGCAACGCGCCTGTCGGCTGCGGCGCCGACGCAAGGCAACGGTCGCGTGAGTAAACCCGGCCTGCCCAAGCCGGGCAGCGACGCAGAAGAGTGGGAAGAGTTCTGACACCGCCATGACCGCCATCCCGAACGAACCCGGCGACGCGGGCATTGCCGCGCCAAATCGTGAATTCGAATTCACGGCGGCGGACTTCGAGCGCGTGCGCAAGCTGATTCATCAGCATGCCGGGATTTCACTCTCGCCGCTGAAGCACAACATGGTCTACAGCCGGCTGGTGCGCCGGCTGCGCGCGCGCAATTGCCCGAGCTTCGCCGTCTATCTCGCCCAGCTCGAGCGCGGTGATCCCGCCGAGATGGAAGTGTTCGTCAACTCCCTGACCACCAATCTCACCGCCTTCTTCCGCGAGGCGCATCACTTCGAAATCCTCGGCGAACATTTGCGCAAGATCGCCGGGCGCGCCAGCGCCGCCAACCCGCTGCGCATCTGGTGCTCGGCGTCGTCGACCGGCGAGGAGCCGTACACCCTGGCGATTACCGCCTGCGAGACCTTCGAGACGCTGACGCCGCCGGTGGCGATCATCGCCAGCGACATCGACACCAACGTGCTGGCCACCGCGCAGCAGGGCATCTATCCGCTGGAGCGCGTCGACAAGCTGTCGCGCGAACGCCTGCGCGCCTTCTTCCTCAAGGGGACTGGCGGCCAGGCCGGTCAGGCCCGCGTGCGCCCGGAGTTGCAGAGGCTGGTGAGTTTCACGCGCGTGAACCTGCTCGACGAGCGCTGGGCCAACATCCCGACGCCGCTCGACGCGATTTTCTGCCGCAACGTGATGATCTACTTCGACAAGGACACGCAGTACCAGATACTCAGGAAATTCGTGCCGCTGCTGCGCGACGACGGCCTGCTGTTCGCTGGCCATTCGGAAAGCTTCATGCACGCCGCCGACCTGTTTCATACGCTGGGACGAACCGTCTATGAACGCACGAACCGCAAGCGCTGAGCCGGGCGGCGCCGGGGCCGGCGGCGATCACCTGGCGGGCAACCGCTACTACGACCGCAACTTCGAGGTCGAAGCGGTCAAGTTGTTGCCGGGCGAATACTTCGCCACCACTTCCAACCTTGCCCTCGTCACGGTGCTCGGCTCGTGCGTCTCCGCCTGCATCGTCGACCGCGAGAAGGGTATCGGCGGCATGAACCACTTCATGCTGGCGGAAGGCGACGATGGCGCGGCGCTGGCTGGCGCTTCGGCACGCTATGGCACCTTCGCCATGGAAGTGCTCATCAACCATCTCTACAAGCTCGGCGCGCGGCGCGGCGCCCTTGAGGCCAAGGTGTTCGGTGGTGGCCGCGTGATGGCCAGCCTGACGAGTTCGAAGGTCGGCGAGCACAACGCACGCTTCGTCCTCGAATACCTGAAGACCGAACGCATCCCGGTCGTCGCCCAGGACCTGCTCGACGTCTATCCGCGCAAGATCTATTTTTTCCCGAGCAGCGGCCGCGTGCTCGTCAAGAAGCTGGTGCGGCAGCACAATGAAACCCTGGCGCGGCGCGAGCGCGAATACGCGGCGCGCCTCACCGAAACGCCGGTTTCCGGCGATATCGAGTTGTTTACCTGACGGACATGAAGTCATGGATATCTGCCTGAAGACGATGTCGCGCATGTCCGTCTCCCTCTCCTCCAGCCCCTCCCCCGCGGCGCGGGGGAGGGGAGCTTCGAGAGACGCTGCGCGTCTCAAGCCTTAAGGAGCGACCGTGACCATCAAGGTTCTCATCATCGACGACTCGGCATTGATGCGCGCGCTGCTGGCCAGGATCATCGGCAGCGCGCCGGATCTCGAAGTGGTCGGCGAGGCGCCGGACCCCATCATCGCGCGCGAGATGATCAAGGCGTTGAATCCAGACGTGCTGACGCTTGACGTCGAGATGCCGCGCATGGACGGCATCGAATTCCTGCGCCGTCTGATGAAGCTGCGGCCGATGCCGGTGGTCATGATCTCGACGCTGACCGAGCACGGCTCGGAGGTCACCATGCAGGCGCTTGAACTCGGCGCCGTCGATTTCCTGCCCAAGCCGCGCCTGGAAAACCCGGCGCTGATCGAGGAATATTCCGAGGAAATCTGCGAGAAGATCCGTGGCGCGGCGGGCGCCCTGCTGAATACCCATGTGGCGCCGGCTCCCGCCCAGTCGGCAGCGCCGAGAGCGCCGACGAGCGCGTTGAGCGTGCGCACGCTCAACGAAAGGCTGATCGCCATTGGCGCTTCGACCGGCGGCACCGAGGCGATCAAGGACGTGCTAATCGCGCTCCCCGAGCAGACGCCGGGCATCGTCATCAGTCAGCACATGCCCGAACTGTTCACCGCTTCGTTCGCCAGGCGGCTCGACCGGCTGGCGCGCATCAAGGTGATCGAGGCGCAAGGCGGCGAGCGCATCCAGCCCGGCCACGCCTATCTGGCGCCGGGCAATTCGCATCTGCTGGTGAAGAAGAGCGGCGCCGGCCATGTCACCGAGCTGTCGCAGAGCGCGCCGGTGAATCGCCATCGGCCATCGGTCGATGTGATGTTCCGCTCGGTGGCCGAGGTCTACGGCAGGAATGCCGTTGGCGTGCTGCTGACCGGCATGGGCAAGGACGGCGCGCAGGGCCTGCTCGAAATGCGCCAGGCGGGGGCATGGACGATCGCCCAGGATCAGGCGACCTGCGTCGTCTATGGCATGCCGCGCGAAGCCACGTTGCTCGGCGCGGTCGAAGAGGCGGTGGGGCTGCCGCAGGTAGCCGATCACATCATGGCGCGGCTGCGCGCCGCGGAGCGACAGGCATAGGCGAGAGAAACGCAAGGTTCAGGGCAAGCGCAAGACAAACGCAACTCATCGAGGAGCAGCGATCATGGAAATCAACATCGTCGTGGAAGAAGGCAGCGCCGTCATCCACCTGAAGGGGCGCTTCGACTTCAATACCCATCGCGCGTTTCGCGCGGCGATCGATAACGCCATGCTGACCCCCCAGATGCGCAAGATCAGGGTCGATCTCGCCGCCGTCGACTATCTCGACAGCTCGGCGCTCGGCATGTTGTTGATCCTGCGCGACAAGGCGCAAGCCGCGGGGAAGGCGCTGGAGCTGGCGAACGCGCGCCAGAGCGTGGCGCAAGTGCTTGAGATCGCCAACTTCAAGAGCATGTTCACCATTCTGTAAGCCGCGTGATCCCGACGACTCCCGCGCCGAGCAAACTGCCATGAATCCCCTCGATACCCTGAAGGTTCTCGCGGTGGACGACACGCGCTCGAACCTGCTGCTGCTGAAGGCGCTGCTCGGCGAGTTCGGGCACACCATCGTCACGGCGGCCGACGGTCTGCAGGCGATCGACGTCTTTACCCGCGAAAATCCGGATGTCATCCTGATGGATGTGATGATGCCGAACATGGACGGCATCGAGGCGGCGCGGCGCATCCGTGAGCTCAACCAGGTGGTGCCCATCCTGTTCCTCTCCGCCGACACCGATGCACATTCCATCGAGCAGGCCTTGCAGATCGGCACCGATTACATCACCAAGCCGATTCAGCCGCAGCAGCTGCTCGACAAGCTCAGGGCGCATTTCCGCAGCGTTCTGGCGAACCGCGAAATCGTCGAACAGAAGAAGGAGGTGCAGCGCCTGCACGACCAGCTGCTCGACGAAAACACGGTGGCCGCCTACGTCCTCTCGCGCATGTTGTCGCGCATGGTGCCGCCGGGCGACCTGATCCAGTACAGCGTGATGCCGACGAGCATGTTCTCGGGCGACCTGGTGCTGGCCGGGACGACGCCGTCGGGGCGTTTGCACGTGATTCTCGCCGACGCCATCGGCCACGGCCTGCCGGCGGCGTTCACCCTGCTGCCGCTGATCCCGCCGTTCATGGCCATGACCAACAAGGGCTTCCCGCTCCAGGACATCCTCTTCGAGATCAACCGGACGTTGAAGAATGTGATGCCGGTCGGCCGTTTCATCGCCGCCACGGCGGCTTCGGTGGACTTCAAGACGGGTGCGGCGGAATTCTGGGTGGGCGGCAATCCGGCCGTATTGATCCACGACGGCAAGGGGTTGCGGCGGATTCCCTCAACCCATCTGGCGCTGGGCCTCGCCGAGGTGGATAACAAGGCGGCGTTCACCTGCGAGGCGATACAGCTCGATGCCGATGACAGCATCGTCTTCTTCTCCGACGGCCTGGTCGAGACCTGGCAGGACGGCAGCCTGGAGGATTTCGTCCTCGCCGCCGCGCCGGAAGACATCTTCGCCCGCATTCAGGAGACGGCGAAGCGGCACAAGGGGCACGACGACACCTCGCTGGTCGTGCTGCACATGGGCCGGCTCGCTGGCGAGCATCCGGCGGGCGCTGGTGCTGCAACGACGCGCACGCGAGCGGCTCGTTTACGGCTCGATCTCGACGCGCGCCAGATGGTCGAATCCGACATCGTGCATACGATCATCGACATGGCGTGCAAGCTGGGAATCGTCGCGCACGATGACAACCTGTTCGGCCTGGTGCTCAGCGAGCTGTTCAGTAACGCCCTGGATCACGGCGTGCTGGGTCTTTCGTCGGAGCTCAGGTACGCCGGCGCGGAAGGCTTCGATGCCTATGTCAAGCTACGCGACGCGAAGCTGGCCGCTCTGCGCAACGGCCACATCGGCATCCAGATCGAAGCCAGCGAGTTTGCCGGCCAGCCCGCCACGCTGTTGCGCGTGGTCGACTCGGGCGCCGGTTTCGACCAGTCGCATTTGCTCGCGGACGGCGATTTTGTCGACGCGGCATCGGCCGGACGCGGCATCAAACTGGTCATGAATACCTGCCTCAAGCTTTCCTTCGCCGGTAGCGGCAACGACGTCACGGCCTACGTTCCGAGGAACGGGCCGGTCGACTCGTCGCTGCCGGCGAGCCAGCCGCCGTATTACGCATCGAACATCTGATCAACATCCGAATCCGGAAGTCACGGGAGAACACCATGCGCACGAATCTGCCGGTCAGCAACAAGGAAATCCAGCTTCGCGATGACAGCCTGATCGTCTCGAAAACCAACCTCAAGGGACAGATCACCTACATCAACAAGGACTTCCTCGAAATCAGCGGCTTCAGCGAGGCAGAACTGATCGGCGAGCCGCACAACGTCGTGCGCCACCCCGACATGCCCGCGGAGGCCTTTGCCGACCTGTGGGAGACGCTGAAGGCGGGACGACCGTGGACCGGTCTGGTCAAGAACCGCTGCAAGAACGGCGACCACTACTGGGTGGTGGCCAATGTCACGCCCATCGTGGAAAGCGGTCAGGTCAGTGGCTACATGTCGGTGCGACGCAAGCCGACGCGCAGCCAGATCGACGAAGCCGAGGAGCTTTACCGAAAGTTCCGCGAGAATCGCCAGGGCCGCATGCGGATCCGCTATGGTCGTGGAGTGAAGGGCGGCGAAAGCCTGCTCGGTCGCCTGTCGTTGCGTCAGCGCCTGTCACTGGTGTTCGGCTTTATTTGTCTTATCCTGATCGTCCAGGCGGCGATCGGCATCCTTGCCCTGTCGACCATCAACTCGGCGGGTGAACAGCTCTACGAGCAGCGCCTGGAACCCGTGCGCATCCTCGGCCGCGTCGGCAAGCTGATGTCCGACAACCGCGCCCAGATCATGCTGGGCCTCCAGCACGACCCTGCGGGCAAGCATGCCAGGATGCACGACCATCCATTGGGCAGGCATACCGACGCCATCGAAAGCGGCAAGAGCGAGATCGACCAGCTCTGGCAGGACTATTTAACCCAGATTCACACCGACGAGCATCGCAAACTGGCTGACGCCTATGTCGAGGCGCGCCGCAAGTTCTCCCAGGAAGGGCTGGCGCCAGCGCACCAGGCTTTGCTCGATGGCGATTATGAACACGCCAACCAGATTCTCCTGACGAAGATCAATCCGCTTTATCAGGATGCCGCGGAAAAGGCAGACGAACTCTTCAATCTCCAGTCGTCGCATGCGCGGAGCGATTTTGTCGCGACGCGCACCCTGTTCGACCGGATTCGCTGGGCGACGCTGCTCGGCGTGATGTTCTCGATTCTACTTGGCGTTGGTGGCGCGCTCTGGCTGATCCGCACGATCATGCGGCCCGTTCGCGAGGTGGTCGACACGCTCGGCAAAATCGCCCAGGGCGACTACGCTAATGTCATTGATGTCAGCAACGACGATGAACTCGGCAAGATGCTCCAGCAACTCCAGACGATGCAGACCCGCATGGGATTCGAGATCTCAGAAACCAAGCGCGTCGCCGACGAGATGACTGGCATCAAGATCGCCCTCGATTCGGTGCATACGCCGGTGCGCATCGCCGATGTGGCGGGCAACGTGACCTATGCCAACAAGACGATGCTCGACACCATCCGCAAGATCGAACCGGAACTGGCGCGTCGTCACCCCGGTTTCACGGCAGACAAGTTCGTCGGCACCAGCATCGGTATCTTTTATGACGATGTCGCGGGTGCGCTCAAGCGCCTCGCTGAGCTGCAACAAAGCCGGGAAAGCGACATGGAGATCGGCGGCAAGGTCTTCCACGTCACCACGACGCCGGTCTTCGACGAGAAGGGCAGCCGCCTTGGCAGCACGGGGGAATGGCTGGATCGCACCAACGAAATCCAGGTCGAGAACGAAGTGGCGGAAATCGTCGCCGCCGCGAGCAAGGGCGATCTTTCCAAGCGCATCAACCTGCAGGGAAAGGAAGGTTTCTTCATCAAGCTCGGCGAAGGCATCAATCATCTGCTGCAAAACACCCAGCAGGCCCTGAACACCACATCAGCCGCGCTCAATCGCGTCGCTCGCGGCGACTTGACCCAGACCATCCACGAGGATTACGAAGGCATCTTCGGCCAGCTCAAGGACGACACCAATCAGACCATCGAGCGATTGCGCGATGTCATCGGCCAGATCAAGGAGGCCGCCGACGCCATCAATACCGCGTCGCGCGAAATCGCTTCGGGCAACCAGGATCTCTCCAGCCGTACCGAGGAGCAGGCGAGCAGTCTCGAAGAGACTTCGTCGAGCATGGAGGAACTCAACACGACGGTGCAGCAGAATGCCGAGAATGCCAATCAGGCCAATGCCCTGGCAAGCAAGTCGAACGAGGTGGCGAGCAAGGGCGGCGAGATGGTCAAGCGCGTGGTTTCCACCATGAGCGAGATTCAGGGCAGCTCGAAGAAGATCGCCGATATCATCGGCGTGATCGACAGCATTGCCTTCCAGACCAACATCCTGGCGCTCAACGCCGCGGTCGAGGCAGCGCGCGCCGGCGAGCAGGGTCGCGGCTTCGCCGTGGTCGCCAGCGAAGTGCGCAACCTCGCCCAGCGCAGCGCGACGGCGGCGAAGGAGATCAAGACGCTGATCGCCGAGTCGGTAGACAAAGTCGAGGGCGGCGCCAAGCTGGTGCGCGAAGCCGGCAGCACCATGGACGACGTCGTCAGCAGCTTCCAGCAGGTCGCGGATCTGGTCACCGACATCAGCAACGCCAGCCGCGAACAAAGCTCGGGTATTGCCCAGGTCACCGAAGCGGTCACGCACATGGATGAGGTGACTCAGCAGAATGCCGCGCTGGTCGAAGAGGCTGCCGCCGCCGCCGAGAGCCTCGAAGAGCAGGCGCGCGGCCTCGTCGAAGCGGTGGCCATGTTCAAGCTGACCGAGGGACGCGCCTTGGCCTCACCGCTGCGCACGGCGCCGGCCCGCGTCGCGACGGGTCAGGTTGCCCGACCGCGCAAGCCCGTGCCGCTTGCGCATTCCGCCGAACCGGTGGAGGAGTGGGAGGAGTTCTGAGCCGGTCGCCGCAAGGGCTTCAGGCGGGACAGCGGTGTTGCGATTCGGCGTGACGCTTCAAACCCGCCAGCTCCATCGCCATGCCTTCCTGCAGGCTCTTCCCGTAAAGGATGGGCACGAGCCAGGCGAGCAGGCCGCCGAGACGCATCTCGATGCGGCAATCGACCTGCCCGTCCGCCGTCGGCGTCAGCGTGCGTGATCGCGACCCCTGCACGAACCAGGTGATCCAGCCGAGGTCGCGCCAGGCGAAATATTCGTTGGGTCGCAGCGCCGTGACTTCATGGCTCACCGTCTTCGGCCGGCCGTTGAGCAGCACGGTCAGGGTGTAGATCGCCCCCACTTTCATTTCGCCGGCCGAGCACCGCGGAATCCACGGATTCCATTTCGCATAGCCGGGCATGTCGGTGAGGATGGCGTAGATGGTCGGCGCCGGGGCGGCGATGCGCGTTTCGGCACGCAGATAGCGGGTCATCGTTCTTCTCCTTGCAAAAAATGATTGCGCTCGGGTGCGGTTTTCCGGCTCGCGCCTCGGAGAGCGAGTATTGGCGAGGGTTGCAGGGCAGGGCAGGTCATGGTCGTGGTCGTACCTGAGTGGAATGGCTTCCGCGGATAAATGCGCCGGCGGAGCGCAGGGCGCGGCGCAGCAGCCCCCAGCGGGTGCGCTGGGTCGTCAGCCAGGTTTGCGCACCGTGGCTCGATTCCGTCGACCGCATCTGGCCCAACTCGACAGTCTGTCCGTCGAAACAGCGCTGGTCGAGCGCGTTGGCGATGGCCAGCGCCACCTCCTGGAGAGGCGCGTCGCCGATGCGAAATATCATGTGCTCCAGCCCCGAGGCGCGCAGCAGGGCCTCGCACTCGGCCTTCTGCCGGCCCTGGCTGTCGACCGGCAGCGGCAACGCGGCGGCCGGCGTCGAGCGCAGCACGATGTGCGGCGGTTCCGGCTGGGCGCGGCAGGCGGCGAGCAGACGGCGCGTGGCCAGCACGTTGCGACGATAGCCGGCGTACTGGTCCTGGTCGGTCAGCGGCGGCGCCGCCTCGCTGAGATGGATGACGCCGGCGACGCCCGCCATGCGCGCGCTTAGCGCGGCCTCCTCGATCCGGTCGAGCTCGTCGTCGCGCAGCCGTTCGACACGGTGTCCGCGTTCGGCGAGCAGACGGGCGAGACGCGCGGTCAGCGGCGCGCCCAGCGCGTCGTCGGCGACCGTGATCAGGATCGTGCTCATTTGCGCTCCCGGGCGATCTGTTCCGCCGCGCGGCGGAAGGCGTTCACGGTGCGGTCGATGTCGGCATCGTCGTGCGCCGCCGAGACGAAGAATTTCTCGGCCGCCTTCAGCACGCCGTCGCGCAGCAACAGGTCGCCGAAACGGAAATTCAGCCAGGCATCGGCGCCATGGGTCGAACGATGGTTGATCAGCTCGGCATCGGTGAACCAGAGCTGGAAGGTGCTCGGCTCGCCGGAAACGCGCGCCGGCACGCCGGCGTCGTCCATCGCCTGTTGCAGCTCGCGCATCAGGCGCGTGCCAGTCTGCTCGATGCGGGCATAGGTATCCGGTTGTTCCAGCACCCCGATGATGGCGCGCGCCACGCTCATGACGACCGGATTCGAGGAGAAGGTGCCGGTGAGCATGACGAAGGGCAGCATCTGGATGCGCCGGCGCGGATCGGCGAGGCTCATGAGGTCATCGCGGCCGCACAGCACGCCGAGCGGCAGGCCGCCGCTGATGCACTTGCCGAGCGCGCAGAGATCGGGCGTCACGCCATAGCGCTCCTGGGCGCCGCCGAGGGCGAGGCGGAAGCCGGTGACGACTTCGTCGAAGATCAGCGGGATGTCGTAATGCCGGGTGATCTCGCGCAGGCCCTGGAGGAAGCCGGGGCGCGGCACGAAGCTGCGCTGCAGCGGCTCGACGATGACGCCGCCGAGTTCGTCGTGATGTTGCTCGATCAGGGCGATGGTGGCTTCGAGGTCGTTGAACGGCGCGATCAGCATTTCCTCGCGCAGCACGGCGGGGATGCCGTGGCTGTTCGGAATCGCCGTCGGGAAAGGCGGCGCGCCGCCGGTCCATTGGTTGCTCATCAGCGCGTAGTCGTGCATGCCGTGATAGCCGCCCTCGAACTTGAGGATCTTGTCGCGACGCCGGTAGGCGCGCGCCAGGCGCAGCGCGAAGAAGGTGGCCTCCGATCCGCTGCTGTGGAAGGTGACGCGCTCGGCGCAAGGCACGTGCTCGACGATCTTCTTCGCCACCTCGATCGCCTCCTCGCTGACGATCAGATAGCTGGCGCCCTTCTCGGCGATGTTCGCCAGCGCGCCGGTGATGGCCGGGTGGGCGTGGCCGAGGATGTGCGGCCCGGAGCCAAGCAGGTAATCGATGTATTCGTTGCCGCTGACATCGCGGATGCGGCTGCCGCGCGCGCCGCCGACGACGAAGTTGAGCTCGTCCTCGAAGGTCAGGCAGCGCGTGCCGGTCGGCAGCAGGCGCTCGGCATCGGCGATCAGCGCGCGTTCCCTGTCGTTGCGTTGGATGATCATGCTTTGTTCCTCTTTTCCAGGACGCGCGGAAAGCGCGCGAGATAGGCGGCGAATCGCTCGTGGATGGCGGCACGGTCGACGCCGACGAATTCCTTCGAATAGTGGTGCTCGCCGTGCTTGCCCGGCGGATTGTCATCGCGCCATTTCTGGATCACGGCGCGCGAGGCATCGGGAAACGGCTGATCGAAGCGGGCGTAGGCGCGGCCGATCTCGCCGAGCGGATCGGCCTGGAAATCGTTGAAGTAGATGTCATGGAACTGGTGTTCGCGCCCCTGGCGCAACGCCATGCAGCGCTCCATCGCGCTGGCCCAGATCTCCAGCTGCTCGCGGGCGATGCGCGCCTCGTCGATGTCCTTCTCGATCAGGCCGCGGAAATGCGCGATCAGGCTGACGTAGGACGGCAGCACCTGCGCCGGATCGCGATGCGTCCAGATGACGCAGGCGTCCGGAAAGCATTCGAGGAAGGCTTCGAGGTTGCGGCTGAACACCGGATACTTGAGCAGCCAGCGCCGCTGCGGCGCAGACTCATATGCGCCGATCAGCTGGGTGATGCGCTTGTAGCGCCGGTAGGTGTCGCGATGGATGTTGTTCGCATACCACTCCGAATATGTCGGCACGGTGTTGACCACTTCGAAGCGCTCGTCGGCAAAGCCCTGGGCGGTGATGCGCCCGGGCTCGTCCGGCCCTTCGGCGCTGAGGAAGTGGATGGATTCGAGCACGTTCCTGCCGGCGCGGAACATCAGGTCGATCTCCATGCGCGCGTGCTGGAAGTCGTACGCCGCCTCCCACTGCGCACGCGGCGGACGCGGCTGTGGGTGCAGCGCCAGCCAGTAGGGCAGGAACTGCGTGTCGGGATTGGCGCCCATCAGGTCGTGCAGCGCCGAGCTGCCGGTGCGCACCATGCCGGCGATGACCAGCGGCCGCTCGATGCGGATGTCGGCCGATTCGGGCAGCGCCGCGCACCAGCGGTTGGTGCGCAGGCGCTCGGCGAGCAGGCCGACCAGCTGGTAAGCCATGGTCAGCTTGCCCAGCGTGTGGAAGCGCGCTTCGGTGTCGTAGGAATAGAGCAGGCGGCGCAAGCCTTCGAGATAGGCCGGATCGCCGAAATCGTTGTAGCCGTCGCACATGCGCACGGCGACGTCATGAAACCACGCCTCACGCCGCGCCCAGCCGCCTTGCTTGCCGTCGCCGCCGACGAAGGTCCGCATGTCGCGTTCGATCGCCCGGCTCATGACCGAGCTCCCCGTGGTCCATGTGGTCCATGTGGCAAGCCGGTCAGTCGATCGAGCCAGGGCATCAGCGCGTGGCGCAGCACGGCCTTGAGGAAGCCGACGATGCCCGCCGGGAACAGGCACAACTGCACGATGACCGCGGCTTCGCCAATGTCCGCCGCGCTGATGCGCGAGACGCCGAGCAGCGCGCTGCCGATCATGAACCTGCGCCGCGCGCGCGGTTCGCGCAACGCCGGCAGGCGCGCAAAATCGAGCACCACTTCGTCGCCGCGCGCACTGGCGACCAGCGGCGGCAGGCCGAGCTGATTGCCGACGAGATCGGCCGGCCGCGTCAGGTCGATCCTGCCCTTGCGAACGGCATCGGCGAGCGGACCGACCGAACCCTCGCCGACCGCCAGCGACGGCGCGCTGATGCCGATGCACAGCGTGCGGCCGTCGGGCGTCACGCGGAGGCCTTCGATGTCGAGGCGCGCAGCAAACAGAATGCGCGCGCCGACGGCGGGAATCTGTCCGCTGACATGAATGCCGGGCGCTTGCGTCGCCAGAACGAAACGTCCCTTGGGAAATTTTCCGGCCAGCAGCTGCTCGACGGTCGCCAGCGGGATGCGCAGGCGCAAGCGCAGCCAGTCGATTCCGATGCCGAAGGCATGGAGAAGATTGAGGAAGTTGCGCATCAGAGGGAACCTCGTGAAGGTTGGGAGCCGGATTCGACGAGCGAGAGAACGACCGCGCCGCTGCGGGCGTCGGCGCTGTTGGCGGCATGGCGCCAGTGCCCGATGCCGAGCTGCGTCTGCCAGGCGTCGATGGCGACGGTGAGGTCGGGAACCGTGTATTCGATGCGATCGAGTTGCGGCTGCCGCAAGGGCGGCGGCGCAACGGACGGGGCCACTGCGGTGCGACGCAGTGGCAGGCCGCACATCCACGCGCCCTGCTTCAGCTTGGAAGCGAACGAGGCGAGATCGAATTCGAGCGTCTCGGCATTCGGCGCAGAGGCGGTCTCGGCCATGCCCACGGCGAAGATGCGCCGCATCACCGGCGACGCTTCGAGAAACTCGATGTGGAAATCGTCGCCGAAGCGCGGAGATTGCAGATAGACATAGCGCCCGCTGCCAGGCATGCGAATGTCGCAGACCAACTGCCAGCCTAACGATTCGGCGCGGCGCACGTCGGCCCCGATGTTCGCGCAGAGGAAGGCGATGTGATGCAGGCCGTAACGCTGCGCCTGAATGCGGGCGCGGTAGGGCGAGGGCGCATCGTTGCGCTGCTGGATCAGCTCGATCTGCACGTCGCCGCAGTAGGCCAGGGCGATGTCGATCAGCGGCCGGCTCGACGCGCCGCGATAGACGGCGTTGAGGCAGACGTTGCGCATGATGGTCCACGGCCCGATCCCCTTGCGCCGCCATTCGGCCAGACTCGCATCGAGGTCGGCGACGACGTAGCCGAGCTGGCGTATGCCGCCGAAATGCGCTGTAAGCGTGGTTTGGTTCTGCACCTGACCCTCCGACAACGAGACATAAATCACACATTGTCTCGATAATAGGACAAAAACTGTTATGTGTATACTTTTTCGGGAAATCGATCGGATATCATTTCAATATGAAGACCAAGCCCCCCGCCAAGAAGACTCCGGCTACCAGGAACACCCGCCGCAAGCCGGCTGCGCAGCGCTGGGGCGCCGGCCAGAATGCCGCGCCCGACGAGGCGCGCATGAAGCTGATCGCCGCCACGCGCGCCTGTTATGCCGAACAGCCGATCGAGAAGACCACCATGGCCGACATCGCGGCGCGCGCCAAGGTGGCTCGGGCGACGCTGTACCGCTATTTTCCCAACCGCGAGGCGGTGCTGCTGGCCGTGTTTCGCGATGAAGTCAGTGAATTTCTCAACCAGTTCCGGCGTGAAATCGGCGAAGCCGAGTCGTTCTGTGATTTCCTGCTCGACTATCTACTGTTTACGTTGCAGCACGCTCCCACGACTCCGCTTCATCAGGCCCTGTTCTCCGAGCAGGCCGCGCTCTGGGTGAGTCGCAACTACCTCGGCGATCCGGAGTCGATGCAACTGACGGCGGATTTCTTCCGCGAGTCGTACCGCGTTGCGCGCCGTGTCGGCGAAATCCGCGCCGATGCCGATCTCGATGCGATTGTCAGCTGGTCGGCGCGGCTGCTGCTTTCTTTGCTGCTGATGCCGCCGACCGAGTACACGACCGAAGCGCAACTGCGCGCCTACCTGGAGCGCCACTTCATCCGCGCCTTGCGGGTGGAGGCGCAGCCGCTGGCAAAAACGGCGCGCGTCAGGTCGCGCGGTTGATCAGCCAGCCCATGAAGCCGGGGAACATCCGGCTCAGGCCGACAATCAGGCGGTTGTAGGCGGGGAAGACGATGAACTGGCGGTTGGCCGCCACACCGGCGATGATCGCCCGCGCCGCCTGTTGCGGCGAAATCCTGCCGATCGGCACCTTGCGGATCGCCGCGTCGTAGTCGTGACCGCCGACGTTGGTGGCGGTACTGAAGATGTTGGTGTCGACGATGCCGGGGATCACCGCGCTGACTCGGATGCCGTGCGCGCGACCTTCCTCGCGCAGCGAGGTCGACAGGCCGACGACGGCGTGCTTGGTCGTCGCATAGGCAGTGGAGCGTGCGACCGGCATGACGCCGGCCGTCGACGCGGTGTTGACGATGTGGCCGTGGCCCTGGCGCAGCATCAGCGCGTAGCCGTGCTGGTCGCCGTGGATGACGCCCCACAGGTTGATGTCGATGATCTTCTGCCAGGCGGCGCGATCCATGGCTTCGAAGTCGCCGCCGACGACGATGCCGGCGTTGTTGAACAGGTAGTCGATACGCCCGCGCTGCGCCGCCGCACCCTCGATCCACGCTTGCACCGCGGCGTCATCGACGACGTTGAGCCGTGTCGTGACCAGCCGTTCGCCGCATTCCTGCTGCAAACGGGCGAGACCGACTTCGTTGAGGTCGGCGGCATGCACTGTCGCGCCGCGCGCATGCAGCTCTCGGCACAGCGCGTAGCCGATGCCCGAGGCGGCGCCGGTGACCAGCGCCACCTTGCCGTCATAGCCCTGCATTACGCAGCCAGCCCGCTCGCCACGAAGTGCGGATTGTCGAGGCCCGGCTTGGCGTAGCGCAGGTCGGCGCCATCCAGCGTCGTCACGCGGCCGCCGGCGGCGGCGAGCACGGCATGGCCGGCGGCGATGTCCCACTCCATGGTGCGGCCAAGGCGCGGATAGAGATCGGCCTCGCCGGCGGCGACCAGACACAGCTTCAGCGACGAGCCGGCCGAAGCCAGCGAGGCGACCTTGATCTGGCGCTCGGCGAAGAAGGCATCAAGCGCCGCGGCGTCGCCGTGCGAGCGGCTGGCGACCACCGTCATGCCGGCGGCCGGCACGGCGCGGCAGCGGATGGCGCGGCGTCCGGCGTCGTCCTCGACCCAGGCGCCGATGTTTTGAGCGCCACTGAACATGCGCCCCGCCTTGCCGAGGGCTGGCGCCAGCACCACGCCGAGCACCGGGCGGCCGTTGTCGATCAGCGCGATATTCACCGTGAATTCGCCGTTGCGGCTGATGAATTCCTTGGTGCCGTCGAGTGGATCGACGAGCCAGAAGCGCTGCTCGACCTTGGGAATGCGCCCCGCCGCGGCGGCCTCTTCCGAGATCACCGGAATGTCCGGCGTCAGCCGTGCGAGTTCGGCGAGGATGACGGCTTCGGCCTTCTCGTCGGCCTCGGTGACCGGCGAGGCGTCGTTCTTGTCGCGCACCGCGAAGTCGGTGGCATAGATGGTCATGATGGCCTCGCCGGCGCGGCGCGCGATGGCGCAGAGCGGTTCGAGCAGGTGCTGGTTCGCTTCAGTCATTTGCATTTTCTCCGTTTCAGGGTTCACGTCGTTTGATGCGGTCGCAGGATGAAATCGCTCCCTCTCCTACAGGGCTACCGTATGCACTCAAGTCCCCTCTCCCGCAAGCGGGAGAGGGGAGTGAAATCAGTCGCTTGCGAAATGTGTACATACGGTAGCCCCTTCAAGAAGAGGGCAGGGATGGGTGCGGATCATTATCGCGATGGTCGAGCCAGGCCTGCGTCTCGTCCCACAGCCGCGCCGCGACCGCGTCGTCGCCGGCATCGGCGCTGGCTTGCGCCGGCTGGCAGTCGCGGTAATACAAGCCGCCCGTCAGGCCCGGCTGGGTGGCGCAATGAATCTGGGTCTGCGCGCCCTCGTCGGGCGTCAGCAGGAAGAAGGCTTCGACGGGCGCGAAGGCGCGGCGCACGGCGGCAAGCAGCGTCTGCCCGGCAAGGCCCTTGTCGGCGATGCGCGTCAGCACCGCACCGGGGTGCAGGCAATACGCCTGCACGCCTTCGGCCCCATAGTGGCGTTGCAGTTCGCGCGTCGCATGCACCAGCGCGAGCTTGGAGGCGCCGTAGGCTGCCCACGAGTTGTAGGGTTGCAGCGCCGCCGGGCCGCCGAACAGCGCGGCGTTGCGGCCACGCGCGTGCAGCATCGAGACGACATTGACGATGCGCGCTTCGCCCTGCCGTCCGGCGGTGGCGCGCAGCAGCGGCAACAGGCAGTGTGTCAGATGCAGGGTGCCGAGATAGTTGGTGCGCCAGTGGATTTCATGTCCATCGGCGGTGAGTCGCGGCGTGCGCCATTGCGAGCGCAGGTCGAGGTGGACGCCGCCGTTGTTGATCAGTGCATCGAGGCGCTCGCCCTGCGTGGCGCGATACCACTCGGCGAAACGAGTCACCGAAGCGACATCGCAAAGATCGAGCGCCTGCCCGACGACGGCGCCGGGGCAGCCAGCCGGCAGCTCCGCATTGAGCGAGTGGGCCGCCGCCGCTGTGGTCTCCGGCGAACGTGTCGTGACCACCACCGTTGCGCCCCATGCCGCCAGCGTGCGAGCCGTCGCTTCGCCGATGGAATCCGGACCGGCGCCGGTGACGACGATCCGTCGGCCGCGCAGGTCGACGGGTTGGGCCATCGCGGGATGGACGAACATGTGGCGCAGCGTACTCATGATCAGGCCAGCCCCTCGTCGCGCAGGCCGAAGCGCTCGGCGTAGGGCTGCATGCGTGCGCGAAGTTCGCCGGCATCGAGGCCGAGCGCCTTCAGATCGTAGATCACCGCGCCATGCCGGCCACGCGGATTGGCGGCCGTGTACTCGGCCATTTTCGCCAGCGACAGCGCTTCGAGCGGCTGGTCGGCGACAGCATAAATGCGCTTCAGCGTGCCTATTTCGTCGGCCATGAAATCGTCGAGGCGCACGTCCACTGTGCGTTCTGCCGGTAGCCCGCCGCGACTGGCGAGGCCGCCGTTGAGCAGGTCGGCGGCGCGCTCCGCCCAGTAACGGCCGATCGCCGCGACATCGGGCTGCGTCGTGTTGAGACGGCGCGCATAGGCCACCATCGTCGCCATCGAGGCGACCACCGCCAGCGGGTCGCGATGGGTGATGACCAGCGTGGCATCGGGAAACACCTTCAGCAGCGGGCCGAACTGTTCGAGGTGCTGCGGACTCTTCAGCACCCAGCGGCGCGGAGCGTGGGCATCGTTGCCCGACTGGCGGTCCAGCCAGGAGAGCGCCTGCAAGGTGCGGCGCAGGTAGCGGTAGGACGGCGTCTGGTCGTGCGCCTTGTAGTCGTCGCGCCAGCCGGGCACGTGGGCCATGGTCTCGAACAGCATGCCGGAGATGTCGTTCGCCAGCAGCTGGATTTCCTCGTGGGCGTGCTCGACGGTCATTTCGTGCATGCGCTTGAAGTGCGGCAGCAGGCCGTCCATGAACATGCAGGCCTGGGCGCAGCGGCCGAGGCGCGGATCGGTCGCCCCGGCAGCGCCCGGCGCCGGGCGCCCGGCTTCCGCCAGCACTGGTTCCAGGCTCTCCCAGTAAGGCAGGTGGCGCAGGTTGGGATCGGCGGACATCAGGTTGTGCAGATGGGTGGTGCCGGTGCGCGGCATGCCGCAGATGATGATGGGCCGCTCGACCGGCACCTGCTCGATTTCCGGATGGCGCGCGATCAGGTCCTCGATGCGCAGGCGGTTGCTCAGCGCGCCGACGATGGATTCGAAGGCCATGACCTTGCCGAAGTCCGACATGTTCGCCTCATCGCGCAGCGAGCGGCAGAGCACGTCGAGGCGGCGGCGGAAGCCCTCGTCGCCCCAGTGCGACAGGCCGGTACGGACTTGCGCTTCGGCGCACAGCGCCTCGGGCTCGATGCGGATTTCGCCGGCGCGCGTGGCGAGCATGTCGACAAAGGGCTGCATCGGCTCGGGAAAGCGCGGCGCGGCGAGATCGTCGAGGCGCACGGCGGCGGGACGCTCGGCCGACACAATTGCCGCGACCGGCTGGCCGTCGACGCCGAGCAGCGTGGCGCGCGGACGGGCGACGGTTTCCTCGGGCAGGAACCAGCGAAACCACAACACGCCGCGCCGGTGACCCTGCGTCGAAATCCAGTTCGGCGCGCCCGGGTCGCGCGCCGCGATGCGGATCCGCCACGAGCCGTCGGCCTCGTATTGCACCTGCGCGCCGTTGAGGGTCACGCCGTCGTAAGCGTAGTCGTAGGTGTGCATGTAGGGCGTCCACAGGCACAGGTTCCAGAAGGCGCAGGGCGGCGAGCGGCCTTCGACGAGCAGCGTCTGGCCGTCCTCCAGCTCGAAGCTGCCCATCGCGTAGGAGGCATCGCCGGCCGACCAGCCAAAGGTCTGCCTGGGCACCGGGTAGGGTTCGGCGACGCTGTTGGCGGGCGTCACGCGCAGCGGGCACATCTGCGCCTGTTCCTCCAGCCAGACGCGCGCGGCGCGCAGGCGGCGCGCCAGCAGCGCCGGGCTCTGCGGCACGAAGGGCGAGGGATCGACGGCCTCAATGCGCCAGACGGCGCGCCGGCCGTTGATCGGGTCGGCCAGGTAGTCGCGCGTCAGGCCGCAGACGGCGTCAGCTTCGAGCTTGAGCCAGTTGGCCGGCTGAGCCATCGTCGGCTCGGGCGGCTCGGGGCTCAGCCAGATTTCGTAAGCGCCATCGGCCGAGGGTTGCAGCGTCCGGTGGTTGGCGCTGGCGACGATGCGCGTCGAATAGCGGCCGTCGTCCGGGCCGCCGTAAATGGTCAGCGAGAAATAAGCCGCGCTGCCCGGCTCGACGCGGACGCGGTAGCTGCGGCGCGGGTCGATCGGCGTGTATTGGTAGTAGGCATCCGCGTTGTCGCCGCCCCACTTGCGGTAGGGGCCGACGATGTCGGTGAAGCGCGGCCGGGCGGCATCGGCCCAGACATTGACGTCGAGCGCCGTGCCGAGCAGGCTGAAGATCCAGCGGTAGCCCTCGACGCGCTCGGTTTCGTCGAGCGCCGGATCGGCGGCTTTCAGGCGCTCCTTGATCGCGCCGAGCTGCGCGACGAGTTCGTCGAATGCGGTATCCAGTTCATCGGCCATGCGCGTTCTCCTCTTGTCGCTTTTCTCTTCGGACGGCGGTCTCTGAAAGACGCCCTCTCCCCCTGCTCCTCTCCCGCAAGCGGGCGAGGGGAGCGAAATCCGCTGTTGCCTGAAGGTACAGTAGCCGAGTATTCTCCCGCTCGATTGAGCAATTAAATGATTAAGCCCACCACCCACGACAGCCCCGATGGCCGGACGCTGACGCTTGCCGAGTTGAACGAGAAGCGGCGGACGGCGGTGCGCCTGCGTCTCGAAGGAGTCGGTTCCGGGGCGGTGGCGGCGCAAACCGGACTCAGCCTGCCGACGGTGATCGGCGCCTGGAAGGCCTATCTCGCTGGCGGCTGGCAGGCTGTCGATGCCAAGCCGCGCGGGCGAAGCAGCGGCGACGGTCGCCGCCTTGCTCCCGAACAGGAAGCGGAGATCTTCCGCCTCGTCAGCAGTCAGTTGCCCGACCAGCTTGGCTTGCCGCAGGCCCTTTGGCAGAGCGCCGCAATACAGGAGTTAGTGGCCACTCGCACGGGCATCCGACTGCCCGAGCGGACCGTTTCTCTCTACCTGCAACGCTGGGGCTTCGCCGCGCCCAAGCCGGTCGCGCGCATTGCCGCCGGCGGCGAAATCCTGCGCGGCTGGGATGCGACCACGCATCGCGCGATCCGCACCCGGGCGCGCGCCGAGGACGTCACCATCTACTGGGTCGACGAGGCCCCGCTGACCAAGGCCAGCACGGAGATCAAGGATGGACGCCGCCTCAGCGCTATGCGAGCAGTCACTAACCGTGGCAAGCTGCTGTGGCTGGTCTATGAAGGCGCGCTGCGGGCGCCGCTGCTGATCGAGTTCTTCGACCGCCTGTTGCGCGAGAGCGGCCGCAAGACCTTCGCCATCCTCGACGGCATGCACTGGCAGCGCGCGGCGGAGTTCAGCCATTGGGTCGCCGAACGGGGTGAGCGCCTGCTCACCTTTCATTTGCCGGAGAGCGGCGGCCTGCCGACGCGACAGAATGCGCCGCAGACGCGGCCGCCGAAAACCGCCGTCCCTCCCCAGCCATCGACCCCGCCGGCGGCACAAGGCTCCCTCGCCGCACAGCTAAAACATTTAATTGCCGATACAAGCCGCCAACAGCGGGTTTATCCTGAACACGTTACCCGAGGAGGCACTCAAACCATGAGCCTGACCCACCTGCAACGACTCGAAGCCGAGAGCATTCACATCATGCGCGAGGTCGTCGCCGAGACCGAAAATCCGGTGATGCTTTACTCCATCGGCAAGGACAGCGCCGTGATGCTGCACCTGGCGATGAAGGCGTTCTACCCCGCCAAGCCGCCCTTCCCACTGCTGCATGTCGACACCACCTGGAAGTTTCGCGAGATGTACGAATTCCGCGACAACATGGTGAAGAAGCTCGGTCTCGACCTGCTGATCCATGTGAACCCGGAAGGCCTGCGGATGAACATCAACCCGTTCACCCACGGCTCGGCGATCCAC
>CAZCPD010000015.1:0-19335 GCA_964500425.1 uncultured Rhodocyclaceae bacterium
CTCCCGTATCAGTGAGAGGAGCGCTTCCAGAGTCGCTTACGCGACTTTCACGCTAAGAGGGCTGCGTTCTGGAAAACAAAAAAAGGCCGGGCATGCCCGGCCTTTTTTTGGTGCGTACGTCCCCGACTTAGATCTTTTGCAGATCGTCGTTGACGGCAGCCAGCATTTCCTTGGTGATCTTGCCGCCGGAGAAGCCAGCGATCATCTTCAGGGACATGCCGCGGGCCATGCCGATTTGCGGATTGGTGGGCAGTTCGGGCATGTGCTTGTCAATCACGGCGCGCGGAGCGGCGTTGTCGAGCAGTTCACCAACCTTGGAGTCAATGCTGTATCCCATCTTGATATCCTTTGATTTGATTTTGATGAAAGTGGGGCGACCTGAACCGCATCCTCCCCTTGGCGCCCGATTCCGGAAATGCGAACACGGGCTGCGAAGCTCCTCTAGGCGATTTTTCCGATGAATTCCGGAGTGGTCTTAAAGAGGTTGCCGCGATTTTAGGCCCCCGGTATTATGGGTCAACTGAATTGTTCGCATGTGAGTAATATGAACAATATCGATATCAGACGCATCGACCTGAACCTGCTGGTGGTCTTCGAAGCCGTCTACCGCGAAGGCGCGGTGACGCGCGCCAGCGAGAAGTTGCACCTGACGCAATCCTCTGTGAGCCATGCCTTGGGCCGGTTGCGCGAGCTGTTCAAGGACCCCCTGTTCTCACGTCATCACAATGGCATGACGCCGACGCCGCTCGCGCGGGAACTGTATCAACCGATCCTTTCGGCGCTGCGCATTCTCGAGGAGACGCTGAACCAGAAGCCGGCGGCTGCAGCGCCCAAGGCGCGGCGGACGCTGACGATCGGCCTGATCACCAGCGACGAGGCAGCCTTCCTGCCGCAGCTCATGGAGTGTCAGGCCAGTGCTCCCCAGTATGAGATTGTCACGACCCTCTACGAACCCGGGCGTTTCGAGAACCGACTGGCGACCGGCAAGTTTGATGTGGCGATGCAGCCATTCGCCTACTCCTATCCTTCGGCGGATGTCCTCAGCCGGCTGCTGACCCGCGAAGGGCTGTCGGTGATGATACGTCGCAATCACCCGGCCTTGCGCAAGGGCGCGCTTGATCTCGAAACCTATTTGAAGTTGCGCCATGTCGTCGTCGCGCCGCGGCGCGTGGAAACCAACTATCTCGATATGGAGTTCGCCCGGCGTCGTCTGGAGCGGGAAGTCGTGCTGCGCTGCCTGGATTACTGGACGGCGGCAAGGATCGTCGCGCAGACCGACTGCATTCTGACGGCGCCGCACCGTCCGATGTCCTATCTGATCGGCGACATGCGTGGCAACAAGCTGGTGCCCTTGCCCGAGGGCCTTAACATGCCGGATGCGGCGGATATTTATCTGTACTGGCATGCTTCCGTCGATAACGACCCGGACAACCTCTGGCTGCGGCAGAACCTCGTCGAAATCTTCCAGGCGCCGAAGGCGGGCGGCTGACGAGGCTGTCGCCAAAAAAAACCGCCCCTCGTGGGGGCGGTTTTCGTGCCGGCCTAAGCCGGCGATCCTGCATTGCGTCTTGCTGTATCAGTACTTGTAAGTCAGGTCGAGGCCGACGGTGCGCGGCTCGCCCCAGTTGCCGGACATGTCGGTTACCCAGCCAGGGTTGGCCATGATCAGATACTTCTTGTCGGCAAGGTTCTTGGCCCACAAGCCCACCGTCACGCGACCTTCTTCACCCGGGCCGGCCTTGATCTGGGACAGCGCGAGGCGCGCGTTCCAGATGCCAAACGCCGGGGTGGTCAGCGGTGTACGGCTGTCCGGGACGAGCGGCACGGTCAGGTCGACCGGGGTGGTGGTCTTGTCACGACGGGTGTAGTTGAGATTGAGATCGAGCTTGCCGGGCAGGCCGAAGTTCGGGAAACGGTAGTCGAGATTCGCCGAGTAGTCGTTCTTCGGCACGATCAGGTCGCGGGTTGCGGTGATGTCCGCACCGGTGATCGGGCTGATCCATTGATCGTAACGATGGTTCAGATGAGCCCAGCTGACGCTCACGCGCAGATCGTTGGTCACCGCCGCCATCACGTCAAGCTCGACGCCGTGATAGGTCGAGCCACCGACGTTGACCGTCTGCCAGCCCTTGCTGGCCTGCGCCGTCGACTTCTGCTCGTTCGTGAACTTGCTCTTGAACATCGCCAGGTTGGTGCGTAGGCGACGGTCAAGGAACTCGCCCTTGAGACCGAGTTCGATCGACTTGATGGTCTCAGGATCGAAGCCTTGGGCAAAGCGTGCGGCACCCATGCCCGGGCCGGCGATCGGATCGAAGCCGCCGCTGGTGTAGGCCGTGGCGTACTTGAAGTAGGTCATCAGATCCTTCTGCACGCGGTAATTAAAGGCGATGGCCGGGGTCGTCTTCGACCAGCTGCGGTCGCCAGCGGCATTCGTGAATGGCGCCACTCCCGTGATCGGGCGCAGATCGGTGGCAGCCACCGAACCGACACCCGGATAGATCGAGTAGGCGGTATCCCAGCCGGTGTTGTAGCCGACCACTTGCCGATGGTCGCGCGTGTAGCGGAGGCCGGGGACGATGTCGAGCTTGTTGTCGAGCACTGGCGGCGTCCAGGTGACCTGGGCAAACGCCGCCCAGGAGCTGCTTTCGGACGAGGTCAGCCCCTTCTGGTCGACATACAGCATATCGATGCCGTAATTGTTGTAGTTGGGGACGAGTCCGCCGATATTCGGGCCGGAGCTCTGGTAGCCATCCTCGGAGGAGTAATACAGGCCCGTCGTGTATTTCAGGTTCTTCGCCAGCTCGCCGAGGAACTGGAATTCCTGGGACCAGGCTTCATTGACCAGCACGATCGGATGACCCAGCTGCATGGTGCCGCCCGGAACGCCGACGCCGGTCAGCGTGTAGGGCAGGCTGTCGCTACGCGCATCCGCGGCGCCCGCATAGGCACCGTAGTGGTAGTGGTTGCGGGTGTCGATCTTGGTGTAGCCGGTGATCGAGCGGAAGGTGAAGTTCGGGCTGACATCCCAGGTGATGTTCAGCGTATGGCCTTCCGTCGTGTTCAGGTTCTTCTCGTACTGGCCGGGCACGTAGAGCTTGTCGAGCTTGCTGGTGGAGCAACCGGCGACGAACTGCTGGAAGCGGGGATCGGTGGCCGGCACCGCATAGCCATAAGCCCTCAGGGAATTGGCTTGATAGCCGATTTCATACCCGGGCACCAGGCATTGCGGCGGGGTGTCGTAGCTCTCGGTTTCGGTGTTGTCATAGCCGTAGTCGACGGTCACGTTGCTGGTCGGCTTCCAGCGCATGTCGAAGCGCCAGGCATCCGAATTCAGCTTGCCGAACTGGACGCCGCCGGGCGCGCTGTTGGCGACGCCGTCGTGATCCTTCTGGCGATGCAGATAGGAGATCTTCGCCGCGAGATCGTCCTTGACCGGGATGTTCACGATGGTCTTGGAAAGGAAGTTGCCGCGGTTGGCGAAGGTGAATTGCTGCTTGAAGCCGACGCGGTCGAGGCCGAGTTCCGGCCGGGCCGTATAGACGTTCACCGCGCCACCCGTGGCGTTGCGGCCGGAGAGCACGCCCTGCGGGCCCTTCAGCACTTCGATGCGCTCGAGGTCGCCCGCGGGGTTGTTGAGGCCGATCAGCTGCGAGCGGTAAACGCCATCCACGTGGAAGGCCACCGGGTTCGGTGCGCTCACGAACAGGGCGTTGGTGGTGATGCCGCGGAAGGTCGGGAAGAACGCTTCGCTGCTGCCCGGGTAGGGCGCCAGATTGAGGCCCGGGACTTCCGCGCCGAGGTCCGACAGAGTGACGATGTTGTGTTTCTCAAGATCCTTGGCGCCGAGGGCCTGAATCGAGATTGGCACGTCCTGGAGGTTTTCCTTGCGCTTTTGCGCCGTGACGATGACCTCCTCGATGCCGGCGTTGGCCGGTGCGGTTTGCGCCAGTACGACCGGGGTGGCGAAGAGTTGCGAAATCGCCAGGGACAGCGTCAATGCTGCGGGCTTGCGGGGGAAGTGAGCTTTCAAATCTTTCTCCTTGTATGTGCTTGATTCATTGCATGTGAGACAGGTGCTGCGGTGCCGATCTTCTATCGTGTCCGGGTGCTGAAAATGGACGACTCCCCATGATAGAGCTTGCATATCCTAGTGGCAATGGCTTCGTGAGCATCGTCTGTTTGGACTAGCGGCAAGGCGCGGCTTCGAGCTTTTCCGGACATCTTTCGTTGATCGAGTCACTAACGAGCCCTCATCGGGCATGGATCGTCCATTCAGACGAGGATTGCCCCCCTGCTTTCGCGTAGATTCGTCGCGTGATCTGAAATCCGCCGCCAGCCGGGAAACAGGGAAATGACATCGCGGGCTGCGCAGCTTTCTCCTTTCTGTACGACCAACCGGGAAACGAACCATGACTCCTGAAGAAACCAAAGCGTTTGAAGACAAGATCCGGGCCTATGTGGGCCGGGAACTCGGTGCGCCCAAGCGCGGCAAGGACGACGTCAACAAGGCCATGATCCGTCACTGGGCCGAAGTCACCGGCGACGAGAACCCCGTCTACACCGACGAAGCCTACGCCGCCAAATCGAGCAAGAAAGGCATCGTTGCGCCGCCGACCATGCTGCAGATCTGGAGCATGGAAGGCTACCCGATGTGCCAGAAGCCGGCGGTGGACCTGCAGCGCGAGCTGCACAACGTCTTCGACGCCCACGGTTTCACCGGCGTGCTCGGCACCAACACCAACAGCGAATATTTCCGCGACCTGCGCCCGGACGACCAGGTGTTCGCCCACACCGTCATCTCCAGCATCTCGGAGCAGAAGGCCACGCAGCGCGGCATCGGCTACTTCATCGAGACCACGACCAAGTTCACCGACCAGAACGGCGCGGAAGTCGGCCGTCAGGTGTTCCGCTGCCTCAAGTTCATTCCCAAGGAAGAGCCGCAGGCCGCTGCCGCCAGCGACTCCTCGGCGCCGGCCGTACCGACGCGCCTCGCCTCGCCGCGCGGCCACGATAACGCCTGGTGGTGGGAAGCCGTCGATAACGGCAAGCTGTTGATCCAGCGCTGCAAGAGCTGCAACACGCTGCGCCATCCGCCGCGTCCGATGTGCGGCGAGTGCCAGTCGACCGAGTGGGATTCGATCGAGTCCAGGCTCGAAGGCGAGATCATCAGCTTCACCCAGATGCACTACCCGAAGTTCCCCGGCTATCCCTATCCGCTGATCTGCGCCGTCATCAAGCTCAGCGAAGGCACCAACCTGGTCGCCAACCTCGTCGGTTGCGAACCCGAAGCCATCAAGATCGGCATGAAGGTCAAGGGCAAGGTCGAGAAGGTCGACGAGAAGACCTGGCTGCCGCAGTTCTATCTGGCCTGAATTTAGGAAGGACACATCATGAATCTGAACACCCTGAAATACGGCCAGGTGAAGGTTGGCGACAAGCTGCCCGAGCTCAAGATCGACATCACCTCCGGCCTCATCATCGGCTCGGCGCTCGCTTCGCGCGACTTCACGCCGGTGCACCACGACAAGAAGGTCGCCCAGGCCACCGGCCTGTCCGATGTCTTCATGAACATCATCACCAGCAACGGCTTCATGGGCCGTTTCGTCACCGACTGGGCCGGCCCCGACTGTACCCTGAAGGGCATCGACATCAAGCTCGGCGCGCCCAACCTGCCCGGCTTCGTGATGACCATCACCGGCGAGGTCAAGGCCAAGGACGACGCCACCGGCGTGGTTTCCGTCGCCGTCGAGGGCGTGAACAACGTCTGGGGTACCCACATGAACGGCACGGTGCGTGTAGCGTTGCCGCTGCCCAAGGAGGCTTGAACATGACCGCCAATATTGCCAACAAGGCCGCCATCGTCGGCATCGGCTCGACCGAATTCTCCAAGAACTCCGGCCGTTCCGAGCTCTCCCTCGCCGCCGAAGCCGTCAAGGCCGCGCTCAACGACGCCGGCCTCAAGGCTTCCGATGTCGATGGCATGGTGACTTTCACCATGGACCAGAACGAGGAAGTCGACGTCGCCCGCGCCGTCGGCTGCAACGATCTCAACTTCTTCGCCCGCGTCCCCTACGGCGGCGGCGCGGCGACCGGCACACTGCTGCAGGCGGCGATGGCCGTCGCCACCGGCATGGCCGAAGTCGTCGTCTGCTACCGCGCGCTGAACGGCCGCTCCGGCCACCGCTACTCGGCCGGCGTGTCGGGCTCGCTGATCACCGGCAGCGCCATCCACTACGGCTGGTACATGCCCTATGGTCTGCTCACGCCGACCTCCTGGGTGGCGATGTACACCCAGCGCTACATGCACCTGACCGGCTGCACCGAGGACGCGCTGTTCGAGATCGCCCACACCACGCGCGAATACGCGGTCAAGAACCCGGCCGCCTTCTTCTACAACCAGCCATTCACGCGCGAAGACTACGACAACGCGCGCCGCATCTGCGACCCGCTGCGCCTGTTCGACTGCTGCCAGGAAAGCGACGGCGGCTCGGCGGTGATCGTCACCACGCCCGAGCGCGCGCGTGACCTCAAGCAGCCCGGCGTGCTGATCAACGGCGTCGCCCAGTGCTCGCCGCGCGACCAGGAAGAAATGACTTCGTTCTACCGCGCCGAGATCGGCCGCATCCCCGAGATGGACATCGCCGCCAAGCATGCCTACGCCCAGTGCGGCCTCTCCGCCAAGGACATCGATGCCGCCGTCATCTATGACGCGTTCTCCTCGATCGTGCTGATGCAGCTCGAATCGTGGGGCTTCTGCGAGTTTGGCGAAGCGGCGAAGTTCGTGCTTGATGGCAACCTGCGTCCGGACGGCCGTCTGCCGACCAACACCCACGGCGGCCAGCTGTCGGAAGCCTACATCCACGGCGTCAACGGCATCGTCGAGGCCGTGCGTCTGGTGCGCGGCACCTCGGTCAACCAGCCGAAGAAGAACGTCAATCACGCCCTGGTCACCTCCGGCGTCGGCGTGCCGACCGGCGGCGCGATCCTCGGCAAGATGTAAGCAGTTTCGGACAGCGCAACAGGGTGGAATGATTCCCGTGGGAGCGGCCTCCAGGCCGCGAATTCCTCAGCCTCAGCCATTCGCGGCCTGGAGGCCGCTCCTACTAAAGGCTTTGACTACCCGGGGCGTAGCACCAATCCCGTTCGATTCGAACGGAGTTTGACCGAATTCTCCATAAGGATCATTCATATGAATTTCGACCTCAGCGAAGAACAACGCGCCATCGCCGACATGGCGACCAGCGTGTTCGCCGACTACTGCAATGACGACCAGATTCGCGTCTTCTGGGACAGCGGCAAAGACTATGACGAAGGTCTGTGGCAGCAACTCGCCGAGACCGGCCTGCTCGGCCTGATCGTTCCCGAAGCGGACGGCGGCAGCGGACTCGGCATGCTCGACCTGATGCTGGCCCTTGAACAGCAGGGCCGCTACGTCGCGCCGGCGCCCATGTGGCGTCAGCAACTGGCCGCCGCCGCGCTCGCCAAGTTCGCGCCGGCAGCGACCAAATCCGCCTGGCTGGAAAAGCTGGTGGCCGGCAGCGCGTTGGCCACCCTGTCGCTCGACGGCATTTCCGCCTCGCGCGGCCTGGCGCTTGCCGCCAAGGCCACCGACGGCGGCTGGCAGCTCGACGGCCGCGCTGTCGCCGTGCCGCTCGCCGGCCAAGCGCAGCTCGTCATCCTGGCAGCAGCCACGGCCGAGGGCGTGCGCCTGTTCGTCATCGACCCCAATGCTGCCGGCATCGAGAAGATCGCCGGCCGGCTGACGCATGCCGAGCCGGCTGCCGACCTGGTGTTCAAGAACGTCACCGTCGGCAACGACCAGGCGTTGCCCGCCGAGGCGCTGCCCTGGCTGGAGCAGCGCGCACTGGCCTGCCTTGCCGCGCTGCAACTCGGCGTCGCCGCCGAAGACCTGCGCCGCACCGTCGAATACACCAGCCAGCGCATCCAGTTCGACCGCCCGATCGGCAGCTTCCAGGTGATCGGCGCGCGCTCGGCCGACTGCTACATCGACATCGAAGCGCTGCGCTCGACACTGTGGCAGCTCTGCTGGCGCCTCGACAACGGCCTCGACGCCGAAGGCGCGGCGCGCGTCGCCAAGTATTGGGCCTGCGAGTGCGGCCATCGCGTCTCCCACGCCTCATCCCATATGCATGGCGGCATGGGCTCCGACGTCAGCTATCCGATCCACCGTTTCCTCTACTGGAGCCGTGCGCTGGAACTCTCGCTGGGCGGCGCCACCGCCGATCTGCAAGCGCTCGGCGACTGGCTGGCCAAGCCGGAAACCGTCGGCGTCGAACTCTAAGCAACCTTGCCCACCATTCAGTGAAAGACAAATCATGTTCGTAGATTTGACCCCGGAACAGAAGGCGCTGCGCAAGGAAATTCGCGCCTATTTCAACAAGATCATGACCGAGGAGATCCGCGTCGCGTTGCGCCGCGAGGACGGTCCCGAACGTCATGAGGCCTACAAGAGCCTGTGCCGCCAGATGGGCAAGGACGGCTGGCTGGCCGTCGGCTGGCCGAAGGAATACGGCGGCCGCGGCTACACGCCGATCGAGCAGCTGATCTTCTTCGAGGAAGTCTTCATCGCCGGCGCGACGCTGCCCTTCGTCACCGTCAACACCGTCGGCCCGGCGCTGATGGCGCACGGCTCGGAAGAGCACAAGAAGAAGTTCCTGCCCGGCATGGCTGCCGGCGAACTGCACTTCGCCATCGGCTACACCGAAGGCAATGCCGGTACCGACCTGGCGACGCTGTCCACCAGCGCGGTGCTCGAAGGCGATCAGTTCGTGGTGAACGGCAGCAAGCTGTTCACCTCCGACGCCGAATCGGCCGACTACATCTGGCTGGCCTGCCGCACCAATCCGGAAGAGAAGCGCCACAAGGGCATCTCCATCCTGATCGTCGACACCAAGGCGCCCGGCTATTCGCTGACGCCGATCCACACCGTCGGCCATCGCACCAATGCCACCTACTATGACAACGTCAAGGTACCGGCGAGCATGCTGGTCGGCCAGTTGCATGGCGGCTGGAAGCTCATCACCGCGCAGCTCAACCACGAGCGCGTCGGCCTCGGCGCCTTCGGCGTCAAGGCGACGGCGGCCTTCCAGCAGGTGCTGGCCTGGGCCAAGACGGCCGACGCGAGTGGCACCGGCCGCCGCGCCATCGACGAGCCGTGGGTGCGCCGCGCCCTGGCGGAGTCGTACACCCAGATCGAGGCGATGCGCCTGCTCAACTACCGCCTCTCCGTCGATATCACCGCCGGCCGCATGGACGTTGGCCTGGCCTCGGCCTCGAAGGTGTATGGCTCGGAGACGATGATCTTCGTCTTCCGCCGCCTGCTCGAAATCCTCGGCATGGGCGGTCTGTACCGTCTCGGCTCGGATGCCGCCGAGTTCAAGGCGCTGCTGGAAGAGGAATATCGCGCCGCGACGATCAACACCTTCGGCGGCGGCGTGAACGAACTGCAACGCGACCTGATCGCCCAGTTCGGCCTGCGCATGCCGCGCTCGCGCTGAGCCGTTTTGCTCACAGCCAACGCCATTTCCGCCTGGCGGGAATGGCGTTGTTGTTTGTAACATGCTTGTCGATTGCCAGTGGCCAGAGGATGCGATCGATATAGAATCCGTCGTTGCGTACCTTCCTTAGTGCACAACAAGGACGTTCATCATGCTGAAAGAACTGAGTCTCAGAGGGGTTGGGCCTGCAAAGGAATTCGGCCCCGTCGAGTTTGCGTCGCGCATGAATTTCATTACCGGGGACAATGGTCTTGGTAAGAGCTTTTTGCTAGATGCGGCATGGTGGGTACTGACGCGTACGTGGGCTCGGGATGTTGTGGCTTTACCTCACCAAGGCGAGAAGAAACCGAGTATTGCTTATTCATATTCAAAGTCCTCGCCTGGAGACTTCTCGGAAGAGAGTTTCTTTAGCCGAAGCGATCAGACTTGGCCGGTGAAACAGGGGCGCCCTCCGATTCCCGGTGTTGTTATCTATGCGGGTGTGGATGGTAGTTTTTCGGCGTGGGATCCTGCCAGGAATTATTGGCAAGACAAGGAAACGCAGAGCTTTGAACGCTTGAAAGCTTTTAATTTCACTCCGGATCAGGTCTGGAAAGGGATGGAAGGTGTTGGCGGTATTCGTCATTGCAACGGTTTGATACATGATTGGGTCTTGTGGCAGAAGGGGCAAGACCCAGCGTTTCAGGACTTGATCAAGGTACTTGATGCCATTTCTCCATCGGGCGAGGAGAAACTCTCGCCCGGACAGCCGGTTCGTGTGGGTTTGGACGTGAAGGACTACCCTTCTTTGCGTATGCCCTATGGCCAAGATGTTCCGCTGATTCATGCATCGGCCGGCATGCGCCGGATTTCTGCGTTGGCCTACCTACTTGTCTGGACTTGGCGCGAACACCAAATCGCATGCGAGCAGACTGGGCGCAGGCAAGCTAAGGAGATCATTTTCCTTGTCGATGAGATTGAATGCCACTTGCATCCTCAGTGGCAACGACGCATTGTCCCCGCCCTTCTCCGAGTGATGCAGGCACTGACGGGGAAGAAGGTTATGGTGCAACTGATTGTGGCGACTCATTCTCCATTGGTGCTCGCCTCTGCGGAGCCCGAGTTTGATGATGATAAGGATGCGATCTATAGCATTCAGTTGGAAGAAAACCAGGCTTGTATCAGAAGAGCGTGTTGGGCCAAGAAGGGTGATGTCGTAAATTGGCTCGTATCGGATGCGTTTGGTTTGCACCAGGCCCGATCAGTCGATGCGGAAGAGGCGATTGAAGCTGCAGAGGCGTGGATGAGGGGCGAAAGAACCCATCTGCCCGCGAAATTGGCGAGCGAAGCCGCGATACACGAAGCGTTGTTGCGCGCGTTGCCTGGTGGCGACCACTTTTGGCCAAGATGGGTGGTTTGGTGTGAGAGCCAGGAAGAGCGTGGTATCGAAAAATGATTCCGGTGCCCCACCCAATTCCTGAACCGGCTGGCTTTCATGAGCAGTGCCGAAAAGCTGGAAATGCCTGGCTTGCCGAACACCTTGACAGCAAACGTCCGAGGGACTTCTGGTCGCCATTCCGTAACGCCTTGGCGGATGGATTTCTTAATCGTTGTGGATATGGCGCTATGTGGATTGCGAGCGGTACGGTTGACCACTTTGTCAGCATCGATGCGGACAAGTCGCAAGCTTACGAGTGGACCAATTTTCGATATATCGACAACTGGATCAACAGCAGCAAGAAGAATGCAAGCGGGCTGTTGGATCCTTTCGATGTGTGCGATGGGTGGTTCGAGATACTCTTGCCATCCATGCAGCTTGTCATGACCGACGCAGTGCCTCCGCCGTTTCGTGATAGAGCGCGCGACACGATCAACAGGCTCAAACTTCAGGATCATGAAACCCTGCTGCGCCAGCGTCGGGAGTGGTATCGCATGTATCAGGAAGGGCAACTCACGCTTGCGGGGCTGCGCAGCAAAGCCCCGATGATTGCTGCCGCTGTCGAGAAGCAAGCAAAGACTCATGGATCAGGGGCAATGCATTCCGGAGTGAAATGATGCCCATTCCTGCCCGCGAAGAAACCCAACGCAAGCTCGACAAGCGCGCCATCGCCAGCAACACGGTGAAGCCCGACCAGCAGTACACCATTGCCGACCGGCTGGAGGAAAAGGCGCGCGATTTTCCCGAGCGTCCTTTCCTCCACTACGGCGACGAAGACAACGCGCTGACCTACGCCGAGGTCAATGCCCGCGCCAACCAGGTGGCTCACGCCGTCTTGCGTCTCGGCCTGGCGCCGGGCGATTGCGTGGCGCTGGTGATGGAGAATCGCCCCGACTTCTTCATCACCTGGTTCGGCCTCAACAAGGCCGGCCTGGTCTGCGGCTTCATCAACACCCATCTCAGCGGCCGCCTGCTCGCCAACGCCCTGGAGGCGACGCAGGCCAAGGCTGTGATTGTCGGTGAAGAAGTACTCGCTAACCTGGAGAGCGACGAACTACGCGCTTCTTCAGTGATGGCTGATCTGCGGCTATGCCTCTGGCGCGATCCGGAAAATCCGGCGCCAGCGGCGCTGCGCGAACGCTGCCCGATCGACCTCTCCGAATGGGCGGCCGGCAAGCCGCGCAGCAATCCCAATCGTCAGCTGCGCGCGCACTGGGCCGGCGAGAGCACCGCCGTGCTGATCTGCACCTCCGGCACCACCGGTCTGCCCAAGGCCGCGCGCACCAGCCACATGCGTTGGCTCAACGTCGGCGATGTCATGGTCGCCTCGATGGAGACCGGCCCGCAGGACGTCTTCTATTGCTTCCTGCCGCTGTATCACGGCGCCGCCGCGATGTCACTCGGTTCGACCGCGTTGCGCGGAGCCAGCAGCATCGTCATCCGCCGCAAGTTCAGCGTGCAGGCGTTCTGGCCGGACGTGCGCCGCTACAACATCACCGTCTGCCAGTACATCGGCGAGATCTGCCGCTACCTGCTCAACCAGCCGGAACGCAGCGACGACCGCCAGCACACGCTGCGCATCATGGTCGGCGCCGGCCTGAGCGCCGATGTGTGGACGCGCTTCGTCGAGCGCTTCGGCATCGAGCACGTCTTCGAAGGCTGGGGCGCGACCGAGTCGAACTGCAACCTGCTCAACGTCGACAACCGCCCCGGCGCCTGCGGCCGCGTGCCGTTCTGGGACAAGACCAACCTGCGCCTGGTGCGCTACGACATCGAGAGCGGCACCCACCTGCGCAATGCCGACGGCTTCCTGATTCCCTGCCAGCCCGGCGAGGTTGGCGAGGGCATCGGCTTCATCATCAATCATCCCGAGATCGCCGGCGGTCGCTTCGAGGGCTACACTTCGCTTGATGCGACGGAGCGCAAGATCTACCGCAACGTGTTCCAGCAGGGCGACGCCTGGTGGAGCTCCGGCGACCTGTTCCGTTTTGATGACGACGGCTACTGCTATTTCGTCGACCGCATCGGCGACACCTTCCGCTGGAAGAGCGAGAACGTGTCGACCACCGAAGTCGCCGAGGCGCTGGCGGGTTTTCCGGGCATGGAGAGCATCAACATCTACGGCGTCAAGGTGCCCGCGCACGAAGGCCGCGCCGGCATGGCCGCCGTCGTCATGCAGCCCGGCCACGCCTTCGATCCGCAGGGTTTTTACGCCCTGACGGCAGAGCGTCTACCGAGCTACGCCGCACCGCTGTTCGTGCGCGTGGCGCCGGCCGCCGACATGACCACCACCTTCAAACTGCGCAAGGGTGACCTGCAGCGCGCCGGCTACGACCCGGCGAACTTCGCCGATCCGCTGTTCGTGCGCGACGAGAAGAACGCCAGCTACGTCGCCTACAGCGCCGAAGCCCTGGCGCGGCTGGGCCTCCAGCCCTTCGTCGCCGACAGCGCCTGAAGCATCCTGCCTGCTCCCTTATTCGCCCGGAGATCCGCATGAGCGAGTTGTCCTTCCCCTTCGCCACCCCCCCGCGTCCCGATGGCGAACTGCTCGACGTCGCCCCCGGCATCAAATGGCTGCGCATGCCGTTGCCGCTGGCGCTGGCGCACATCAATCTCTACCTGCTGCGTGACCATGATGGCTGGATGATCGTCGATACCGGCATCGGCACCGACGAAACGCGAGCACTCTGGCGCAAGATTCTCGACGAAAAACTGGCCGGTGAACGCATCACTGGCGTCGTTTGCACCCACTTCCATTTCGATCACGCCGGCCTGGCCGGTTGGCTCACCGAGACGCAGCGCGTGCCGTTGTACATGAGCTACGGCGAGTACTACACGCTGCGGGTGATGGCCGCCGCGCGCGGCGACGAATTGCCGTGGGAGCATGTCCAGTTCTTCCATCAGTGCGGCTTTCCGGCCGAGGATATCGGCGACATCATGGCCGTGGTGCGCATGTCGAACGGACTGATCACACCGCCGCCGGCCGCCTTCCGCCGCCTGCGTCAGGGCGAAAGCCTGCGCATCGGCGACCGCACCTGGCAACTGCATGTCGGCGAGGGCCACGCACCCGAGCACATCCTGCTGCATTGCCCGCAAGACAAGCTGCTGCTGGCCGGCGACCAGCTGTTGCCGCGCATCACCTCCAACGTCGGCATCCTGCCCTCCGAGCCGGAATCCGATCTGCTCGCCTACTGGTTCGAATCGCTCGACCGGCTTGCCCGGCTGCCTGCCGACACCCTGATCCTGCCGGCGCACGAACTGCCCTATTACGGCCTGGCGCCGCGCGTCGCCCAGCTGCACGCGCATCACGCCGAGCAGTTCGCCACCCTGCGCCGCATCTGCGCCGGCGGGCCGATCACCGCCTATGACGCATCGCTGCAGATGTTCCCGCAGCGCAAGAGCAAGATGGACGACATGATGGCCATGGGCGAATGCCTGGCCCACCTGATCCACCTGCGTCGGCACGGCGAGATCGAGCGCTCGCTGGACAGCGACGGCTGCTATCGCTACCGCAACCCCTGTCCGCCGGCATGAAGGCCGAAGCCGCGCAGCTGCACGCCGATCCGCTGCTCGGCAAATGCCCGCCGGTGGCGCTGGCGCGCCTGCTGCCGGCGCTCGACGAACGCCGCCACGCCGCCGGCGCGACCATTTACCGCACCGGCGACGAGGCGGATGGCCTCTATTTGCTGGTCTCTGGCCGCGTCGCGCTACGCACACCGGACGGCAAGACGCGGGCGCCGCGCGACCAGCGCTTCGGCGAGGAATGCCTGACCGATGCCGACCGCTTTCTCGCCGACGCGGTGGCCGAGAGCGATGTGGTGCTCCGCTTCCTGCCGCGCGCCAGCCTGCAGCCGCTGCTGGCTGAAGCGCCGGCCCTGAAGGCGGAATTCGTCCAGGCGCTGATGGCCGGCATGACCGGCAATCCGCTGCCACCGCGCCCGGCCCCGGCAAAGCCCGCCGTCAAATCCGCCGCAGCGCCCTCGCTGGCCCGGCTGATCGGCTGGCTGATGGCGATCCTGCTGCCGCTGGCCGTGCTGTGGCTGACCCACCGCCACGGCATCGAACGCAACGCCGGCATGTTCCTGGCGATCTTCGCCGCCACCGTGGTGATGTGGGCCTGGTCGCTGGTGGACGACTACCTGCCCGGCCTGTTCGCCGTGATGGCCATCCTCATCGCCGGCCTGGCGCCGCCGGCGGTGATCCTCTCCGGTTTCGCCTCCGATGGTTTCATGATGGCCATGAGCATCCTCGGCCTGGGCACCGTGCTGGCCTCGTCGGGCTTGGGCTATCGCACTTTGCTGCTGATGCTGCATCGCCTGCCGGAGAAGCGCTACGCGCAGAACCTCGGCCTCACCGCGCTTGGCGTGTTCCTGACGCCGCTGATTCCGACCATCAACGGCCGCGTCGCGCTGATCGCGCCGTTTTTCACCGACATGACGAAAAGTCTCGGCTTCAGCGCGCGCGGCAGCGCAGCGACCCAGCTGGCGGTCAGCGCCTTCGCCGGCGTCAGCCTGTTTTCGGCGGTGTTCCTCAGCAGCAAGTCGGTCAACTTCGCCGTCTTCAGCATGCTGCCGGTGCAATCGCAGGATCACTTCCAGGGCTTCAAGTGGGCCGCCGCTGCCGTCGCCGTCGCCGGCGCGCTGTTGCTCTGCCACCTGATCCTCGCCAGCCTGCTGTTTCGCCGCGCCGAAGCGCCGCGCCTGTCGCGCGACCGCGTCGAAACCCAGCTGGCCATGCTCGGCCGCCTCAATCGCCGCGAATGGGCGGCCCTGCTCGGCATCGCTGTGTTCGTCGGCGGCATGCTGACCACCTCGTTCCACCAGGTCCAGGCGCCGTGGATGGGCCTGGCGATCTTCTATGGCCTGCTGCTGTTCGGCTCGCTCAGCCGACAGGAACTCAAGGAGCGCATCGACTGGCCCTTCCTGCTCTATCTGAGCGGACTGACCGGGCTCGTCAATGCCTTCAACCATCTCGGTCTCGACCGCATGCTGGCGGCCGCGCTGCCCGGCCTCGGCGCCATCATGCGCGAGGACTTCGGCCTGTTCGTGCTGCTGCTGTTCGGGCTGATCTTCGTCATCCGTCTGGCGGTGCCGATCAGCGCCGCCATCGTCATCCTCGCCAGCCTGCTGATGCCCGTCGCCGAGATCAACGGCGTCAATCCCTGGGTGGTCGGCTTCTGCATCCTGCTGCTCGGCGAGATGTGGTTCCTGCCCTACCAGTGCTCCTACTACCTGCAATTCCAGGCCATCAACCGCGAGCAGCCGCTCTACGACGAACGCCGCTTCCTGCTCTACAACGGCTTGATGAACCTGGCGCGGCTGGCCGCCGTGTATGCCTCGATTCCCTTCTGGAAAGCGTTCGGCCTGCTATGAGAAAACGTCTCGAAGCCTGGCTGGTCGCCATTTTCCTGATCGGCTCGGTCGGCCTGCTGGCCTGGTTCAACCTCAGCAAGCCGCGCGTGCTGGTGCTGCACAGCTACGACAAGGACTACTCCTGGGTGCGCGACGTCAACGCCGGGCTGCGCCGCGTCCTCGACAAGCGCGGCGACCTGGCGGTGCGCTGGTACTACCTCGACACCAAGCGCCATCCCTGGCCCGAATTCAAGGACAACGCCGGCCATGTCGCGCGACGCATGATCGACGGCATGCCGCCCGACGTCATCATCGCCATCGACGACGATGCGCAGAACTACGTCGCCCGCCATTACGCCGGCCATCCGGGCATCCGCGTGGTCTTCGCCGGCGTCAACAACGCCCCCGCCGACTATGGCTACGATACCGCCGCCAACGTCAATGGCATTCTCGAACGCCTGCCGCTCGATGCCCTCAAGGAAACCCTGACCATCGCCGCCGAACGCAGCGGGCGGAAGGAGCCACTGCGCATCCGCTTCCTCGGCGACCGCTCGGAAACCGTGCTCGGCGACGAAAAGACCTTCAGCAGTCAAGACTGGACGCCCTTCGTCGTTCAGCCTTCGCGCCTCGTCGACACCTGGCCGGAATGGCAGCAGGCGGTGGCCGAGAGCGCCGCCGACACCGACGTGCTGGTGGTTTCCAACTACCGCCGGATCACCCGCGCCGCCGTTGCCGGCGACGCCGCGCTGGTGCCGGCCGCCGAAGTGATCCGCTGGACCGAAGCCAACGCCCGGCCGCTGTTCATCGGCACCAACGCCTTCTTCGCCGAAGACGGCGGCATGCTGGCGATCGGTACCTCGCCCTACGAACAAGGCGAAGTCGCCGCCCGCCTGGCCGTCGACGCCATTGACCACGGCCAGCGCAGGCAGCGCCCCTTTCCCGTCACCCACCAGTTCGTCGTCGCCATGCGCGGCGGCATCCTGCGCGCCCGCCACGTCGACCTGCCGCGCGTCTACGAAGCCAGCGCGCGGGCGAGCAACAAGTATTACGAGTGATATTCCGCAGCGCTGTCAGGAGAGGCGCGGCCATGCTTGTGGCCGAGGAATATCCCTTGAGGAAATTCCGGGCAGTGCATTGCGGAAGCTGGATGAGAGCAACATCGCGTTCCCGTGGGAGCGGCCTCCCGGCCGCGAATCGTTCCGTGGCCATTCGCGGCCGGGAGGCCGCTCCCACGAACGACACTGCCCGACATTCAACCCGTCGCGCGAGCAGACGATGCATGCGTGCCGATGCCCGGAGAAATTCACCAATGCTTGTGACCGACGGGAATCCCTTGAGGAGTCTTCGACCGGCGTTCCTTGAAGGATTATCGGTGTCGCGCTTCGGAGCGCATGAGGCGTTCTACGTCGTGCCGACCGTGTTCTTTGCGGCAAGCCCCAGGATCACTTCCCGCACCGCCTTGCGCTGTGACGCGGGTAAACCGAGGAAAGCCTCGAACATCTCTCGCTCCTGAAATCCCAGCCCCTCGTCCCAGCGCTTGCGCCTTGCGCGAATCGTCTTGATCGGCCCTTCGCCGAAACGCAACACGTGCGGCTCGACATTGAGCCAGTCGGCGACAACCTGCAACTTGTCCTGCGCCGGAATCGCTTCCCCCTTCAACCACCGCGTCACCGCCTGATAGGTGACCGGCTTGCCCCAATAGCGCGTATTGAACTGCGCCTCCAGCACGGATGGGCGAGCTTCGTAGCCGGCCGCGCGCATGGCGGCTGCCAGTCTTGCCGCAAATTCGAGTTTTTCGTCCATGAACAGAAAGTTATGTTCATCGACCGAGTGAATTAACTTCTTTGTTGTGTTTGTGATATAACAATTTGTTGTATACATACCCAACAGAAGTTGAATGTCGAAAAGCCTACTCGAACAGCTTCCCGAAATCGTCGCCAAGGGAAAGCAGGAAGCCGAACGCATCCTCGAAAGCCTCGAAGGCCGCCACCGCGTCGGCCTGCAAACCCGCGAATGGGTGCTGCCGGCCAAGGATGCGGCGGCCAGCGACTGGATCGCGCAGAACCAGCGCGCCGACCATCTCGCCGCGGCTGACACCGCGCCCTGGCAAAACCGCCTGATCTACGGCGACAACCTGCTGGCGATGGCGGCGCTGCTAGCCGGCGATGCGGACACACCCAGCCTGCGCGGCAAGATCGACCTGATCTACATCGATCCGCCCTTCGACTCCAAGGCCGACTACCGCACCAAGGTCACGCTACCTGGCGTCGAGCTGGAACAGAAGCCCACCGTCATCGAGCAGTTCGCCTACTCCGACACCTGGTCGGACGGCACGGCCTCCTATCTGGCGATGATCACGCCGCGTCTGATCTTGATGCGCGAGCTGCTGGCCGACACTGGCTCGATCTACGTGCACCTGGACTGGCATGTCGGGCATTACGTGAAGGTCGTGATGGATGAGGTGTTTGGGCGAGAGTGCTTCAGAAATGACATCGTATGGGTGCGTACAGCGTCCCACAACGACACAACCGACAAGTACGGAAGAACTAAGGACGCAATTTTCTTCTATACAAAGTCAGTCAATTATCCATTTGTCAAACAGCACTTGCCGTACTCCAAAGAGTACATAGACGCTGAATGGAATCTCTTACCATCGGGCCGCTATTGGAAATCGGAAAACATGCTGGACCCACAAAACAAGATGGCCTTGCACGATTTCCACGGCACAGTAGCTCGATGGAGAACCAGTCCAGAGAAAATGGAGGCTCTCTGGAACGCCGCGCAAACCGAGGTGCCCAATAGCGTTGGCCGAATTAAGCTCGGAAAGAATGGGCTACCAATCAAACGCTGCAAAATAGTCTTTCTTGATGAGTTACCGGGCGTCCCTCTTAGCGACGTATGGACCGACATATCCTACGTTGCGGGTGGCGCTGGCGAGGGTGTTAATTACGGCACACAAAAACCAGAAAAACTTCTGGAGCGAATCGTCAAATCCTCATGCCCCGACGGCGGCCTCGTCGCCGATTTCTTCGGCGGCTCCGGCACTACC
>CAZCPD010000015.1:19345-22848 GCA_964500425.1 uncultured Rhodocyclaceae bacterium
CCGCCGTCGCCGAAAAGCTTGGCCGCCGCTGGATCGTCAGCGACCTCGGCAAGCCAGCCTGCATGGTGATGCGCAAGCGCCTGATCGACCAGAACGCCAGCCCTTTCCTGTATCAGGCCATCGGCGACTATCAGGTCGAGGCGGCGAAGGCATCGCTGGGGCGCGCCTTTCGCGTCGGCGATCTGTCGCAGATCGTGCTCTCGCTATACGGTGCGCTGCCGTTGCCGCCGGAGGACAACGCCAACCGCAATCTCGGCAAGCTCGTCGCTGGGGGGTCGAAAACCCTGGTGCTGGCCGATTCGCCGAACAAGCTGACCGGCGCGGCGACGCTGAAGAAGGCAGTGGCGCTGCGCGACACGCTGATGGGCGGCTGGGACAAGGTGGTGGTGCTGGGCTGGAACTTCGAGCCGGGCATCGGCGAGAGTATCGCGGCGATGAACGATAGCCGACTCGAAGTGCTGGTGATTCCGCCCGATCTGCTCGACCGGCTCAAGAAGAAGGGCGGGCTGGAGAAGATGCGTGGCTCGGTGCGCTTCGCCAGCCTGCAATACCTGACGTTGCATCCGGTGCAGCGCACCCTCTCTCCCGGCCCCTCTCCCGCAAGCGGGCGAGGGGAGGAACGGCTGACCGTGCGGCTTGCCAATTATGTGCTGCTCTCGCCGGAGGCGATTAATCTCGATGACGCCAACCGGGCCAAATTGCAGGCGGTGGCCAATCGGGAGCCGCTGGCGCTGATCGAATACTGGGCCGTCGATCCGGACTACGACGGGCAAGTGTTCCGCTCGGTGTGGCAGGACTACCGCGGCAACACCGAGAACGACGGCGATCCGCTGCGGGTGGTGACGCAAGCGGTACTCAATCTGCCGGCCAAGGAAGGCCCGCGCCGCGTCTGTGTGCGGGCGGTGGATGTGTTCGGCTTCGAAGCCGAGGCGACGGTGGATGTGGTGGAGACGCTTGGGTGAAACCGGTGCGCCCCCGTTCAGGCGGCGAGTCGCGGGATCTTGCGGATGTCCTTGGCAAAGCGATCCTGCGCCATCTTCAGTTCGTAAGTAGCTTGCAGGCCCAGCCAGTATTGCGGACTTTGGCCGAACGCCTGGCCGAGCCGCAGCGCAAGCTCGGCGGTCACCGGACGTTCCTCCCGCACGAGATGGGATACACGCATCGGCGATACGCCGATGGTCTTGGCGAATTCCGCCTGACTCATGCCCAGCTCTTCCAGCGCCTCCCGCACATACTCGCCGGGGTGAATGGGCGGCAGTCCGTTGATCGGGTTGCTCATGACAAAAGTTCCTCAGTGATAGTCGACGATGGCGACATCGGTTGCATCGCCCTCATGAAACGCGAAGCAGATGCGCCATTGGTCGTTGATGCGGATGCTCCACTGCCCGGCGCGGTCGCCGCGCAAGGATTCCAGCCGGTTCGAAGGCGGAAAGCGCAACTCGTCCACCGTCGCCGCGTGATCGAGCTGGTTCAGCCGCAAGATCGCCCGACGCAACACATCGGACGGCAAGCGACGCGCTTTTCCCGTGCGAAACAGGGCTTCGGTTTCCTTGTCGGCAAAGCTGCGAATCATGGCGGCCACTGTAAACATATTGTTTATTCCATGCAAGACATTTGCGATGACTGAACTACCGCTCGCCGCCGGCCTGACCGCCAAAACCAACCAACTTTGCCTCGGCCTCGAAGACGGCGTTGCCGACATCTACGAGTTGGTGACGCCAACCACGGCGGAGTTGTTGCGCTGGTGGTTTCTCGCCGACTATTGCGCCACCAGACCCTGGAACTTCCACGCCGGGCAGCGACAGGCGATTCTCAACGCCATCGTCGCGCATGAAGTCCTGGGGTCTCGCGATCTGGTTTCGCTCTACCGCGCCGTGGCGCCGGACGCGCTGCTGGAAGGCGGACGGCTGGCCGAGGTGGCCGAACCGAAACATGGGCATCCCAAGTACTGCCTGAAGATGGCGACCGGCACGGGCAAGACCTGGGTGATGCAGGCGCTGCTGGTCTGGTCTCTGCTCAACAAGACGGCTTCACAGGCCGAGGGGATCGACGATCCGCGCTTCACGCGGCATTTCCTCATCGTCGCGCCGGGGTTGATCGTCTATCAACGTCTTCTCGATGCGCTACTCGGCAAGCTGCGCGATGGCGGGCGCGACTTCGCGACCTCGGACGTGGCGCGCTACGCCGAGCTGTTCATTCCCGAAGGGCAGCGCGAGCTGGTGTTCGGCTTCGTGCGCGGCAACGTCTGCGAGAAGCAGGACATCGGTGTCAAGGCGACAGGCAACGGCCTGATCGCCATTGCCAACTGGCATGCGCTGGTCGAGGGCGAAGAAGAGGCAGAGCCGGAGGTCGATGCGCCTGGCGCGCCGGTCGATCCGCAGCAGGTCATTGCCGCAGTGCTGCCGCTGTCGCCGGGTAAGTCTGCCGGCAATGCGCTGGAGACGCTGGATCGCCGTTACGCGCGCGGCGGCATCCTGGATTACCTTGCCGCATTGCCGGCGCTGATGGTGTTCAACGACGAGGCACACCATATCCACGAGGTGAAGAAGGATGGCGAGGCCAGCGAGGTGGAATGGCAGAAGAGCCTGACGCGCATCGCCACGAACAAGGGGCGCGCTTTCGTGCAGGTGGATTTTTCGGCCACGCCCTACAACGACGTCGGCTCGGGCAGGAACAAGCGCAAGGTCTACTTCCCGCACGTGGCGGTGGATTTCGACCTCAAGAGTGCGATGCGCGCCGGATTGGTGAAGTCGCTGGTGCTGGATCGGCGCAAGGAAATCGGCGCGCTGCCACTGGAATTCAAAGCCGAACGCGATGCTGACGACAACCCGACGCTGGCCGAGGGCCAGCGCGTGATGCTGCGCGCCGGTATGCAGAAGCTGAAGAAACTGGAGACCGATTTCTCCACGCTCGATCCGGCGCGGCATCCGAAAATGCTGGTGGTGTGCGAGGATACATCCGTGTCGCCGCTGGTTGCGCAGTTCCTGCACGACGAAGGTCTGAGTGAGGATGAGGTGATGACCATTGACTCGGGCCGCAAGGCGGAACTCGGCGAGAAGGAATGGTTGCCGGTGCGCGAGCGCTTGTTCGACGTGGATCGACATGCCGCGCCGCGTGTGATCGTCAGCGTGCTGATGCTGCGCGAGGGCTTCGACGTGAACAACATCTGCGTCATTGTGCCGCTGCGTTCGAGTCAGGCGCAGATTCTGCTGGAGCAAACCATCGGTCGTGGTTTGCGGCTGATGTGGCGCGATGACGAGTATGCCGACATCAAAAGCGAGAATCGCGAACGTATCAATGCCGGGCAGGAACCTGCGAGCCTGATCGACATTCTTTCCATCGTCGAGCATCCGGCTTTTCAGTCCTTCTACGACGAGTTGATGGCGGCCGGGCTGGCCGGCACGACCAGCGAGGAGAGCGACGCCACCAACGGCGCCGGCGACATGATTACGGTGGGGTTGCGCAAGGACTACGAAAAATTCGATTTCGCCATTCCCTTCATC
>CAZCPD010000015.1:22858-24175 GCA_964500425.1 uncultured Rhodocyclaceae bacterium
CGGAGGAAATACTGGAGCATCGGGCGCTGGACATCGCCGCGCTGCCGCCTTTCCTGGCGATGGGGCGGGCGGAACTGAAGGCCATGCTGGGCCGCGGCGATACGTTTGTCTCGCAGGACTTGCAGAGCGCCACGCTGTTCGGCGACTACCGCGTCGACGGTGCGGTGATGAGCGTCGACGGCTACAACGACTATTTGGTGCGACTGACGCGCCGTATCGGTCAGGCTCTGAGTCAGCCCTTGCCACGGAGCCGGAAGATCGCCGCCCATCACGCGACGCCCTACATGCAGTTCAATACGGCCGAGCTGGCCGGCTGGTTGGAACGTTACATCCGCGAGCGCTTGTTCGGCGGGCCGTTCGACCCGCTCGAAGACGAGAACTGGCGTTTGCTGTTGTTGCAGCCGATGGTCGATCACATTACCGAGAAGTTCGCACTCGCGCTGGTGGAATCCGAGGAACGGGAATGGCGCGGCGAAACCGAAGTTCGGCTACGCCATTTGTCCGAGGTGGCTCAGTTGACGATGCGCGAGTCCTCCTCGCTGCCCGTCGCCAAGTGCATCTACGAGCGGCTGCCGTTCCCGACTCGAAGCGGCGGACTGGAACGCGCCTTCATCGAATGGGCGCAAAGCGACGGCGGCATTCTCGCTTTTTGCAGGATCAGCGAAACGCGCCACGATTTCGCCCGACTGCGCTATGTGAAGGAGGACGGCCTGCCAGCCTTCTATTCGCCGGACTTCCTTGTGCGTACCGATACGTCGATCTATCTCGTCGAGACCAAGGCGCAGCAGCAGACGACGCATCCGAACGTGCAGCGCAAGCTGAAGGCAGCCACGGCTTGGTGTGCGCGCATCAATGGTCTAGCACCCGATCTCCGCGACGGATGCGAGTGGCGCTACGCTTTGCTCGGCGAAGGCCTGTTTCGCGACTGGCGCGACAAAGGCGGGCGACTCGCGGACCTGCTGGAATTTGCCCGCATACGGCCGCTGGGTAGTGCCGATGCGCAACAATCGTTGTTGTAAATGCTGCCGCTGCCCGGAGAGGTGTGGCCATGCTGATGACCGAGGAGTAGCCCTTGTGGAATCTCCGGACAGTCCTGTGCGGAGGGCGGATGAGCGTACCGTCTCGTTCGCCGAAATGTCGGAAGGCGCCTGCGGCTTTTCCGACCTACGCCTGTTGACCGGCCGCGAAGCGCCTTGGTCAGTGCAACTGCGGCTGACCTGAACTGCACTGGGCTTGCTGTTCCTCCAGCGACTCCAGGATCACGACCGGAAAATCGCGATGGCTCCGGTCGGCGACTTCCTGCCAATAGGGAAAGAT
>CAZCPD010000016.1:0-1274 GCA_964500425.1 uncultured Rhodocyclaceae bacterium
ACAGCGACGCCAATGTCGAAAAGCTCGTGCCGGAAGGCATCGAGGGTCGCGTGCCATACAAGGGCACGGTCGGCGCCGTGATCCATCAACTGATGGGAGGCCTGCGTGCCTCGATGGGCTACGTCGGCTGCGCCACCATCGACGACATGCGCGCCCGCGCCGAGTTTGTCGAGATTACCTCCGCCGGTATCCGTGAGACGCACGTGCATGACGTGCAGATCACCAAGGAAGCACCCAACTACCACGTCGATTGACGCATTCAACTCCGGCAAGGGCGGCTGCGTGCCGCCCTTGTCAATTCAAGCGGCAGAAACGGATTCCCATGAGCCACCAGAAGATATTGATCCTCGATTTCGGTTCCCAGGTCAGCCAGCTCATCGCTCGGCGCGTGCGCGAGCAGCAGGTGTTTTGCGAACTCCATCCCTTCGATGTGACTGAAGAATTCATTCGCCAGTTCGCGCCGCAGGGCATCATCCTCTCGGGCGGGCCGAATTCGGTGTATGAGGCGCTGGAATGGAAGGCGCCACAGGTCGTGTTCGAACTGGGCGTGCCGGTGCTGGGCATCTGCTACGGCATGCAGACGATGGCGCAACAGCTCGGCGGCAAGGTCGAGAGTTCTGGCAAGCGTGAGTTCGGCTACGCCGAGATCCGCGCGCGCGGGCACTCGAAGCTGTTCGAGGGCATCCAGGATCGCAGCAATGCCGAGGGGCATGGGCTGCTCGACGTCTGGATGAGCCACGGTGACAAGATCACCCAACTGCCTGCCGGCTTCAAGGCGATTGCCAGCACCGAATCCTGCCCGGTCGCGGCGATGGCCGACGAGACGCGCAAGTTCTATGCGGTGCAATTCCATCCGGAAGTGACACACACGCTCAAGGGCAAGGAAATGATCGCCCGCTTCGTGCATGATATCTGCGGTTGCGGGCGCGACTGGAACATGCCCGATTACGTCAATGAGGCGATCGCCAAGGTGCGCGCCCAGGTCGGCAGCGACGAGGTGATCCTTGGTCTTTCCGGTGGCGTCGATTCGAGTGTCGTCGCCGCGCTCTTGCATCGCGCCATCGGCAACCAGCTGACCTGTGTGTTCGTCGACAACGGCCTGCTGCGCCTCAACGAAGGCGAGCAGGTCATGCAGACCTTCGCGCGCAATCTCGGCGTCAAGGTCATCCATGTCGATGCCTCGGCGCAGTTCTTGGGACATCTCAAGGGGGTTACCGATCCCGAGCAGAAGCGCAAGATCATCGGCCGCGAGTTCGTCGAAGTCTTCCAGGTCG
>CAZCPD010000016.1:1284-15823 GCA_964500425.1 uncultured Rhodocyclaceae bacterium
GGCACCATCTATCCCGATGTCATTGAGTCCGCCGGCGCCAAGAACGGTAAGGCGCACGCCATCAAGAGCCATCACAACGTTGGCGGCCTGCCCGAAACGCTGCATCTCAAGCTGCTCGAACCGCTGCGTGATCTTTTCAAGGATGAGGTGCGTGAGCTCGGCATCGCGCTGGGCCTGCCTCACGACATGGTTTATCGCCATCCCGTCCCGGGACCGGGCCTTGGCGTGCGCATCCTCGGCGAAGTGAAGCAGGAGTTCGCCGACCTGCTGCGCCGCGCCGACGCCATTTTCATCGACGAGCTGCGCGCCGCCGACTGGTACGACAAGACCAGCCAGGCCTTCGCCGTGTTCCTGCCGGTCAAGAGCGTCGGCGTGATGGGCGACGGCCGCACCTACGAATACGTAGTCGCCCTGCGCGCCGTACAGACCCAGGATTTCATGACCGCCCATTGGGCCGAGCTGCCGCACAGCCTGCTTGGCAAGGTCAGCAACCGCATCATCAACGAAGTGCGCGGCATCAATCGCGTCGTCTACGATATCTCCGGAAAGCCGCCGGCGACGATCGAGTGGGAATAAGGTAGGTTGCTTCTGGCCCCATTGCCATGAATTTCTCGGATGTTCTCAAGGCTTTGAACCAAGCCTCCGCCTTTGAACTCTATCGCATTCGGGCGGCTATCGACCGGGTACTGGATGAGCCCCGCTGGTTGCTGGCGATTCAATCCCGTTTGCGGATTGGCGATTCCATTGAATACTTCGACAATCAGGCCAATAGGCCGCGGCGGGGAAAGCTTCTTGAACTGCGCCGCAAGCAGGCAGTGATTCTGGATCGGGATGACGGACGACGCTGGTTAATACCGTACGTCGCCATCAATCTTGATGGCGCCGATGTTCAGATTCGCGAGCAGCCGCGCCAGGGCTTGGGCCGCAACGAGGTTGCCGTGGGCGAGGTGGTGGGTTTCGTGGACCGCAACCAGCAGCAGCGCAGTGGCCGAGTCATCCGCCTCAACGACAAGACAGTCACCTTGCATTGTGGTAGCCAGCAATGGCGGGTGGCATACTGCTTCTTGCACCGCGTGGTGGAGTCAGCCGTCGTCGAACAGAACGTGCTCGAACTCGACATGATGCCCTCTGGAGAGAAATGAGCACGCATGAGCGAGTACCAATATTACGAATTTGTCGCCATCGACGGGCCGTTGAAGCCGGCGCAGATGTCGGAATTGCGCTCACTCTCCTCGCGCGCCACGATTACCGCGACCAGCTTCGTCAATGAATATCACTGGGGCGATCTGAAGGGCGATCCGGTCGACTGGATGCGCCGTTACTTCGATGCTCACGTCTATATCGCCAACTGGTGTTCATGCCGGCTACTCCTGCGGGTGCCGAAGGAAGCATTCGATGCCGGGACGCTCCGTACCTTTGAGACCGAATCGTTGTTGTCGGTAGATGGATCGGAAACGCATTGGATCCTTGAATGGGCGGTGGTCGAGGGCGAGAACCACGGACGCTCCGACCAGGAAGATGGTCGCGGCTGGATGGGCCGGCTGGCGCCGTTGCGCGACGAACTGCTGCGTGGCGATGTACGCCCACTCTATCTCGGCTGGCTGGCGGGCGTGAGTGTTGGCGAAGTCGATGGTGATGGCATCGAACCCTCGACGCCGCCCGGCTTGTCACGATTGACCGCTGCGCAACTGTCGCTGGCCGAGTTTCTGGAAATCGACCCTGACCTGCTGACGGCCGCAGGCTTGACCGACGAAGAAGACCCCGGTGGCAATGCCGATGAAGGTGTCGCGATGGAAGCATGGATTGCCGATCTCCCGGCGGCAGAGAGCAGGGGCGTGCTCACGCTGCTTCTCGCAGGGCAGGCGCAGCAAGCCGAACGCCGGTTGAAATCCCGCTTTCTGTCTTGGCAGCGCGAGCGCCGGTCAGGCGATGAATCCGAAAAGCCACGGCGGACGGTGGCCGAACTTCTGGAACTGGCAAGCGCCGCCGCCGAAACGAGGAAACAGTACGAAGCCGTACAGCGCGAGAAAGTCGAAGCCGAGCGGCAGGTCCGACGCGCTGTCTACCTGCGTACCCTGGCGACCGATTTTGACCGCTACTGGCAGGCGGCCGACGAGCGGGCTGAACGGGGCATCGCCTCGGCTTACGATGAAGTGAAAATCGCTCTCGTCGATCTTGCCGAGGCTTACACGCTTTGCGCCTCGCGCTTGGAATTCGACCGGGCATTGGAGACATTCATGGCGTGTCATGGCAAGCGCAGCGCCCTGGTCCGCCGGTTGGTCGAGGCAGGGCTATGGAAGAAGTCGTAGCGGCGTTGGGGGCTGAAAATGGGCGTACGCACCCTTGATGGACCGCGGGACAGATGCTGATCGTGTCGAGCGAAGGGCAAGCCTGCGGATAAGTTCATGGCTCTCGACTACTCAACTCTAGACGCCCTGCGCACTCACCACCCGGCATGGCGGCTGCTGAATTCGCCGCATGCGCCGCTGGTGGCGAGTTTTCTTCATCGCGTGTTCGTCGCGCCCAACGTGAGGGTGATGGCGGCGGCTGATCTGACCGAGGCGCTGGAAGACGAGTTGTACGCCCTGCGCGCTAGGTTGGGGGCGGAGGCATTTCCGAAAGCGACGTTCGAATACCTCAACGACTGGGCCAGTCCGGAGAAATGCTGGTTGCGCAAGTTCTACCGCCCGGATACGGACGAGCCGCAATTCGACCTGACGCCGGCCACCGAGAAGGCCATCGCCTGGCTGGGTACGCTGACCGAGCGCAGCTTCGTTGGCACCGAGTCACGCTTGCTGATGCTATTTGAATTGCTCAAGCAGATGAGCGCGGGCAGTGAGGCCGATCCGGCCAGACGCATTGAGGAACTCACCAAACGACGCGAGGACATCGACGCCGAGATCGCACGGGCGCTGGCGGGCGAAGTGTCGCTGCTGGATGATACTGGGCTCAAGGATCGCTTTCAGCAGTTCATGCAATTGGCAAGAGAATTGCTGACCGACTTTCGCGAGGTTGAGCACAACTTCCGCCGCCTCGATCGGCACGTGCGCGAACGCATCACCCTTTGGGATGGCGCCAAGGGCGCGTTGCTGGAGGAGATCATGGGCGAGCGTGATGCGATTGCCGATTCTGATCAGGGGCGCAGTTTCCGCGCGTTCTGGGATTTTCTGATGTCCAGCACCAGACAGGAGGAGTTGACCGAACTGCTCGACCGCGTGCTGGCCTTGACGCCGGTAGCGGATCTGAAGCCGGATGCACGCACCCGGCGGGTGCATTACGATTGGCTGGAAGCCGGCGAACATACGCAGCGGACCGTAGCGCAACTCTCTCAGCAGTTGCGACGTTTTCTCGATGACCAGGCATGGCTGGAGAACCGGCGCATCATGGATATCCTGCACGGGATCGAGGCCAAGGCATTGGCCTTGCGCGAAGCGCCGCCGCCTGGCGCGGTGATGACGATCGAAGAATCGGCCGCCGCTATCGATTTGCCGATGGAACGGCCTTTGTATACGCCGGCGCTGAAGCCGGTAATCGCCGATGTCGAGTTGAAAGCCGGCGATGCAGATGTGGATGCCGCCGCGCTATATTCGCAAGTGGTGGTTGATCGTGTGCAATTGGCGCGTCATATTCGCCATGCCTTGCAGGAGCGCGCCCAGGTGACGTTGCGCGAACTGACCGATGAGCAGCCGTTGAGCCACGGCCTAGCGGAACTGGTCGCGTATCTACAGTTGGGATGCGAAGCGTTCAAGGCAGTGGTGGATGAAGACACGCAGGAAGTCATTATTTGGCAAGCGACCCGTGAGGATGGGACACAGACGGCCAGGCACGCCCGCTTGCCGCGCGTGATATTCGTCAGATGAGTGCCGGGGGATGAGCTTGGAAGAAGAACTTCAGGTGCAGAGCGCCGCATCGCTGACCGCGAGCGCGGATCTGTCGACGTTGGCGATCACCTTGTTGAAAGGGGTTGTTTATCGCGATGGAGACGAGCGCCTGTGGAGCGCGCTTCTCGATCTGCAAGCCCGGGTGCGGGATTATGTGTCGGTATTGGGGCTGGATCTGCTGCTGGACGAGGCCGAAGGCTACGCCCTGTTGCGCAGCAAGTCCGTCACCGATGACGATGCGTCGCCGAAACTGCCACGGCTGGTGGCGCGGCGCCCCTTGTCGTTTCCGGTCAGTCTGCTGCTTGCCTTGTTGCGCCGGAAGCTCGCCGAATTCGATGCCGGCGGCGGACATGAAGGCGAAGGAAGCCGCTTGATCCTGTCGCGCGACGACATCGTCGAACTGGTGAGGGTGTTTCTGCCCGACAGCAGCAACGAGGCCAAGCTCATCGATCAGATCGAGACGAACATCAATAAGGTTGCCGATCTGGGTTTCCTGCGCCGTTTGAAGGCTGCCGGCGGTCCCGCCAATTTTGAAGTGCGGCGCATCCTCAAGGTCTTTGTCGATGCGCAATGGCTAGCCGAGTTCGACGCACGCCTGGCAATTTATCGGGCTCAGCTCGATGGGGATACATCTGTCGCTGAAGGTGCTGACGATGAATGATCCAATCAGCCTTGGTCTAGACTTCGCGGACGATGACACGCTGACAGGATTCCGCCTTCAGCGTCTGGAAGTCCTCAATTGGGGCACCTTTGACAGCCGGGTGTGGACGCTCTCGCTTGATGGCAAGAATTGCCTGCTGACCGGCGACATCGGCTCCGGCAAGTCGACGCTGGTTGACGCAATCACGACCTTGCTGGTTCCTGCCCATCGCATCGCTTACAACAAGGCGGCCGGCGCGGACAGCAAGGAGCGAACGCTGCGTTCCTACGTACTCGGGCATTACAAGTCCGAACGAAACGAAGTGACGGGCTCCGCCAAACCGGTTTCCTTGCGCGATCACAACAGCTATTCAGTGATTCTCGGGGTTTTCCACAATGCCGGCTATGACCAGACCGTGACATTGGCGCAGGTGTTCTGGATGAAGGATGCCCAGGGCCAGCCGGCGCGTTTCTTCGTCGGCGCCGAGCGTGAACTGTCGATTGCCGCCGACTTTGGCGGGTTTGGTTCGGACATCGGACAACTGCGTAAGAGGCTGCGCGGATCCGGCGCCGAGATCGAAGATGCTTTTCCGAAATACGGCGCCTGGTTTCGCCGGCGCTTCGGCATCAACAACGATCAGGCGCTGGAGCTGTTTCACCAGACGGTGTCAATGAAGTCGGTGGGCAACCTGACCGGTTTTGTGCGCAACCACATGCTGGAACCGTTCGACGTGGCGTCGCGCATCGCAGCCCTCATCACCCATTTCGACGACCTCAACCGTGCGCACGAAGCGGTACTCAAGGCAAAGCGCCAGGTCGAATTGCTCGCGCCGCTGGTGGCCGATAGCGATCGCCATTGCGCAAAGGCGGCAGAACTGGAAGGCTTGCGCGCCTGCCGGGAGGCGTTGAAACCGTATTTCGCCGAGCTCAAGCTGAGCCTGCTCGATCGGGGTCTTCAATTGCTCGCCGAAGACCACATCCGCTTGGCGACGCAGAAGCATCGCGGAGCCGAACAGCGCGAACGGCAGCGCCAGGAAGCGGACCGGCTCAGGCGCGCCGTGGCAGAACAGGGCGGCGACCGGCTGGAGCAACTGGCCAGCGAAATTCGCGACCAGGAACGCGAACGCGATCGACGCCGTCAACGCGCCCAGCGTTATGCACGTTTGCTGGTCGCCATCGACGAGACCGGCGTCGACGATGCAGCGGCATTCGACGCACAGCGCCAACGGCTGGCGGCGCGGCGTGAAGGCATGAGCCAGCAGGATAGCGATCTGCAGAACCGCATCACGGAATGGACCGTCACCCTGCGCGAAGGGAAGCGCAAACACGACGCGCTCAGCGATGAAATCGCCAGTCTCAAGGCCCGCCGCAGCAATATCCCGAAGGAACCTGTGGCGATGCGCGCGGCTCTCTGCGCGGCGCTGGATCTCGATGAGGATGTCATGCCGTTCGCCGGGGAGCTCATCCAGGTGCGCGAGGAGGCTGGCGACTGGGAGGGGGCCATCGAGAGGGTGCTGCACAACTTCGGTTTGTCGCTGCTGGCGCCGGATGCTCACTATGCCGACGTCGCCGCCTGGGTGGATCGCACGCATCTGGCCGGGCGTCTGGTGTATTTCCGGGTTCGCCCCATGCGCCAGTCGGAATGCGCCGAACTGCACCGCGATTCACTGGTTCGAAATCTTGCCATCAAGCCGGATTCGCCTTTCTATGACTGGCTGGAGCGCGAGCTGAGTCATCGTTTCGACTATGCCTGTTGCGCCACTCAGGAGCAGTTTCGTCGCGAAACCCGAGCGATTTCGCGCGCCGGCCAGATCAAGGCGCCAGGCGAACGTCATGAAAAGGACGACCGTCATCGGCTCAACGATCGCAGCCGTTTCGTGCTGGGCTGGAGCAATGCCGCCAAGATCGCAGTGCTGGAAGGTCAGCGTCGCGCACTCGAAGGTCCGTTGAGCGATATCGGCGGACACATCGCCCGGGCGCAGGGCGATCAGGCGAAGCTGCGCCGGCAACTCGACGCATTGGCGGCGCTCAACGAGTTCATCGAATTCGGCGAACTGGACTGGCGAGCCTGTGCGACGGCCATTGCCCGGCTGGAGGACGAAAAAGCGCGCCTGGAAGCCGCGAGCGATGTCTTGCGCGAGTTCAGCGCGCAACTCGAATCAACCCTGGCAGACCTGAAAACCAGCGATGAAGCCCTCTCCGCGCTCGACAAGGAGCTCGGCGGTGTGGACGCCAAACGCGAGGCGGCTACCCTGCTGCGCGAGCAAACCGTCGCGTTGCTCGCCGACATGGATGCCGAGTTGCGCAATCGCCTGGATGCGCTGCGTGCGGAAGTCCGCGTCGAACACACGCTGACGGTTGAATCCTGCGACAACCGCGAACGCGAGTTGCGCGACATGTTGCAGACCCGGATGGATGCGGAAGGCCGGGCGCTGGCGCGGCTTGCCGAGAAAATCATCAAGGCGATGTCGACCTTCAAGGATGGCTACAAGCTCGACACCGCGGATTTCGACGTCAGTCTGGACGCCGTCTTCGAGTACCGCGAGCTGCTAGCGCGCCTGAACAGCGATGACTTGCCGCGCTTCGAATCTCGTTTCAAGGAACTGCTCAACGTCAACACGATCAACGAGATTGCCAACTTCAATGCCCAGTTGGCTCGCGAACGCGAGACCATCAAGGAGCGCATTGCGCGCATCAACGAGTCACTGATCCAGATCGACTACAACCCGGGCCGCTACATCGTCCTGGAATCCCAGCCGAGTCCGGATGCGGAAATCAGCGATTTCCAGGCGGATCTGCGCGCCTGCACGGAAGGCGCGTTGAGCGGATTGACCTCTGGCTCCGGCGCCGATGATGCGCAGTATTCGGAAGTCAAGTTCCTTCAGGTCAAGGCCATCATCGATCGCTTTCGCGGTCGCGATGGCGTCACCGAACTGGACAGGCGCTGGACCGCCAAGGTCAGCGATGTGCGCAACTGGTTCCTGTTTGCCGCCAGCGAGCGCTGGCGCGAGGACCGAACCGAGTTCGAGCACTATTCAGATTCCGGTGGTAAATCCGGCGGACAGAAGGAAAAGCTGGCCTACACCATCCTTGCGGCCAGCCTCGCTTATCAGTTTGGCCTGGAATGGGGCGCGGTGCGTTCGCGCTCGTTCCGTTTCGTGGTCATCGACGAGGCCTTCGGCCGGGGTTCGGACGAGTCGGCGCAATATGGACTCAAGCTGTTCCGGCAACTCAATCTGCAACTCCTGATCGTCACGCCGCTACAGAAAATTCATATTATCGAGCCCTTCGTCGCCAGCGTTGGCTTTGTGCACAACGAGGGTGGCATGGCATCCCGATTGCGTAACCTGAGCATCGAGGAGTATCGGGCGAACAAGCTGGCGCTGGCGGAATTGTCGGTATGAGGCGCTGGTCTTGAGCTGGACCCGTTCGGCCGACTTGAAGGCTCAGTTGCGCCGCCTGTGGGAACGCGGTGAACTGTTGCGCGAATTGGCAGCGGTCGATGAGGATCCGCGCTTTCCGTTGCGCCTCGCCTTGAAGGGGCCGACTTCTGCCGATCTCACCGATCAGTTTGAAGCGGTGCGCACCTGGATTTCCACGCTCGTCGCCATTCCGCGGATACGCATCGAATGGCGCGAGATCAACCATCGGGTGTTGGGACTACAGCGCGTGCCACGATCGGTGTGGGTGGACAAGCTCGACGATGCCCTCGCGGTACTGGATAAACGTCAGGATGCGGCACGCTTCAATAAACTGCTGGCGCATACCCGCTCACGGCAACCGTCGCTGCTCAGCTGGCTCGACAAGCGCCCCTTGCAGGCTCTGGCGCTGGCCGAAGACTGGACGCGCCTGCTTGCCGTGGTGGACTGGCTTATCCGTCACCCGCGCCCCGGCATTTACCTGCGGCAAGTGGACATCCCCGACGTTCACAGCAAGTTCATCGAGGCTCATCGCGCTGTGCTGGCGGAATGGCTGGATCTGGTTTTACCGCCCGAGGCCATCGAGCGCGATCGAACCGGCATTGGCGAGTTCGCTGCCCGCTACGGTTTTCAGGACAAGCCCGCACGCATCCGTTTCCGTGTGCTCGATGAAAGACTGCGCTTGATCCCCGGTCGGGCGTTTCCCGATGTCACGCTCGATGCCGACAGCTTCGCGGCGCTGAATTTGCCGGGTGCGCCGATTCGCCGTGTGTTCATCACGGAGAACGAAACCAACTTTCTGGCCTTTCCGTGCGCGGATGATTCCATCGTCATCTTCGGGGCGGGTTATGGCTGGAATGCGCTGGCGATGGCGACGTGGCTCACCCGTTGTTCCATCCATTACTGGGGCGATATCGACACCCACGGATATGCGATCCTCGACCAGCTCCGCAGTCGTTTCGATCATGTCGAGTCCTTCCTGATGGACCGGCCGACACTGATGGCCCACCAGGCATCGTGGGGAGAGGAAGCCGATCAGACCACGCATGATCTGGCGCGGCTCAATGACGCAGAGCGGTCGTTGTTCGATGATCTGCGCGACAACCGTATCCGCAAGTGCTTGCGTCTTGAACAGGAGCGGGTGGGATTTCGCTGGGTGGTGGCAGCACTGGAAAATATTATGGAGAAACGAGAATGAGCAAGCCGCGCAATGCCAAGTCGATAACCAGGTCGGCCGGAAAATCGATCAAGGAACCGAAGCTGTCACGCACCCATGCCCCAGCGGAAATGTTGCCGGCTGACTGGCAGCGCGCATTGCGCCGTCAGTTTGGGCGTGAGCAGAGTTTCGGGCTGGAGAATATCGGCGCTGAACCGTTCTTTTCCGAGTTCCGCGTCAGCAACCCGCAGTCAAAGAGCGCCTATCGCGTTGCGATTCGCGGCCGGCAGCCGGGCGACAATTATTGCGCCTGTCCCGATTACGCCAGCAACGAACTGGGTACCTGCAAGCACATTGAATTCGTGCTTGCCACGCTGGAGAAGAAGCGTGGCGCGAAGACGGCCTTTGCGCGCGGCTATCAGCCGGCGTTCTCCGAATTGTATTTGCGCAATGACGGGCATCGCGCGGTGCATTTTCGCCCCGGTCTGGACTGCCCGCCGGCGCTGCTCAAGGCAGCGGCGATATTGTTCGACGAAGCGCGAGGGTGGCGGCTCAACGATGCGCGTCTGGAGAAACTAGAACGCTTCTTGACCGCAGTGGCCAGGAGCGGACATGAATTGCGCGCCTACGACGATGCGCTCGATTTTGTCGCCAGCAGGCGCGATGCGGAGCAGCGGGGGTTGGCGCTGGACGGTTTGTTTCCCCGCGGCGCCGCCGATGCGCAACTCAAGAAGCTGCTGAAGGTGGCGTTGTACCCATATCAGGCCGAGGGCGCCTTGTTCGCCGTGCGCGCGGGCAGGGCGCTGATCGGCGACGAAATGGGTTTGGGCAAGACCGCCCAGGCGATTGCCGCTGCCGAAATCCTGGCCCGCCATTTCGGGGTTTCGAAAGTGTTGGTGATCTGCCCGACCTCGCTCAAATACCAGTGGCAAAGCGAGATCGCGCGATTCTCCGGTCGAGATTCCTCTGTCATCAATGGAGGCCGCGCCCAGCGCCAGAAGGATTACGCCCAGGACGATTTCTGCAAGATCACCAACTATGAAAAACTCCAGCCCGACCTCGATCTGATCGCCGCCTGGTCGCCGGAACTGGTGATTGTCGACGAAGCTCAGCGCGTCAAGAACTGGAACACCATCGCCGCGCGTGCGCTCAAGCGCATCGATAGCCCGTATGCGATTGTCTTGACCGGAACGCCACTTGAAAACAAGCTGGAGGAATTGATCTCCATCGTCCAGTTTGTCGATCAGCATCGCCTCGGGCCGACCTGGAAGTTGCTTCACGAGCATCAGGTCAAGGACGAAGGCGGGCGAGTCACTGGTTATACAGGTCTGGACAAGATCGGTCAGACGCTGGCTCCGATCATGATCCGGCGCCGTAAAGCGGAAGTCCTGCTGCAGTTGCCGGAACGCACTGACCAGAACCTGCTGGTGCCGATGACCGAGCCGCAGATGACCTATCATCGGGAAAACGCCGAGATCGTGACCAAAATCGTGCAGCGCTGGCGCAAGATGAAATTCCTCTCGGACATGGACCAGCGGCGCCTCACCTGCGCCTTGCAGAACATGCGAATGTCGTGCAATAGCACTTACCTGCTCGACCAGGAGAGCGATCACGGCGTCAAGGCGGACGAACTTGCGGCCTTGTTCGACGACCTGTTCGCGCAGCCGGATGCCAAGGCCGTGGTATTCAGTCAATGGACGCGAACTCATGACATTGTGATTCGTCGGCTGGCAGAGCGCGGCATCGGCTATGTCAGCTTCCACGGTGGCGTGCCGTCGGATAAACGACCGGCTCTCGTGGAGCGGTTTCGCGACGATCCCGATTGTCGGGTATTTCTATCCACGGATGCCGGCGCCACGGGTCTCAACCTGCAACATGCCTCGACCCTGGTGAACATGGATATTCCCTGGAATCCGGCGCTTCTCGAACAACGCATCGGGCGAATACACCGCATGGGCCAGAAGCGACCGGTGCAGATCGTCAATTTCGTCGCCAAGGGGACGATCGAGGAAGGCATGCTCTCGGTCCTGGCCTTCAAGCGATCGTTGTCAGCCGGGATACTCGATGGCGGGACGGGAGAGATATCGCTGGGCGGCTCGCGCCTCAACCGATTCATGAAGGACGTCGAGAACGTTACCGGCCGCATGGGCGAAAGTGAAGCCATGACACGCGCCGAAGAGGCGGTGAACCTCGCAAGGGCTGAGACAGACCCATCCTCATCCGTGCAGGAAGAAAATGTGGATGCCACGGTGGGTGTTCCTGTAGAGTTTTCGCCACACGGCACGGACAAGACGACGGAAATATCGCCTTGCACAGATGTCGATCCCTGGCATGCTTTGATGCAGGTCGGCGTCCAGATGGTTTCCGCCATGGCGGCAGCCAATAATTCCGCTGCCCCAGCACATCCGTGGATCGAACGGGATCCAACCACTGGCGCACGAAATCTGAAGGTTCCGTTACCCCCGCCGGAAACAGTGCGGCGCTTTGCCGATATGCTTTCGGCGTTGGCGGACTCCTTGCAGGCGAGGGGTGGACGATAAGTGGCTGTCATTCAGCGCAAATGCTGTGACAAACCAAATATATACGCCATCGATATGATGGCGCTCATGATTCCCGGTCTGAAACCCCTTGCGCGTTCAAAGAGCGGAGTTCTGTCGCAGGGTTGTGTTGTCAAGCGTTATATTGAAGTCTATATTACGCATCGGGTTTGGCTGTGGGTCCTTCGGCGCACGGCTTGTCAAGCAGGAAAAGGGCCGCTCATGCAAAGCGTCAGGTCGTTCGTTGTCGCCAGTTTTCTATTGTTCTCCGTCACCGCCCGGGGGGATGAGGTATCCATTGCCGTCGCCGCGAATTTCGCCGCGCCGATGCAAAGGATCGCCGCTGAATTCGGGCAGGAGTCGGGACATAAGGTTGTCGCATCATATGGTTCGACCGGCAAGTTTTACGCCCAGATCAAATCCGGCGCTCCTTTTGAACTCTTGCTGGCCGGCGACGATGAAACTCCGGTTCGCCTTGAAAATGAGGGTGCAGGAGTGCTCGGCAGCCGCTTCACCTATGCCGTAGGCAAGCTCGTCCTGTGGAGCAGAAGGCCGGGCTATGTCGATGACCGTGGCGAGGTGCTGAAAAAAAAGGATTTTCGGCACTTGTCGCTGGCCAATCCGAAGGTGGCGCCGTATGGCGCGGCCGCGGTCGAGACACTGAAATCCATGGGTGCGCATGAAGGGCTGCAAGGGCGACTGGTCACTGGTGAAAACATCGGCCAGGCTTACCAGTTCGTTGTCTCGGGAAATGCCGAGCTTGGCTTTGTCGCGCTGTCGCAGGTGTTCAAGGATGGCCGGGTTGTTGAAGGTTCCGCGTGGCTGGTGCCGCAGACGCACTACAAGCCGATCCGTCAGGAAGCCATCGTGCTCAACAAGGGCAAGGGCAGGCCGGCTGTCGATGCGCTGGTGATTTTTCTGCGTGGCGATAAGGCGAGGGCTGTGATCAAGTCCTACGGCTACGAGTTCTGAACGCTGGACGCTCGCGGTCAAGCCAAGCACAGACATGTTGAACGAACACGATCTCGCCGCGATCTGGCTCACCGTGCGCCTGGCCGGATTGAGCACGCTTCTGCTGCTCTTGATCGGTACTCCCATCGCCTGCTGGCTGGCACGAACCCGGCATTGGCTGAAGGGACCGGTCGGCGCCTTGGTGACCTTGCCGTTGGTGTTGCCGCCGACCGTGCTCGGCTTCTATCTGTTGCTGCTGATGGGGCCCAGCGGCCCGGTCGGCCAGATCACCGAGGCGCTCGGCCTGGGCCTGCTCCCATTCACCTTCGGTGGCCTGGTGGTGGCATCGGTGATCTACTCGCTGCCGTTCGTGGTGCAACCGCTTCAGCAAGCCTTCGAGGCGATCGGCGCGCGACCGCTTGAGGCCGCCGCGACACTGCGCGCTTCGCCGTTCGATGTCTTCTTCAGCGTTGCGCTGCCGCTGGCACGGCCGGGATATGTGACCGCAACCGTCATCGGGTTTGCGCATACCGTCGGTGAATTCGGCGTCGTGCTGATGATCGGCGGCAACATCCCGGGCAGGACCCAGGTGCTCTCGATCGCACTCTACGATCATGTCGAAGCGCTCGAATATGCGCAGGCGCACTGGCTTGCCGGCGGCATGCTGGCGTTTTCATTTCTCGTCTTGCTATTGCTCTATTCGCGGGGTTGGCGGCGGACGGCATGAGCATCCTCGCGCGCTTCTCCATCCGGTATCCGGGCTTCGCGCTCGCCGCCGATCTCGAACTGCCGGGGCGCGGGATCACCGCATTGTTCGGTCCTTCAGGCGCGGGGAAGACGACCTTGCTACGCGCAATCGCCGGACTCGAACGCTGGCCGGGGCGGCTCGCGATAAATGGGGCTATCTGGCAGGACGAGGGGACATTTCTGCCCACCCATCGGCGACCGCTGGGGTATGTGTTCCAGGAAGCGAACCTATTTCCGCATCTGACGGTGCAAGGAAATGTCGATTATGGCGCACGGCGCCGCGGATCTACCGCGAGTCGCGTCGATCGTGCAGCCATCATCGAGCTTCTCGGCATCGAATCACTGCTCGGGCGCTCGCCGGCGCATCTCTCGGGCGGCGAACGTCAGCGTGTCGCCATTGCGCGCGCGTTATTGACCGGCCCGCAACTGCTGCTGATGGATGAGCCGCTTGCAGCGCTCGACTTCGCGCGCAAGAACGAAATCCTGCCCTATCTCGAAAAGTTGCACGATACGCTCGATATCCCCGCGCTCTACGTCAGTCATTCTCCCGACGAAGTGGCTCGACTCGCCGATCATCTGGTCGTCCTCGACGCCGGCGGTGTCGTTGCCCAGGGGCCGCTGGGGGAGGTTCTGGGACGCATCAAGTTGCCGATTCATCTCGGTGAGGATGTCAGCGTGGTGCTCGACGCCCGAACGGTCGAGCATGATGCCGAATGGCAACTGGTGCGCATGACGTTTCCCGGCGGCAGTCTGTGGGTCGGAGATGCCGGTCATCCTCTGGGCAAGCAGATGCGCGTGCGGATACTCGCGCGCGATGTCAGCATCACCCGGGAAAGATGCAGCGGATCGAGTATCGTCAATATTCTCCAGGCCACCGTCGTCGAGGTCGCCGCCGATCGCGATCCAGCTGCATGTCTGGTGCGCCTGCAGGTCGGGGCTTCGCCACTCGTCGCTCGTCTGACGCGGCGCTCGGCTGCGGCGCTGAATCTGGCGCCGGGGCTAGGTGTCTGGGCGCAGATCAAGGCAGTGGCACTGATTGGTTGATCAGCGGCGGAATGCTTGGATGCGTGGATGCGGCGATCTGCTGCCAGGGTGCGCACAAACAAGAATCAAAAACAAAAAGCCCCTCGGCAATGCCGAGGGGCTTTCGTTTAGCTTGCTGTCAGTCAGGCTTAGCCAGCGACGCCGCTGAACGACCAGGTGCCATTG
>CAZCPD010000016.1:15923-21468 GCA_964500425.1 uncultured Rhodocyclaceae bacterium
GCTTGCTGTCAGTCAGGCTTAGCCAGCGACGCCGCTGAACGACCAGGTGCCATTGTAGGCGCAGGCGGTCAGCATCAGAGTCGTGGCAGCCAGAGTCAGTGCGGTAATCATCTTCGACATATCAATCTCCCGGATTAAAAGCATTATAAAGTAAGTATTACTCGCTACCAGAAATCCCCAACAAGTGGGAATCAGCCGGCAACTGCGCTGAAACCCCAAGTACCGTGCATGGCGCAGGCGGACATCATCAGCGTCGTGGCAGCCAAAGTCAATGCGGTGATATATTTCGACATGTTCCAAATCCCCCAATTAGAGAAACATCCTAGATAGAGCTACTGTTCTGTGACAACAGTGCCAGTCACAAGCCCATTTCACGTCATTTCATCGTGTATGTCAATACCCACGCTGGATGGTTGGGTTGCGGTTAAGTGTCGATAACGTGCTGCGATCGTTCGAATTAAGGTTGATAATTCTGTCAAATGGCCTCTAACGTGATTATTTCGACGTCGAAAAGAATTTCGGCATGAACGATCCAAGCAGTTTGATGCTGGAAGCCCTCTCATTGGCGCGTGAAGCTGCTAGTTGCGATGAGGTTCCGGTCGGCGCCATCGTCGTCGATGCCGCAGGCGCGATCATCGGTCGGGGCTACAATCAACCGATCAGCCGGCGCGACCCGACAGCGCACGCGGAGATCGTTGCCTTGCGCGATGCGGCGAGCCGGCTGGGAAACTATCGACTGCCAGGATGCACGTTATACGTCACCCTGGAGCCGTGCATGATGTGTGCCGGGGCCATCATGCACGCGCGCATCGCCAAGGTGGTGTTCGGCGCCCGCGATCCGAAGACCGGGGCGTGCGGCAGCGTGGTCGATCTTTTCGCCGAACATCGACTCAACCACCACGCCGAGGTGGTTGGCGGCGTTCTGGCCGAGGAGTGCGGTGCGCTGTTGTCCGGCTTCTTCGCGGCAAGACGAAACCGGACGACCGTGGTCTGAAATGGATATCTTCATCAGCCTGCCGGCGCAAAGTCTGGAATTGTTCGGCGACGACGGCATGCTGCTGCGCCGCTACGGAATCTCCACCGCCCGGAACGGCGCCGGAGAGCAGTCCGGCAGTTACCGTACGCCTCGTGGCAGGCATGTCATTCGTGCCAAGATCGGCGCCGGATGCCCGGCGGACACGGTATTTGTCCGACGCCGTCCAACCGGGGAGATATGGACGCCGCAGCTTGCCGAGCAACACCCGGGCCGCGACTGGATACTGACGCGCATCCTCTGGCTGTCCGGTCGCGAGCCGGGATTCAATCGGTTGGGCACGGTCGATACCATGCGCCGCCACATCTACCTGCACGGTTGCCCTGACACTGCCGAGATGGGGCTGCCCGGATCGATAGGCTGCGTGCGCATGCGCAACCGGGATATTGCCGAGCTTTTCGACCTGGTCCCGGCTTATACGACGGTTAACATCGGGGAATTTCAGGTAAATGACGGTAACTGGAATTTTCTGGCCGAAGGGGCGCAGAAGGTACGACAGACCGTCTTCATCGCCGAGCAAGGCGTTCCCGAGGCGCTGGAATGGGATGAATTCGATGCCTGTTCGCGGCATGTTCTGGCACTGGATGCCGACGGGCAACCGATAGGGACGGGCCGCCTGCTCGACAATGGTCGTATCGGCCGTCTGGCGGTTCTGCCGGACTGGCGCGGCAAGGGGGTCGGCACCGAACTGTTGCGCCGGCTGCTGGTGATTTCGCGTCAGGCCGGCATGGATCGGGTGCGTCTGCACGCAAGGGCGGAGGCGGCGAGCTTTTATGCGCGCAGCGGCTTCGTCGTCGACGGTGCGGAATTTCTCGAAATCGGCCTGCCGCACGTCATGATGCGGCGTTCCTTGCCAGCTTGAAGCGGAATCGGTTGCGGGCAGTCACGGCGACTGGCGTCGCATTGGGCTGGAAGGTCTGCTCGTCGAATGTCACAACATCGTTCCCGTCGCACATCAGAATCGTCGAGCAACGCGTACCGTAGTGCGGCGCGCGCACTAAGGCGGCGGAGAGAACGCGCTCCCATTCGAGGCTGATTCCCGTGCGCGGCAGCTTGGCGTCCTCGTGGACCGTTTCGTCGCGCAGTAGTTCGAAGAGCGCGTCCTCCCGCGGCAACCGCGCCAGCGCCTCTGTCATTGCCGATTTACCCCGGGCAACCTTCGGCCAGGGGATGTCGAGCAGGTTGTTGCTGAGGCCGTAGACGCAAGGCTGCAGACGCTGCATGCGGGGGGTTGCACCTCCGCTGCCGGCGCGATTCGAGTAATGCCACAGCCCGTCCGCAAGCGTGCCGCAAAGCAGGTTGAACGCCCGGTAATCGTCGGCGCGGCTATCGATGGCGCCGAGGTAGGCCTCGGCGGGCTGAGTTCCGCCCAGGAAGTCGCTGACCAGCCTGCCGCGCGAGAAAACGTCGGGGGTCGCGTCCCGGGACTCCGGCTCGCGAAAGTTCGTTAACGCAGCGAAGCGGCCTTCGCGTGTGATGCCCATCCAGGTGCCGCCGGCCTGGATGTCGCGGCCAGCCAGTAGCGATGGATGCGTGGGCCAGAAATGGGCGATCTCGGTCGGTCGGGAAAAGTACTCGTCGCGGTTGGCGGCGACGACCAGCGGAAACTCGGGGTGTGCATGCCAGGCCAGCAGGATCAGGCACATGACCGCAGGGTCAGATCTGGTAGGGCAACGGCTGCAGCACCAGCAACGGACCGTTGCGGGCGTCGAGATAGAGCCGCCCGGCATCGGCGCACGAGGTCTGGATGACCGCCAGTACCTCATGACCGCCTTGCGGCGCCGGTGCGGCGTTGACCACCATGCCGCAGGCCTGATCGCCCGTTTCGGGGGCGAAGATCGGCGAACCGGGCGCCGGCACTCCCGTTTCCAGGTGAGCCCGGTACATACGGCGTTTGATCTTGCCGAGATATTGCGTGCGGGCGACGATTTCCTGGCCGGGGTAGCAGCCTTTCTTGAAGCTGACGCCGCCGATCAGTTCGTAATTGACCATCTGGGGGATGAACTCCTCCTGGGTCGCCACGGTGACCTGCGGAATGCCTGCAATGATTTCCAGCCAGCGCCAGGCGTTCAGTCCCGCCGGGAGGACATGGGCGCTTAGCTTCTGCCAGGCGGCGGGCGCCGCTGCGGCTGCCACGACCAGCAGGAAGCGCTGCTCGCCCAGTCGAATGATACGGCCACTTTCGTTTGCCGTTGCCTGCATGATCGCAGCAGGAATGGCGCCGATCCCGCCGAGCGCCGTTTCGGCCTGAGGGCCGGACAGGCCCAGTACGACCACCTCGTCGCTGGCATCGCTCAGCTTGACCTGGGCGCGCAGCACATACATCGAAAGCTTCTTGAGAATCGCGGCGTGCAGATCGGCGGAGAGCGCCAGGATCAGATCGGCGCCGTCGCGCCACATCAGAAAAGTAGCCAGCAGGCGACCTTTTGGCGTGCAGAAGCCATATCGATGGACGCCATCGGCCGTCAACCCCTCGACATCGTTGGTCAGCAGGTTGTGCAGGAAATCGACCGCATCGGCGCCGGTCGCGCGGATCAAGCCGAGGTCGGTCAGCGGCGTCACGATCGAAGCGGACTGGGCGTCATTCAACTCGGCAGGCGGATTGCCGAAATCGAGACCGTCGGCGCTGGCGCCTTGCTGCGCCAGAAAATTGATCCATTCCTGATTCATGCTGGGGTTTCTCGGCTAAGGGCGACAGGATATTATATAGGGCTTGCCGACGACAGGCTGCCGTAGTGCGATTTGCGATGCGATTTTTCATGCGCTTGATGCTGTTATTGTTCCTTGCGGCAAGCGCGTTCGCCGGCTGGCTGGCCTGGTTTGCGCACAGTCCGCTCACCCTGCAAGGAAAAACACCGCTCGACTTCACGATTCCCTCCGGCATCGGCTTGCGCGCGGCTTCGCAACAGATGGCCGACGGCGGCCTTGGCTTTGCGCCGTGGCAATTCACGATGCTCGCCCGCTTGCTGGGCAAATCGGCGGCAATCAAGGCCGGCAGCTACGAGGTGGAACAGAGCATCACGCCGTTGGCCTTGTTGAGCAAGCTCACGCGTGGCGACGTCAGCCAGGCGGATGTCCTGTTCGTCGAGGGCATGAGTTTCCGTCAATTGCGCGCAACGCTCGATGCCAGTCGCGAGCTGCGCCACGACACGACCGGGCTGAGCGACCGCGAAATTCTCGCCCGGATAGGTGCGACCGAAGCGCATCCGGAAGGCCTTTTCTTCCCGGACACCTATTTATTTGCGCGCAATTCGAGCGACCTGGATATCCTCAGGCGAGCCTATCGCACCATGCAGAGGCAGCTCGAAAGCGAATGGCAGGCGCGTTCGACCGGCATTCCGCTGGCAACGCCGTACGAGGCGCTGATCATGGCCTCCATCGTCGAAAAGGAAACCGGGCGCCCCGCCGATCGCCCCATGATTGCCGCGGTTTTTCTGAACCGCCTGCGCCGCGGCATGCTGCTGCAGACCGATCCCACGGTGATCTATGGCATGGGTGAGCGCTTCGATGGCAACTTGCGCAAGCGCGACCTGCAAACCGATACGCCCTACAATAGCTATTTGCGCCCGGGGCTGCCGCCGACGCCGATCGCCATGCCCGGTCTGGCCGCATTGCACGCGGTGCTGCATCCGGCTCAAAGCGACAAGCTTTACTTCGTGGCGCGCGGCGACGGCTCAAGCGAGTTCTCGCGCACGCTCGACGAGCACAATCGTGCCGTGGCGCGATATCAGAGAGGAAGATAGTCCGTGAGAGGCAAGTTCATAACACTGGAAGGGATTGATGGCGCAGGGAAAAGCACCCACCATGCGTGGCTGGTCGACTTCCTTCGTGCGCGGGGCCGGAACGTGGTGGCGACGCGCGAGCCCGGCGGCACGCCGCTCGGCGAAAAGCTCAGGGAAATTCTGCTGAACCAGCCCATGCACCTCGAAACCGAAGCCCTCCTGATGTTCGCTGCGCGGCGCGAGCATCTCGACAAGGTGATCCTGCCGGCTTTGGAGCGGGGCGACTGGGTGGTATCTGATCGTTTCACGGATGCCAGTTTTGCGTATCAAGGCGGCGGCAGGGGGTTGGCGCGATCAAGGCTCGAAACCCTGGAAGCGTGGGTGCAGGGCGATTTTCAACCCGACCTGACGCTGCTGTTCGATGCCCCGACCGAGGTGGCGCGCGCAAGACTCGAGGCAGCCGGCAATGCACCGGATCGCTTCGAGCAGGAGCAGCAGGCGTTCTTCGAGCGGGTACGCCAGGCCTATCTGGACCGTGCTGCGCGCGAACCGAATCGCATCATCCGGATCGACTCGACTCGCACGATCAACGATATTGTCAAGTTACTTGAAGAAGCGCTTTCAAGGGTTTGTTAATGAACATATTGCCATGGCAGGCGGCGGTCTGGCGACAGCTTCTTGCCGAACCCGAAAATCTGCCGCACGCGATCTTGTTGGCCGGTCCGGCGGGGCTTGGCAAGCTGGCTTTCGCTCAATCGATGGCGGCGCACCTGCTTTGCGAAGCTCCGGT
>CAZCPD010000016.1:21568-24098 GCA_964500425.1 uncultured Rhodocyclaceae bacterium
GCGATGAATCCCGCGGCCGCCAATGCTCTTCTCAAGATACTTGAAGAGCCGCCGTCATCTGTCTATTTCATATTGGTTTCTAGTTCATGGCGCAAGCTACTGCCGACCATCCGAAGTCGCTGCAGAATGGTGGTTTTCGGCCGACCGGAACCGGGGTTGGCAAGACAGTGGCTAAGCGCGGAAGGGGTGGAGGGCGCGGATGGTTTGCTGCGGTTGGCCGGAGGGGCGCCTTTTCTGGCGCGTGATTGGGCGACGCAAGGCCGGCTTGATGTGTATCGGAAGGTCGTCGGCGTGCTGGCCGACAAACCCGTCGATCCTGTCGCGATGGCGGCCAAATGGAGCGCCCTGATCAAGGGTGACGAGGCCTTCGATCTGGTGCAACTGGTCGAAGCTGTCCAGAAATGGGTTTTCGATCTCGTTCAGCTGAAGGTTTCCGGCGGATTGCGATATCACGAGGCGTGGCGGACCCGATTGGCCGAACTGGCTGCCGCGGCGAGCAGCGCCGCCTTGCTTGCCTGCTACAGCGACCTGTTGCGTATTCGGGCGGTGGCGCGGCATCCGCTCAATGCCCAATTGTTTCTCGAGGACATGGCCGCGCGCTATGTTCGGGCGCTCGCGCCGGTTAGATCGTAACTATCAATTAAACAATGAACTGGGTGTCTAAATTAAAGTGACTTCGATGTTTGTGGATTCGCACTGCCACCTCGATTTTCCCGAGCTCGCCGCCCGGCTGGATCAGCTTCTGGCCAACATGGCGGCAAGCGGGGTCGGTCATGCGCTGTGCGCAGGCGTGACTCTCGAACGCTTTCCCGCCATGCTGGCGATGGTCGAGGCGCGGCAGAACCTGTTCGCCGCCGTCGGCGTCCACCCTGACACCGAAGAGAGTGCGCGTGAGCCGGACGTCAGGACTCTGGTCGAACTGGCGCGTCATCCGAAGGTGGTTGCGATTGGCGAGACGGGGCTCGATTACTACCGTCTGCAAGGCGACCTGGACTGGCAGCGCGAGCGGTTTCGGGTGCACATGCGCGCCGCGCGCGAAGCCGGCAAGCCATTGATCATCCATACCCGTTCGGCGGCGGAGGACACCCTGAAGCTGATGCGCGAGGAGGGTGCGGATAGCATTGGCGGCGTCATGCATTGCTTCACCGAGTCGCGCGAGATTGCCGAACAGGCGCTGGAACTGGGTTTTTACATCTCGTTTTCCGGCATCGTCACTTTCAAGAATGCCAAGGCCCTCAAGGACGTTGCCGGCTTCGTGCCGCTCGATCGCCTGCTGATCGAAACCGACGCGCCGTACCTCGCGCCGACGCCGCATCGAGGCCAGCTCAACGAACCGGCATACGTGGTTCATGTCGCCGAAGAGATCGCCCGCCTGCGCAACCTCTCCGTGGGTGAAGTCGCCGTCGCGACCACACAAAACTTCTTCCGTTTGTTCAATTCCGCCGTGGCGGTCCCGTGAAGCTGCGCAGGATACGCACCATCTGGTTTCTGATCGCGCTGGCCGTTGCGGGCCACGCGCTGGCGGGCGCCTACGACGACCTGCTGAATGCGATGAACCAGAATGACGTGCCGCAGGTCATGCGTCTGCTGCAACGGGGGATGGACGTCAACACGTCGGACAAGGCCGGAAATACCCTGTTGATGATGGCCGCCCGGAATGGCGACGAGTCGCTCCTCGACTATCTGCTGGCGAACCGTGCCAACGTGTCGAGAAGAAACAGGTATGGCGATACGGCGTTGTTGCTGGCGGCTCTCAACGGCCATCTTCCGATGGTAACCCGGCTGGTACATGCCCGGGCGGAGGTCAATCCCAAGGGCTGGACGCCACTGATCTACGCGGCGTTCAACGGTCACGTCGAGGTGATGCGTTTCCTGCTGGCGAATGGCGCCGATGTCGATGCGCAAGCCGGGAATGGAATGACGGCGTTGATGGCGGCTTCCCGCAATGGACATCCCGAAGCCGTCAGGCTTCTGCTGGCGCAGGGGGCCAACCTTGAACTGACGGCTCAGGACAGTCTGACGGCGTTGAAAATGGCGATGGTTGCGAGAAACGTCGTGATCGCGCAGCTCCTGAAGCAGGCGGGGGCGACCGAGTAGCCGGAACCGGAAACGGTAGCAGAAAGACACACAGGCCGCTTCAAGCGGCCTGTGTGTCGGTCTGAGTGTCGTTGGCTTACAGCGCCGCGACCACCTGGTCGCCCATCTCCGAGCAGGATACCTTCTTCATGCCCGTCTCGAAAATGTCGGCGGTCCGATAGCCGGCGGCGAGCACCTTCTTGACCGCGGTTTCGATGCGGTTCGCGGACGCCTCGTCGTTGAACGTGTAGCGCAGCATCATCGCGGCGGAGAGGATGGTCGCCAGCGGATTGGCGAGGTTCTTGCCGGCGATGTCGGGGGCGGAGCCGTGGCAGGGTTCGTACATGCCCTTGTTGTGCTCGTCGAGCGAGGCGGACGGCAGCATGCCGATCGAACCGGTCAGCATCGAGGCCTCGTCGGAGAGGATGTCGCCGAACATGTTGCCGGTGACCAT
>CAZCPD010000017.1:0-17002 GCA_964500425.1 uncultured Rhodocyclaceae bacterium
TTGGGCAGCATGTCCCACAGCGAGATCGTCACCGTATCGGTGACGCCGATGCCGCTTTGCAGATGGATGCCGGCGCCGGCGATGTTGTTGTGGCTCTGCTGGAACGACTGGGCCAGATCGGGCTGGACGAAGCCTGCCATATAGGCCGAGGCATCGGTCTGCTGCTGATCGATCACCAGTGCGGCCTGGCTGGAAGCGGCAAACAGGATCGCCGCGACGGCGCCGGCAAGCTTGCTCTGAAGAGGCATGAGACTACTCCTAAAGTAATATGTCAGCCTCCAAGCAAGCCCCGGGCCAGCCTTTAACATCAGACACTTGGCGGCGTCGCGCGGCGCAACTGTAAAGCCCGCCGACACGTGCCCGGAGAGCCCGCATTCATGGGCATCTTCAAAGGCATGCCCTGAAAGCCAGTATTGGCGCGGCTCTCAGGGCAGCCGCAAGATGGCTGCGCCTGATCCCGTCAATCGTGACGCAGGCGGCGCTGCTGTAATGCCGCGCGCAGGTCGGCGGGGAGGGGCGCCGGGCCGCTGGCTTCCACCCGCACCATCACCACGTCGGCCAGGCAGACGCAGTGACCCTCCTGAAACAGGGCCAGCGCCAGGTCGAACGCGGTGTTGCCGATGCGCGCCACGCCGACGCGCGCTTCGAGCGGTTGCGGATAGTGGGCTTCGCGCAGGTAATCGTAGCCGGCCCTGGCCACCAGCAGACGGTAGTCGCGCTTGATGAAGAGGAAGTTCTCGCCGAAGATTTCCGCGAGAAAGCGCACCCGCGCCTCCTCGTGGTATTCGGCCAGCGACAGGTTGTTGATGTGCTTGAGGATGTCCATGTCGGCGAAGCGCGGGGCCAGGGACATGGAGAACGGGTAGCGGGTGGCGTCGAGGCGGAGGGGGTCGTGTTTCATGGCGCGGATGGCGGCGAGGCGGCTGATCGTCGGTGCGGCCGGATGTTACCATCGCCCCGGTTCCCGGCCAGGAGTTTCGTCGTTGCTCAATCCCGCCCCGCAAGCCTCGCCCCCGGCGCTCCGATGCCCGTCATGTCGCGCCGCCATGCAGCCGCTGCAACTCGACGGCAAGCTGCATCACGCCATCGCCATCGACCTGTGCTTCACCTGCCAGGGCCTCTGGTTCGACGCCTACGAAAGCACGCGCATCGCGCCGGACGGCATCATCCGGTTGTTCCGCCTGATCCATGACCGTCGCGACGAGCCGCGCCAGCCGCTGGCCGCGCGGCTCGGCTGTCCGCGCTGCGACGCCGCCTTGCAGCATGTGCACGACGTCGGCAGAAACGGCCGCTTCAACTATCAGCGTTGCCCGCAGGAGCATGGCCGCTTCACGCCCTTCGCCCAGCTGATGATCGAGAAGGGCTTCGTGCGCCAGCTGACGCCCGCCGAAATCAGGGTGGTCGCGGCGCGCATCGCGGTGATTCACTGCAACGGCTGCGGCGCACCATTCGACATCCGCAAGGATGCGGCCTGTCCGCATTGCCGCGCACCGATCGCCATTCTCGACCCGGCCGCCGTCGAAAAGGCGCTGGCCCACTACCGGCACGCATCGCTCAAGCACGAACAGCGCGACCCGCCCGCGCCGACCGATGCCGCCGAAGCGCTGCTCGCGACCGAAAAACTGACTCTGCGCCGGGCCGCCGCAACGCAGCGCAAGGACGTCAACAATGCCGGCGACCTGCTGGTGGCCGGCATCGAAGCGCTCTGGAGCCTGTTCGAAAGCTGAAGCCGCGGCGGATGCGTGTCGTCGGCCTTCATTGCGCCTGTCGGGCGCGATGCAGGGCCAGGGCGCCATCGAGACGCAATTGTTCCTGCGCGGAAAACAGCTGCGTCCGCAGTTGCGGTTGCAGCGCCGGCTCGGCCTTCGCCAGTTCGGCGATACGCCGCTGCCAGTCCGCCTCCTGGCGATCGACCTCGGCCATGCGCGCCGCGGCCGCCGCGCCGAACGCCGCGCTGCGCGCCTCCAGGCGCTGCTCCGGCGTCGCCTGCGCCCTTTCCAGAACCGCGTTCTGCCGCATCACCTTCACCGGCAGCAGCGCACTCTGGCGCGCCAGGCGCTGCTCCGTCGAGAGCATGGCGACCGTCAGCTTCTCCAGCAACTCTTCCTTCTGCGGCAGGCTCAGATCGGCGCGCTCCTTCAAGCGCAGGCGTTCGATGGTGAAGGCGTCATAGCGATTGTCCTCGCCGAACAATCCGGCAATTTCGGCTTCGGTGAAGAACTGCCGCTGCAACTCGCGTCGACTCGCCACCACCGATTCGAGGATCTCCGCCTGGGTCTCCCCGATGCCCCCGTGCTTCGTTCCAGCCAGCGCCTCGCGGTAGCGCGAATACTGCTCGAACAGGGCTTGCGCCCGTTCGAGTTGCCCGGGCGGAACGCGCAAGGCCAGGTCGTCGGCCGGCGCGCCGGAGCGATTGCCGATCAGCTGGTCGAAGATGCGGATCAGATCGGCGTTGAGCAACGGATCGCCGCCGCGCGATTGCCAGCGATCCGCGTCCAGCCTCTGGATGTCGACGTCCGCGGGCGTGGCGCTCCGCCCGACGGAGCGGGCCGCCTGCATGCCGCTCGGCGGAAATGCCGCAGCGGCGCCGCCGCCGTCAGCCGCGAAATTGCCGGCGAAGATGCCCGGCGCCGCTGCCGCCAAGTCAGCTCCGGCATCGTCGCCGCCGAAATGGCCGAGCTGGAAGGCGACCCCCAGCGTCAGCGCGCCGCCGGCCAGCGCGATGGAAATCCGCCTTCCCGACTTCATCATGGCGTCGCGCTCCTCAGAGACCCAGCTTCATCAGACGATTCGCGTGTTCTCGATAGACGACGACGGGACTGACATCGTAGGGCGAGACCATGCCGTAGAGATTGTTGATCTCGTCGAAGTGGTTCTGGCTGAAGATGCCGAGCTGCTTGCCGAGCAGCGAATTGCAGACGCTGACCAGGCCGTCGGTGGGAGAGCGGTCGGTCGGCTCCATCATGCGCGTGGCGATGTTGGTCAGGCCGAAGACATAGTCGAGCGGATCGCGAAAGTCGGTGAAGATGACATTGCCCGACCAGGAGTAATAGCGGATGCCATTGACCTCCCCGGGGCCGTCGAGCGACGAGCAGTCCGCCTTGGCGAGGCCCGCCGGATATTTCTCGTTGAACTCGCGCATGCCCTGCACGTTGAGGGCCGCCATCGCCTTGAAGACGTCTTCCGGCGCGTTCTGCTTGCCGGAAAGCAGGGCGATCAGCTTGGCGATGCCTTCGATGGCCGCCTTCATGACGCCGCCGAGCGGCTTGCCTTCCAGGTTCAACGCGATGTCCGCGAGCGGCAGGCCCTTGGTGTTGAGACCGCCGACCGAGGTCACCGAAGCGACCGCATCGGGCATCACGGCGGCGACGTAGCGTATCGTCGGACTGCCGTGGGAATGACCGATCAGATGGACCTTCGTGGCGCCGGTGGTGGCCATGACGTACTTGATCTGCGTGATCAGCTGCTCGCCGCGCGCCTCGCTCGTATTGAGGGCGGAAACTTCCGAGACGTAGACCTCGGCGCCGCCTTCGCGCAGGTCGGTCACGATCTTGTGCCAGTAGTCGAAGACCCCGTCGAGGATGCTGTCGAATCCCAGCAGACCGTGCACCATCACGATGGGGTATTTCGTCGCCGTGTAGCCCGCCTCGGCCGCCAGCGCCGCAGGCGCGCAGACGAACCCGGTTCCCATGGCCAGCGCGCCGGCAACCGCCGCGCGCACGATGAATCTCTTGAATCCAGGCATCTGCTCTCTCCTCCATTATCGGTATAGGCATGTACAGCCAGCAGCGTGTCGTGAATGTCGAATGTCTGAATGATCATTGGGGCCCGTGCGTCAGCCCTGGTTATCTGCTCCTTCGAAGATCGATACCCAAATCAGGAACCATAGCCGTATATCGCCAAACAGTAAAGTAACCGGACTTTCCGCATTTCCTTATTGGGAAACATCCGGCAAGGGCGATGCTATTCGCGTCGGTTGCCGCAGCTCCCGGCGCCTGCAGGAGCGGATGGCGCGCTCTTCGGCGATTGGACAGACAGCAAGAAACACCGCGCACCGCCATGACGGCAGCGCGCGGACGCTCACCCGATGCTGCAAGGAACAGGAAGCCGGGCCGCTCAGGCGACGCCGCTTGCGGCCTGACTGGCGGAAGAATCCGCGGATTTCGAATCCGCACCGCCCAGCTTGCTGGCCAGGAACTCGTCGTATCCCTCGCTGACCCGCTCGTAGGTCTTCATGATGCCGCTCTCGATGTCGCCGCCGAGGACCTTCAGTCCTTCCAGGATGTCCTTCGCCTCGTTGAAACCCTGCTCGAAACCGCCGCGTATCAGGGCGACGAAATCCTTCGCGACCTGTTCCGCATCGTCGCCGGGGCGTTGAGCGGCGTAGGCGTCGAAGAAGCCGGTCGACAGATCGAGAATCCGCTGCGCCGTGGCCTCCGGCGAATTGTCCTCGCTCATCTTCGACTGGATCGCATCCGGCCCCAGGGTGGGCGCAAGCATCTCGTTGATACGCTCGATGGCGCTGCGGAACAGAAGTGCCTGCGACTGATCGCCGGCCTTCAGCGAGACTTCCACCGAGGCCAGGATCTGCACGTTCATCTGGTCGCGGGCGATGGACCTGCTGTCGGCCGCCGTGCGCGCATCCAGGCCCGCGATCGCCGATTTTCCCGCCGCTTCGGCACGCGGCAAGGACTGCGAAACGGAAGCGGTAACGGATGGGGTATTCAACATGATGACCTGCCTTTCTTCGATGAAAACTCAATGGGCGAGCGCTCTCGCGTCTCTGGATTGCGCTCCTTCTACTTTCAGCATAGATCATCCGCCAGAGAGCTGAGGGTCCGTCATGCGCCGGCAGCCTTTCACGTTAATATGCCGGCGTGCCAGACGCCAACCGGATGTCGGCGGTCGATTCCTTACCTGGAGCTGAATGATGAAACGTTATGGACTTGGGCTGTTCTCTCTGCTGCTTGCCGCCACGGTGTTTGCCGACGCGACGATCCCCAAGGGCGATAGCGCGGGCGCCAAGGATACGCGGCTGGTGGGGCGTTTTGCCGGCTCCATGATCCTGTCCTACGACGTCAAGGACTTCGACGAAATCAAGCTGCCGCTCGCCCCGCTCAAGCCGGTGGCCGACAAGAACCGGCGCGATGCGCACAACAACATCGTGTTTGAGCCCGCCCAGAGCAAGGCGCTGGAAGGGCGCCGCACCCGCCTGGTGTATCTGCTGCCGGAAAACGTCGCCCCCTTGCAGGCGGTGCGCAACTACCAGAACGAGATCGCCGGCAAGGGCGGCAAGACCCTGTTCGAATGCAAGAGCAACGAGTGCGGCGGCGATGCCGGGCGCGCCAGCGAAGGCGGCGGCGGCGACCAGAGCGTGGCGATGTACCTCTGGCCGGCGGAAAACATCAAGGACAAGGCCTTCACCAACGGCAATTGCGCGCAGACGACACGCATCAGCGACCAGCGCTATGCCGCGCTCGAACTGCCGGCCAGCAAGGCCTTCGTCTCGGTGCTCGCCTATAGCGGCAAGGACAGCAACTACTGCAAGGCCTTCAACAACCGCACCATCGTTGTCGTCGACGTGCTCGAACAAAAGGCCATGGAACAGAAGATGGTCACCGTCAAGGCCGAGGAAATGGCCCAGGCGATCAGCAGCAACGGTCGCGTCGCCCTGTATGGCTTGTATTTCGACACTGCCAAAGCCGACGTGAAACCGGAATCGAAGGACACGCTGGAGCAGATCGCCAGGCTGCTCTCCGGCTCGCCGACGATGAAACTGTTGGTCGTCGGCCACACCGACAACGTCGGCGAATTCGGTGCCAACATGGACCTCTCGAAGCGCCGCGCCGACGCCGTGATCGCCGTGCTGGCCAGCCAGTACAAGGTGGACCGCAAGCGCCTGACCCCGGTCGGCGTCTCCTTCGCCAGCCCGATCGCCTCGAATGGCGGCGAGGACGGCAAGGCGAAGAATCGGCGGGTGGAGCTGGTGCCGAACAACTAGCGCGTGTTCTCATTCAGTCGGCGGATTACGTTGCCTGAATGAGAACACGCCCTAGCAAAATTCACCAGTTTCGACCGCTTTCAACCTTGCCTTCTCAACCTCCGCGGGGCAAGTCCGACAGACTGCCAGGCGGTCATCACCTTGACGCCGCCGCCGGGAATCGGCACAATACTTGAGTTCAATGATCAACTATTCTGGAAGGACTAAGGGTTTCCCATGGACGAAGTGCAAAAGCAGATTCACGAAATTGTGACCAACCACCCCGTGGTGCTGTTCATGAAGGGCATTCCGGATGCGCCGCAGTGCGGTTTTTCCTCGACAGCGGTTCAGATTCTGAAAGCCTGCGGCGTCGAGGAATTCGCCGCGGTGGACGTGCTGCGCTCGCCGGCGATCCGCGACGGCGTCAAGCAATACGCCAACTGGCCGACGATACCGCAGCTCTACATCAAGGGTGAGTTCATCGGCGGCTGCGACATCATGAAGGAAATGTATCAGGCGGGCGAACTGCAGAAGCAGCTCGCGGGCGTCGCAACGGCCTGATCCGCTTTACCGAAGCCCCTCTTCACGAGGGGTGCGAAGAATAGGATTCCGTTGGGCGGATGACCGCAGGAAATCCCTGTGGGATAAGGGTGGCGTCATCCGCCGCAAGCGGGATTCGGCAGCAATATGTCGGAAGGCGCCCCCAAGGTGATGCCCCAAGGGCACTTCCTTCGAGGCGTTTCCTCCGAGCGCCTGTGGCTTTCCGACCTACGACCACCAGCCCGCAGCGGAATCAAATCGACGTCAGCCGGATGTTGGCGTCGTTCAGCCGGTTCGCCAGCACTTCGAGGAAGGCCAGATAGAAGTGCATGCGGCACGCCTCCGAGGCGTTGCGCAGCGCACCGGCGCGGATGGTGATGATCTTGGCGCTGGTTTGCGCGACGACGTCGGCGCCGCGGATCTGGTTGTTCTTGCCGATGATCGCCATTTCGCCGAAGCATTCGCCGATGCTCAGCTGGCTGAGTGTGTGGCCGCGCTTGATGACACGCACTTCGCCGTCGAAGACGAAGCAGAGGCCGGTGGACAGCGCCGCGCCGAAGTCGGAATTCGTGATGTCGCCATCGAGTTCTGTCGCGGCGCCTTAACCAAGCGCGAGATGTAGCAGGTGCAATAAGCCTGAAACCGCGTACGGGAACCATCGGGCCTGAGGATCACTCAACCATTGCCAGTTCGCAACGTCACAAACTGCATCCGTTTTACCTCATCATCCAGGGCACATGCCGGCGAGCCATCGAGTTTCCTCAGTCCTCCAAGCAAGCGTGCAAGCGGCGCATCAACTACTGAGACCGGGTCATCGCACAAGGAGGCCGAACGAATGGCGCCATTGCCGATATCGGTAAACTTCAGATAACGCGCTGTAGTCAGTCGCTCGTTGGTCCATTTCAGAAATGGCTCGAACAGATGGTCGCACCACAGTGCAGCCCGGCTCGGGTACAAAGCTCTTCCCGCAGGGTCGCAGCATTCACAAACATAGCCGTTCGGCCGCCAACGCAGTGCGCATTCGAAGTCGGCCAGGCCGTCGAATATCTCTCCTGCCACGACCGCATTGACCGTCAGGCTGTAGCTGCCGAGGCAGACGCTCAGCAACGACGTCAAGCCGACAAAACCGAGCGCAAGGCTATCGTCGGTCCGGCGCAAGACACGCAATGGCACGGCCATTCGGTGGCGGTTGCGCCAAAGCCAGTCGAGAAAGACACGTTGGATTCGCCGCCTGGGGCGTGTCCGCCAGTCCGGATGGAGACTGTTCCCCTTCGTCATCGGTGGTCACTGCGAACTTGCATCGCCTTCGGCCTACAGCGTGACGCCCTTCACCTCGGAAACCGCGCTCCCGAAGCCGCGCAACCACCACCGCAGTTGCGCCGAATCAATGACGGTGGCGCAGACATCGAAGCCGTCGCCGTGTTCGACAATCTGCTGATCCGCGGAGAGTGGCGTCTCCAGCAAATGCAGCCCTGCTGCGCGGACAATGTGGAACGAGAGCTGGATCTTCTTTCCCTCACCGAAACCGAAACGGCCATCGTCATCGTAGCGCTCCAGACTGAAGTCGCGCGGCCGCTCGAATGTCAGTGCCGTCGCGTGCGCCTTCGCGATTCGATGCAAGGCCAGACTGCGCTCGTTGTCGTAGCAGTCATAGCGGCAAACCAGATACAGGCGCGGCCCTTGCTGTGCAAGGCCTAGCGGCATCACCCTGGCTTCCAGACGCTTGCCCGCCGAGTTGGTGTAATCGATCTCCAGCCAGCAATCGTCATACAACGCCTGGCTCACCGCTTCGAACACTTCCGGCTTGATCTTGGGCGGCAACAACGGTTGCGACGTGCTCACCACCCGCACCTTGCCAAGCCACGCCTTGGCGCGCTTGGCCTTGTCGTGGAAACGAAGATTACTGTCGGCCTGATCGAACAGACTGGACATCGAATTCATCAACCCGGCCGGCAACTGATAGCGCAGATGTTCCTGCGCCAATGCCAGCATCAGGGATTCCTGATCGCTGAGCGCCGAGACCGACAGGCCGCGCGACTCCGGCTTCCACTTGTAGCCGTAAGGCATGCTGCTCGAATCGCATTCGATGTCGAAGTGATCGACGAGAAACTGAAGCTGACGCTGGATGGTGCGCACGTCGCGGGTCAAACCGATATCGAGCAACTCCCGGTGGAGTTGTGACGCGGAAACCTTGCGCCCCTTGGGGATCCGCTTGAGGATTTCGAGGATCAGCAGGACGGTTTCCAGAGCTTCAGCACGTTTCGACATTGCTTTTCCCCTCAGAGAGTGTCATGTCGTTACGGCCGCTGAAGAACTGCCACAGGCGCACCAGCGCGTAGGTGTCGAGTGCGCAGTAGTCAAGCAGTTCCTGGCGAATCCGGGATTTGCGTTCCGCGCTGGTTGCAGGCGATACAGCCTCAACATAAGCGTCCATTGCCATGCCGCCGTTCTGGATGCCTGCCAACTGTGCGTAATCGAGTTCGCTGATCATGGGCAACACCTCCTTGATGCTCCAGATGCCTTGCTGCAAAGGGTGATAGAAGTGCTCGCGGGCAATGGGCAGCAGATCGACGATCCGTGTCTCGATGGCCAACAAGCGCGCCTTGTAGCGCGGAAATCGCTCAGCCAGCTCCTTGATTCGGGCTGATTCGAAGCCAGCGTTGTAAACGTAGATCGGGCCACGATCGCCGCACGCACCGATCAAAGCCTCGGCAAAGCCGCGTGACGGATCATCCCCCTCCAGATCGAGATACGCCGTATGGTCGAGCCTCCCACGACGGCCCAGACGATGGACGCTGAACTGGAAAGGGATCTGCTGGAACGGACGTGTTCCACGCCAGCGGGGAACGGCGAATATGACCGTCTCAAAGTCCATGAACCAGGCGGGTAGTTCGTGCTCTGCCAATGCCGCCGTGGCCTTCTCGGCATCGAAAAAGACCAGATCGTCGAGGGTGCATTGCTTCACCCGCAGCTGCCGTTCGTTCAGCAGATCATCGGGCACATCGGAAAGCGAGCGCACATCGTCTTGTGCGAGGTGCGCCTTGAGTCGGGCCGACTTACCGCCCGGCAGGCAGCTCACCGGAAAGTCGATCTGCGGCTCATGTTGACGGCAATGATCGATGAAACCGCATTCGAAGGGCTTGCTGCAATGCCCGCCGGTGCAACGCTCCGGCTCTTCCTTACTTCCTGCGACGACCTGCGCCGCAGCGATCCAGGAACGAACGTCGGCGCCCCGGCCGAAAGCCTGTTCGGTGAGCTCGTTCTCGACGAGCAGACCCCGATAATCGCCCCCACCCGGATAGATCCAGGAAGAGTCGATGTGCGCCAGCACCACCGAGTCGAGCGCCACGCCGGCCTGGCGCGCAATGAAGCTCTGGATGGCGACATCGTCGAGGTGGTAATCCTTGACGGCAGAGGACGACTTGACCTCGATCATGCGCCAGGACTTTTTCCCTTTCCAACTCACCGGCAACATGATGTCGGCAAAAGCCCTCGCACCTGCGGCCGCAAACCCGGCCTCGAAAACAGGACCGGACGCGGCACCGAGCAAAGGGCGGCTCATTTCGATCGCATCCGTCACAGCGGTGGTCGTGAGGTCGATCAACACGCCCTTGCCCTTGGGATCGTAAAGCTGTCGGGCAATGTCGCCGACCTGATGGCCGACCTCGATGACCTTCTGTGCCGCGTCGGACTGCCGCTCCAGCTCAGAACGATGCAAGCCAAGCCACAGGCGCTTGGGGCATTGTAGATAGGCAAGCAGACGGGACTTCGATAGTGTGATGGAATTCGTCATACTGTATCTCCAGACGCCAAAATCATGCCATAACGGCTTGTCGCGTGGGTGTAGCTGCTCGATCGACTAGATCCGTCACTCCACCTGGACGAGATAGGACCCCATGCTTGGATTTCTATATATTCGCACGGTAAGCGGGGGTGACGCCGCGAAAGTATGATGCAGGGAAATGGCGACAAATGGTGTCGCGCTTCGAAGAGGTTTCAGGCTTTGTGTTCGACTGCGGTTGCTCAGCCGCAAGTACGATGGGGATCAAGATCATGACAACGAGGAACCCACTGAAGCAACAATTGGCGAACGCTTGGACAACGACGATCAGAACCCACTACGACCAGCAGCAAATCAATTCGGAGCACGGTTTGCAAGTCTATTATTGCGCGGCATTGCTCAAGGAGTTTGGTGACGACCAAAACCGGAGACTCTTCGTCGAACCACGCATCGAAATACGTAGAAAGACGTATTTTCCTGACGTCGTTATCTGCAACGCTTGTCAGATCATCGGTCTTGTCGAGCTGAAGTATGCGCCACGAGCAAATGCTTCTCAGATCAATGCTGGGATCAAGAAGGATATGGCAACACTTTTCGCTGTCAGTGCAAATAGCCACGACATCGTGCTACGCAACGACCGACATTTCGGCCCGCCCGTCGATGACTCACCGTATCAGCTAGCTGAGGACGCGATCCTGTGCTGGGCCGGCGTATATAATGGTAGGCGCCTTGACGAGAATATCCTAAGACCTCCACAACCTTCTCACGGCCTTCTCCAAATGGATGCCCTCACCGCGGGAGATAGACCCGCTACGATCTGCATCGGTGCGGATCACAGGGATTAAGAGACAACGGCTGCAGGAATCACACGGATCCTATAGCGTATCGCCGGAGCTATTTATATTGGAGCACTCTATGAATCCCAAATGGGAAATCGATAGCCCCTCGCTTGCTCGTTGGCGCGACTTTGTCGGCAAGAATGCCAAAAATCGAATGGTTATCGAGCGTCGTCAGCGAAATATAAAACGCAGTGGAATTGATCTTTCAAAACCCAATCTTTGGCGAGTATTCGTTGGCTGTCAGGTGACGACGCAACAGAGGTCTGGTCCGAATACACCTGTAAGCAAATTCCTTGCCTCAGGAAGCCCCGCACTCGACTATGGCGCCTGCAAGCGGTCGAATTCGGTACAGGGACTACTGGTACAGGAGCTGTCAAATGCCGGACTGAGGCGAGCACAAACGATGTCAGACAACCTCGCCAGCATCCTCAATCTGCTTGAAACCGGTGGTGAGTGGAAAACGCTGTTGCAACACTTGACAACATTGGAGCGCAACACCACGCAGATGAAGGAGTTGAAAGTCGTCCAATATCTACAATCGCAATGTCTTAAACAAAAAAAATATCCTGGTTTTGGGCCTAAGCAAGCGCGGAACTTTATTCAATGGGTTGGTCTGTCTCGATATGAGGTGCCGTTAGACAGTCGCGTACTAAAGAAACTTGGTGAATTCGGTTGCACATTTGTCCCCCAGGCTGCTGCACTAAGCGACGAGACGGTTTACCGTTTTGTGCAGGAGGGCGTGCAGAAAATTGCGGCTTCACTTAATATCTATCCATGCATTCTGGATGCTTGTATTTTTTCTAGCTTCGACATGACGGACACTTAATCTGTTCTCAACCACTCAAACTGTCGCCCTTATTCGGAGCCGCACACTCTTCCTCCAATGCCTTCATTTGCCGCTTCCGTCAGCGGCTGGAAACGCGACTGCTAAATCACCGGTGCAAAGAACGTCGAAAGGCGAAAAGAACACATTGATTTCGCGCATGAAGGATCACCTGCGAGACATGAGTTGGCGTGAATCGCCTCGACGACGGGGTAGCAGGACCGACTGTCAGACGAACCCAATCGCCCCTCGCCCGCCTTCCTTCACCGCACACTCCCCTTCCAGCGCCGTCACAAACATCCCCGCATCCTCCAACGACCGGAAACGTGACTGACGAATCACGGCGGCAAAGTCACCGGGCGTCAGCTTCGAGAGCCGTCGCAGGCGGATGAGTTCATCCGAACCCGGCGCCGACAGCCCGAGCTGGCTGCAGTGGCGTTTGAGGAGTTCGCTGGTCTGATCGGCGCGCAGAAACTCGAAGCGCACCTTGAGATCGAAACGCCGCAGGGCCGCCTGATCAAGGTTCTGCATCAGGTTGGTCGAGGCGATGAAAACGCCGGAATATGCTTCCATCTGGGTCAGCAATTCATTGACCTGGGTGACCTCCCAGCTCCGTTGGGCGCCGCGCCGGTCCTGCAGGAAAGAATCCACCTCATCGAGCAACAGCACCGCGTTTTCCGACTCGGCCTCGCGGAAGGCAGCAGCGATGTTCTGTTCGCTGCCGCCGACCCACTTCGAGAGCAGATCGGATGCGCGCCGCATCATCAGCGGAACCCCCAGTTGTTGCGCGAGCCAGCGGCCATAGGCGGTCTTGCCGGTGCCCGGCGGGCCGTAGAGGCAAAGGCGCCCCGCCTTCGCCCTGACGAAACCGTCGGCGACAGCTGCAAGATCCGCATCGGCATTGATGAAACATGGGGCATACACCTCCGGCAGCCGGGTCGGATCATGGCGTCGTACCGGTGCATGGCCTTGCGCCTCCAGCGTATTGTTGATCAGCCGTTCCATCGCGAGGATGCCGCCCTCGTCGCCCAGCTCGTTGCGCACCGTGCTCACCACTGAAGCAGCGCGGGTGACCACCGCTGGCGAGAGAACGCTCGAGTCGGCCAGGCGGGTAATGGCTGCCGCATCGAGGATCTCGCCACCGACTTCTTGCAGGATGCGCAGCCGCTGGCGGCGTGGCGGCACCGGCACTTCGACGATCATGTCGAAGCGTCGCAGGAACGCCGGATCGATCCCGGCAATGGAGTTCGACAACCAGAGAATGGGCTTGGCATTGTCTTCCAGCATCCGGTTCAGCCATCCCTTCAGTTTTTGCGCGGGTCCCTTGCCGCCCAGGAGGATTTGACCGAAGCCGAGACTGTCGCCGGCAAAGACGTCTTCGGCCTCATCGAACACCAGGAATGCCTGGCCTTCGGCAAAGAAATACTGCGCCGCCCGCAACGCCCGCAGACGCGCCGAGCCCTCGCAGGGATCGCCGTCCTCGTCTTCGTCGGCCACTTCCAGCAGATCACAGCCGAGGGCGTGGGCGAGTACGCGCGCCAGCTGGGTTTTTCCGGTGCCGGGGGCGCCGTGCAGAAACACATTGACGCCGCGCTTCTTGGTCGCCATGACATTGCGCAGATAAGGCAACAGGATGCGCAGATCGGCGGCCAGATGGTCGAAATCATCGAGGTCGAGTTCAGCCGGTGCAGCGGGATGCACCATCCCCCGGAGGAGTTCGACCGGATCGGCGTCAGATGTTTGGATTTTGTGGGCAAAGCTGCCGGTCAGAATGTCGAACTTCCGTGATAGCGGGCACGGCATCGGTTCGACCTCGATCAGCCCCGACCTGCCAAGGGTTCCGCGCGGATTCAGCGCCTGGCGAATGGCCGGCTCGGGAATCTCCAGAATGTTTGACAGGATACGAGGCAGTTGCGCTGTCGGAAACTCGCCGAGCAATTCGCTGATGCCGTCCATGACATCCAGAGTGCTCGCCAGCACCGCAAACTCCAGGAGTCGGGATTCGACGTCGGTGAGGTGGACGAGCGATGCCAGACGGGCGATATTCCCGGCAAGCGGCTCCGGCACAGTGTGACGCTTGTTGGCACGTTCCGACTGGCGCAGCGCTTTCCCCAGCCCGGCGCGAATGGTGGCGAACGCCGGGTGATGGTCGTCAATGGTCTCAGCGATTCCCTCGAACATGCCATCGAGCCCAAGCTTCTTGGCGGGATGGTTGTCTTCAAAGTACTGATTCTTGATGAAACTCTTGTCTACCTTGAGACGCACCAAGATTCGCAAACACCACAGACGCACGATCGACGGCAGGGTTTCCGGCGTGGTATAGGCGGGGCTTGAACGGCGACCACGATGAGCGGATCTGATTTTGTTCATGACGTTTCTTCCTCCGAGATGTCTCTCAGTATCCGGATGACGGCGACAAGTTGTGTCGCGTTACGTTGCTCAGTGTCGTTGTCCGGGATACGGGAGTCACGCCCGGCGCCACGCCCTTTCGGCTGGCGATGCATGGCTAGCGGGCGCTTTTCGCCGGCCTTTCGGATTCGAGGTATCCGGGAACGCCGCCGGGTTGTCGCCAGCACTTGATCCATTTCCCTTGGTCAACATCGAAAACGTATTGCCACAAGACCTGGATATCCAGAAACACCGCGCCGATGCGCAGGCAATCCTTCAGGCTCACACGCGGGCCTTCCGGTCAGGGGTTTGTCGTCGTTTCGCTTGAGCACCCGATTCAGGCGATGGACAAACAGCCGAAGCCTTGCCATCATGCCGCGTACATTCGTGAGGCTTTCGAGGTCGCGAATTTCCATGAGCTTTTCCCTTTCTGTCCTGAGTTCGCCGGAACCATCGTTGGTGGGTCCTTGGTCGCGTGGTGGGGTTGCGCCGGCAACCCAATGGGCGCGCGCCAACACAGCGAAACACCGCACTCGGCAGAAAATGCCAAGCTCACACGAAGAAGCCGATGTCACTCTTAATGCAAAGTGGGACAGTGAACCCAAGGCCGATTCTGGAACTGACGTACGACGTCTGGTGTCGCCTCCAAAAGACGGCCCCTACCGACGAACGACACGAGTTGTCGCAGGCACGCCATAAACTCGATTCAGTTCCAATCAGGAGTAAGGGGGTCTCAGAACCCCAATGAGATGGTTGCCGGAATTTCCGTAGTGAGAGGTATCCCTGATCGACCGGTAGTCAAGGAGTCAATGCGAATGACGAGCGATCTCGAATTACTGCTGTTCACTCGTCACCCGGAAATCTTCGCCGGGCGCACGCTTCCCCGCGAACAGAGCAACATGCATTGGGGGATTCAGTGCGGCAACGGCTGGTTTGCGCTGATCGATGCGCTCTGCGCCGAGATCGACTGGCAGGTGAAGGAAAACGCCATGCCGCCAGTCCTGGCCACGGATGTCAAGGAAAAGGCCGGCAGCCTGCGTTTCCGCTTTCATGGCGGCAATGAAGCCACCCGGGCAATGGCGGCGTTCGCCCTGCGGTTGTCCGAGCACATCTGCAGCGATTGCGGCCGGGTTTCAGCCGCGGTGTAGGCGGGGCGGGAACGGCGAGTTTCGAGCAAGCTGGACGGTCGCCAGCGGCAAGAACAGGGTGCGCGGTGAATCAGGCAGGGCAATGAAGCCGTGATGCCGGTAGAAATTTGCTGCCGACTCGCCCTTGGCGTCTACCACCAGTGCATTGGCGGCAATCTCCGAGCGAGCGGCGCGGTCGAGCGCATCAGCCAGCAGTGCACCACCCAGACCCTGGCCCTTGAAAGTCCGATCGACAGCTAGGCGGCCCATGCGAACGGCTGGCACGGTCGGATAGCGCGGTAGTTTCTTGCCGGTGCTGGCTGGAAGATCAGCCAGCAGCAGGCTTGCCGAGGCCAAGGTGTAGTAGCCCGCGATGCATTGCCCGTCTGCCAAGGCGACGAAACAGGCGGCCACGCGGCGGCGAACGTCTTGGGTGACTTGCTCGCGCAGGTAGCGGTTCAGCGGCTCCGAATTACTGTTGAACGAGACGCGATCATGCGCGGCATCGAGCGGCGCCAGTCGGAACCGTTCGCTGCTCATTCAGTGCGCAAGAGCTTGCTGCGACGGGCAAAGGCACGCTCCAGAGCCGGGGCCGGTTTCGGCGGCGACAGCAGGGCTTGCGCAAAGCTTTCCTGATCGGCCAGAGACAAACGGATGACCTCGGCCTGCTCGATAGCGCGTTGCGCTGCCTCTTGGACGGCGACCACAACGAAATCGGTCATGGTACGGCCTTGAAGCTCGGCAGCGCGTTTGAGCATCAAATGCAGATCAGTGCTGATTCGGGCTTCGAGTCGTGCGGTAGAGATGGCTGCGGGCATGGCGTTGTCCTCCTGACTCAATCATACGGCAACTTGCCGTACAGTTCAACCACATCCTAAGCGTACCTTGTTTCCCGTTTTCTGAGGCAACTTCTATCCAGGAACACCGTGCCGATGCTCAGGCAAGCCTTCAGGCTTGCGCTCGGTGTTGCGTTCTCATGGATTCTGCTTCGCCGTCTTCGGGTATCTATGAAACGATTGCCTGTCGCCCCCCAGACTCGTCGGAACCATTGCGCGATGCGCCTTCCCGGTACATCCGATTGTTCGAGCGATAGCCAGTGAGCCGCGAGGCCGGCAGCAATCCGCGCCACAGAAACGACACAAGTTGTCGGCATCCAGCCATACACTGAGCACAACTTCGGTACTCATCGACACATCGGGAGCGATTGCCAATGAACGTCCTGCAGGAATTCACCACCGACAGACAAGCCGCAATTCATCGGTGGCTGAGTGACGTTTCGTGCCACAGGCAGGGCGAGGGACGCAAGGCGCTCTTGCAGAGTTTCCCGATGCTCGCCGCCATTCTGAGTGCCGATACTGAATTGCCGATCTGGCGCGAACTGGCGGCCATGGTCGATCGCGGCGATGAAGTGGCATCTTATTTTTCGGCGACGTCCGGCATTTCGCTGGACAGCTTGCAGTTCATCCGCGACAAGGGGCCGTCCCTGCTGGGCATCCGCATGGTCATCGCCGAGAGCTTCGAGCG
>CAZCPD010000017.1:17014-23792 GCA_964500425.1 uncultured Rhodocyclaceae bacterium
CTGGGTTCCGAGTGGCTCGAGAACCCGCTGTCGCTGCTCTGGGCCATTCAGGTCGCACCTAAGGACAAGCTGCCAACGAGCGACGAGGAATGGCGAGCGTTCCGATCATTCTGGTGCGCCAGCAATCTCCATCGGCACGATGCTTACCGCGAGCCGTCTAGACTGAGGCGGCAGCCAGATCACTTGGCTGAGCACATATTCCGCGGCTTGTGTCAGTTCGGATACGCCCGCGGGTGGCTGGTGCTTGAGCAGGTCTGGCCGGTCCAAATGGTGGCCATGCAGAGTTTGTGGATGTACCGCGATTTCGTTGGTCCCTGGATCGAACTCGAAGCTACGACTGGACAGAGTTGCCGGCAGCGCGGCACATCGTTCAAGGAGGTAGTCGACGTGGAGACAGAATTTCTGATGCGCTACGACCCGTTCGAGCTGTTTCGCCAGGCGCATAGGCTCATGCTGCAGTTCGACGTGCCGCCGGGGGCGAAACAGCCATCGGAGCGCGTGATGGGAGACGATGCGACCCCTGGCTCATGGCGAACCCTGCCAGTCAATGAAATGCACTTTACCGACATGACAATCCGTTGCCTTGATTCATCATCGGCCATCTGGACTGCGAGCCGGACGTTCGGGCAGCAGCTTCGTGACGAAGCGGAGTCGTGTCATTCGCTAAGGACACAACTGCTCGTCTTGAGTGATGCTGCCGGGACTGACCATGTCGCTGCGCACATCGAACTCGAACGTCGCGATGGCGGCATGACGGCGCGCATCGGTCGAGTAGTCGCCAAGGACGGGCATGTCTTGCCCGCCGCCGCATCAGAGACGCTGACAAAAGTTATCGAGTATCTGAACGATCCGGCGCGGCAGGAGGATCTGGCACGGTGTGCAATCTGTTCGCCGTGGACCGAATTCTGGTGCAAGGGCATCGAAGCTGGCTGGTCGCCGGGGCTGCTACGCCGCACGATGCGGCAACTGCTGCCGGATTACCGGGATGCGGTGGCCTGGATCTTGAGCCACTGCTGAAAAGAAGTATGCGACGCCACATGAAGCTGAGTACAACCGCGAACGGACAGGCCTGCCAGGCAACAGATAGCGGTGCAGCCACTGCTCATGACGAAATGACCAACCTTCGGGGTAGCCGAGACAGCCTCCCACGTCCGGAATCTGTCGGCCCGGAGCTATTTACGATGGAGGATGGCAGCTATTGCACCGACATCATGGTCGTCGGCATTGGTCGGTTTGGCATCAACGTCATCAATTCCCTGACGCAGCGGCAAATCTTGGGTGTCAGCCGAACCATCGCCATCGACACCGATGCAGACGCCCTGGATCGGTCCTTGGCGGCAGTCAATATCCAGCTTGGCGACGGGTCACGCAGCGACGGGTTTGCGGACGTTGCCCGCATCCTGGCGTGGCAACAGCGTGAAGAAATACGCAAAGCACTCGTTGGAGCGTCGATGGTGATGGTGGTCACCGGCTTGGGAGGGGGCACCGGAAGCGGGGTTGCCCATGTCGTCGCCCGGATTGCCCGCCAGACTGGAGCGTTGACACTGACGCTCTTGGGACGACTGACAGGCGTCGCCGTGTCTTCTTCGACGGGGGAGAATCGATGGGTACGCAGGATGCTGCTGCAATCTCATGCCGTCATCGATATGCCCGTCACGGAAACGATGCGTTTCAAGATCGTGACCGAGTCACCGACCGGTCCCATTGAGGACGGAGTCGAAAAATCGCTGGAGATCGTCAAGGGTATTGCCATGGCCCTGAACGTTCGCGGGCTCGTCTGTATCGATCTCGAAGATATTCGCTCAGTGCTGACGGCTGGGCGAGGGCCGACATGTTTTTCGGCCCACGAGGCTAGCGGAGAAAATCGTGCTGAAGTCGCCGCTCGCGGAATAGTCGATTGTCCTCGCATGAACAAGGCCTTGGCCCGAGCAGCCGGCACTTTCATATGGATCGCCGCCGGGCCAGAGCTGACGCTGGCTGAAGTCAAATCAGTGATCGATATGGTCAGAATCCATGCACCCAACACCGCAACGATCGTCTTTGCGACGATCTGGGATGTTCGGCTTAGACCCGGCGCGTTGCGGATCGGGGTGGTGACGCGGTGTTTGCCGACTTGAAACTGAACTCAACGTCGCTATTGACGTGGCAGGGATTCTGGGGCTCGCGGCAATTCTCGCGTCCCCTGCTCTGGGAGACGCCCGCGCAGTCCATCATTTCGGCAATCGATGGCCGCTTCAAACTCACTCTACGAGCCCATGCCGCCGCAACCGCTCAAATCGACGTCAGCCGGATGTTGGCGTCGTTCAGCCGGTTCGCCAGCACTTCGAGGAAGGCCAGATAGAAGTGCATGCGGCACGCCTCCGAGGCGTTGCGCAGCGCACCGGCGCGGATGGTGATGATCTTGGCGCTGGTTTGCGCGACGACGTCGGCGCCGCGGATCTGGTTGTTCTTGCCGATGATCGCCATTTCGCCGAAGCATTCGCCGATGCTCAGCTGGCTGAGTGTGTGGCCGCGCTTGATGACGCGCACTTCGCCGTCGAAGACGAAGCAGAGGAAGTCGCCGTGCTCGCCGTCCTTCATGATGACGGTATTCGGCGCGACTTCATCCCAGCGCGAAAAACGCACGACCTCCCAGATTTCGACGTCGGAGAATTCCTTGAAGAAGGGCAGCGAACGCAGCGTCTCGAATTTCTCGCTGTCAGGGAACTCCTGGCGCTTGGCCTGTAGCTGCTGGTTGCGGAAAGCCTGCGCGAGATCGTGGGCGAACTCGCCCCAGGTCGCATAGCGCGCCTCGGTCTGCTTCTGCATGGCGCGCTGGACGATGGCGTCGAGGCTGGGCGGAATGTCGGTACGGTAGGTCGATGGCGGCGGCGGCTCGGCGTTGAGGATCTGGAAGAGCATGCCGTAATTGTTGGTCGCCTTGAACGGCAGATGACCGGTCAGCAGCTGATACATCACCACGCCGAGCGAATAGATGTCGGTCTGGTGATCGAGCGGCAGCTCGCGCACCTGCTGCGGCGACATGTAGGCCGGCGAGCCGACGCCGGATACCTGCGTCTGGTCGTTGCCGGTGGTCAGCGCCGCGCCGAAGTCGGAAATCTTGATATCGCCGCCGAGCTCGGTCGCCGCGCCTGACTTGGCGAGCAGGATGTTGGCCGGCTTGATGTCGCGGTGAGTAATGCCGTTGATATAAGCGTAATCCAGCGCCCGCGTGCACTTGAAGATGATCTCGACCAGACGGTCGATCGGCAGCAGCTGGGCGGGCTGGGTGAACTGCTCCAGCGTGCCGCCCGGCACGTATTCCATGACGATATAGCTCTGCTCCTCGTCGACCACCGCGTCGAAGATCTGCACGATGTGCGGATGCACCAGCTTGCCGGCGAGCGAAGCCTCGTTGATCAGCATGCGCCGGTACTGGCCGCCCTTATCGCGATCCTTGAGCACCTCGGGGAAGATCACCTTGACCGCCACTTCGCGCTGGGCGAAAGGGTCGAAGCCGAGGTAGACGGTCGACGTCGCGCCCTCGCCGAGCTTGCCGCGGATTTCGTATTTGCCGATGCGGTCCATTTTTCGAGGCCTGGGGGCTAACGGAAAAGGCTAAAGGCTCTTGCGCGCGCGGGCGATGGCGGCGCGGACTTGTACGGGGGCCGTGCCACCGATGTGGTTGCGCGCGGCGAGAGAGCCTTCGATGGTCAGCACGCCGAACACGTCGTCGTCGATCAGCGGCGAGAAGGCGCGCAATGCGTCGAGCGACAGGTCGCCAAGATCGCACCCCTGCGTCTCGGCGGCGCGCACGGCGCGGGCGACGGCTTCGTGGGCATCGCGGAAGGGCAGACCCTTCTTGACCAGGTAGTCGGCCAGATCGGTCGCCGTCGCATAGCCCTGACCAAGCGCGGCGCGCATGGCTTCCGGCTTGACGCGCACGTTGAACGTGCGCTTGCCGTCGGCCTCGATGCGGCTGCCCATCATGTCGGCATAGATGCGCAAGGTGTCGATCACGGTGTCCGCCGTGTCGAACAGCGGCTCCTTGTCCTCCTGGTTGTCCTTGTTGTACGCGAGCGGCTGGCCCTTCATCAACGTCAGCAGGGAAATCAGGCTGCCATTGACGCGGCCGGTCTTGCCGCGCACGAGCTCGGGGACATCGGGGTTCTTCTTCTGCGGCATGATCGACGAGCCGGTGCAGAAACGGTCGGCGAGATCGATGAAGCCGACGCGCGGACTCATCCAGAGAATCAGCTCTTCGGAGAGGCGCGACAGATGGGTCATCAGGAGCGCCGAGGCGGCGCAGAACTCGATGGCGAAATCGCGATCGGAGACGGCGTCGAGCGAGTTGTAGCAGACCTCGTCGAAACCCAGCTCGCGCGCGACGAGCTCGCGATCGATCGGATAGGTGGTACCGGCCAGCGCCGCCGCGCCGAGCGGCAGGCGATTGACCCGCTTGCGGCAATCGGCGAAGCGTTCCGCGTCGCGGCGCGTCATCTCGAAATAGGCGAGCAGGTGATGGCCGAAGGTCACCGGCTGGGCGACCTGCAAGTGCGTGAAACCGGGCAGCGGCGTTTCGGCGTGGTGCTCGGCAAGGTCGAGCACGGCGCGCTGGAATTCGCCGATGAGCTCGAGGATGGTGTCGATCGCATCGCGCAGCCAGAGGCGGATGTCGGTCGCCACCTGGTCGTTGCGCGAGCGGCCGGTGTGCAGGCGCTTGCCGGCATCGCCGATCAGCGCGGTCAGGCGCTTCTCGATGTTGAGATGCACGTCCTCGTCGTCGAGATTCCACTGGAATTCGCCGCGTTCGATCTCGCCCTTGATCCGACCCATGCCCTGTTCGATGGCGGCGACGTCTTCACCGGAAATGATGCCCTGCATGCCGAGCATGCGCGCATGGGCGAGAGAGCCACGGATGTCCTGCATCGCCATGCGCTGGTCGAAGAATACGGAAGCCGTGTAGCGTTTGACGAGGTCGGAAACAGGCTCGGAAAAACGGCCGGACCAAGCCTTGCCGCTGGTGTCGTGCTGCTGATCAGTCATATTGAATCCGGATGGATAAGGCGAAATCAGGGATGTAAGTCGACCGCCGGGGAGACGTTTTTCCTTGCCTGCCGCGACGATCATTCGATATATTCGACGGATCATGAGTATACGGCAAAACCCGGAGGCCATCAGCGGGCCGCGCCTGCCCGACTTCGCCAATCTCGGCGTCTGGCTGCGCGTCTTGCTCGGCGTCAATGGCCTCGTTCTGCTCGGTGCGCTGGCCGCCAACCGCCGGCTGACCGAGCTGGCCGGTGAACTCGTTCAGCTCGCCGCCGTGGTCGAGCCACCGCTGATCGCCGCCCTGCTGATCCTGCGCATCCTGCATCGCCCTCTGCTGCGACTGCCCGGCCGCCTCGGCGGCCTGCTGGTGCTCGGCGTGGTGCTCGCCTGCGTCGCCGCCACTTTTTCCATCATCGTGGCCGTGGGTGGCGCCGAAGCGACCAGCCTGCCGCGCGCCCTGTTCTGGGCCGCGCTGTGCTGCCTGGCGCTGCAGTTCTACTTCGACATGCGCGCACGCCAGCAGTCGCCGGCCGTCGCCGAGGCCCGCCTGATGGCGCTGACCGCGCGCATCCGGCCGCACTTCCTGTTCAACAGTCTGAACGCGGTGCTCGGCGTGATCCGCTCCGAACCGCGCCGCGCCGAGGAAGCGCTGGAGGAACTGGCCGACCTGTTCCGCGTGCTGATGCGCGAAAACCGCCAGCTGGTGCCGCTCTCCGAGGAGATCGCGCTGGCGCGCCAGTATCTTTCGCTCGAACGCCTGCGCCTCGGCGAGCGCCTGCAAGTCAAATGGGATATCGAATCCATCCCGCCCGATGCCCTGATGCCGCCGCTGATGCTCCAGCCGCTGCTGGAAAACGCCGTCTATCACGGCATCGAACCCTCCGGCCAGCCCGGCGAGATCACCATCGGCTTCGCCCGGCGCGGCGACGAGCTGGTGATCGAGATGACCAACCCCTACGATCCCGACGCCAACGCGCACGCCGGCAACCAGATGGCATTGGCCAACATCCGCGAGCGGCTGATGCTGTTCTTCGACCTGGAGGCGCGCCTCGAAGCGCACGCCGACGCCGGGGCCAGACGCTATCGGGTGCGCATCGTGATTCCCTATCGGCACGGAGCTACGCCATGAGCGAAACCCGACCCGCCGGCGCCGCGCCGCTGCACCTGCTGATCGTCGACGACGAAGCGCCGGCGCGCGCCCGCCTGCGCGACCTGCTCGGCGATATCGCCAACGATCTGCCCAACATCATCGTCGGCGAGGCGGCCGACGGCGTCGAGGGGCTGGAATTGCTGGCGCGCCCGGACATGATCGTCGACATCGCCCTCGTCGACATCCGCATGCCGCGCCTCGACGGCATCGGCTTCGCCCAGCAGCTCGCCGCGAAACCCGCTGGTCATGCGCCGGCGGTGATCTTCACCACCGCCTACGATCAATACGCCGTGCGCGCCTTCGAGCTGAACGCCGTCGATTACCTGCTCAAGCCGGTACGCGCGCCGCGTTTGCTCGCCGCGCTCAACAAGGCGCCGCGCCAGGCGCCCGATGCCAGCGCCATGCGCCGGCTGGCGCCGGAAGGCCGCCAGCACCTGAGCTCGACGGAGCGCGGGCGCATCCTGCTGGTCCCCGTCGACGACGTCCTGTTCCTGCGCGCCGAACAGAAATACGTGACGGCGCGAACCGCCGAACGCGAGTTTCTCATCGAGGAATCGCTGACGCATCTCGAAGAGGAGTTCGGCGAACGCTTCATCCGCG
>CAZCPD010000018.1:0-23310 GCA_964500425.1 uncultured Rhodocyclaceae bacterium
GGCCGGCGCCGGGTAGAGCAGTTGCGAACCGATGTGGCAGTAGATGCCGCGGATCGCGAGGTTCGTCAGTTAGCGGGCGCGCCGGTAGAGTGGCAGCGCATCGGCGAAAGGCACGCCGAACTTGTTGTTCTTGAGGCCGGTGGAGATGTAGGGATGGGTTTTCGGGTCGACGTCCGGATTCACGCGCAGGGAGACCGGCGCCTTGAGCGCCAACATCCCTGCGATTTCGTTGATGCGTTCCAGTTCGCTGGCCGATTCGACGTTGAAACAGTGGATGCCGGCACGCAGGGCCTGTTCGATTTCGGCGCGCGACTTGGCGACTCCGGAGAACACCACCTTGGCCGGATCGCCGCCGGCTTTGATGACGCGGCTGAGTTCGCCGCCCGAGACGATGTCGAAGCCGGCGCCGAGGCGCGCGAACAGGTTGAGGATGGCGAGGTTGGAATTGGCTTTGACGGCATAGCAGATCAGCGTGTCGTGTCCCTGCGGGCCTTGAAGTACGCGGCGATAGCTCTCATAGGCTGCCGTCAGCGCGGCGCGCGAGTATACGTAGCAGGGCGTGCCGAAGCGCCCGGCAAGTTCGTCGAGCGGCAGGCCCTCGGCGTGGAGGCGGCCGAGGCGATAGGTGAAGTGCTCCTGGCTCATGGCGTCACTGCTCCGCTGGCCGGTTTGTTATCATCAGCAGTCTTGGCTGCGGCTGGAGATGTTGCTGGCTGGATCTGAGCCGTCGGGCCGAACAGGGGCGGTTGGGCCGGGCCGGGCGGCAGGGTCAGCGGCGTTTTCGTGCCGCATGCGGAAAGCATGGACAGCATGATGAAAATGGAACAAGGGAGTTGGGTGCGCATGATGCGAACAAGCGGAAAAAGTTTCAATCCTATCACAGCGGCGGCGGGCCTGATCGGGGAGCGGTGACGTGGATGAGCGGGAATTCAACGCCAGGGCGGATGCCATGCTGGCGCACATCGAGGCGTTGCTGGAAGACTGTTCGGCCGACTTCGATTACGAGATTCAGCCCGGGGGCGTCATCGAGCTTGAATTCGAGCATGCCGGCGGCAGCAAGATCGTCATCAATCGGCATACGGCAGCGCAGGAAATCTGGATTGCGGCGAAGTCCGGCGGTTATCACTTCAAGCCCGATCCGGCAAACAGGCTGCTTTGGCTCGGGACACGCGATGACGTCGAGTTGCTGGCGCGCCTGTCGCAGTGCATGAGCGAGCAGGCGGGCGTCGGGATCGAGCTGGCGGGCGGTTGAGGGGGCGTCGGTTCAGTTCTTCTTGATCAGCTTCGGCTGCGCATCCTGAACGGGTGCCGGCGGTTGCTGCTTCTCCGGCGCCGCCGGTGCGGTTGCGGGCGGGTTATCCGCTGCATCCGGAGCGGTTTCCTCGTCGGCTTCGGGGAGATGCTCCTTGTAGACGTATTCCGTCGCCCGGGGCTTGCCGTCGGCATCGTTCGTCTTGACGGCAATCAGTCCTTCCGGTTCTTCCATGTAGCTTTCGGCGACACCCTGCAAGGCCCTTTCCATGAAACCGATCCACATCGGCAGGGCTGCCGCGCCGCCGGTCTCGCCATTGCCGAGTTTTTTCGGCTGGTCGAAGCCGATCCAGGCAATGCCGACGACGGTGGGCTGATAGCCGCAGAACCAGGCGTCGATGTAGTCATTGGTGGTGCCGGTCTTGCCGGCGAGATCGCCGCGCTTGAGCGTCATGGCCTTGGTGGCGGTGCCGCGCCGCACGACGTCATGCATCATGCTGTCCATCAGGTAGGCATTGCGTGCGTCGATGATGCGCAGCGATTCGTCGCCTGCCACTGAAGGCTGGGTTTCGGCGAGCACCTTGCCCTTCTCGTCGAGGATCTGGCGCACGATGAAGGGGGCGATGCGATAGCCGCCATTGGCGATCGCGGAATATGCGGTCAGATGCTGCCAGGGCGTTACCGAGCCGGCGCCGAGCGCCATGGTGAGGTAGGGCGGATGCTTTTCTGCATCGAAGCCAAAGCGCGTGACGTAGTCCTGGGCGTATTGGGTTCCGATCGACTTGAGCAGGCGTATCGAGACCATGTTCTTCGACTTCGCCAGCGCCGTGCGCATGGACATCGGCCCTTCGTACTTGCCGTCGTAGTTCTTTGGTTCCCACGCCTGGCTGCCGGTTTCCGCGGCGGAAATGACGATGGGTTCGTCGGGAATCACGGAGGCGGGCGTGTAGCCCTTTTCCAGGGCGGCCGAGTAGATGAAGGGTTTGAAGCTGGAACCCGGCTGGCGCCAGGCCTGCGTGACGTGATTGAACTTGTTGCGGTTGAAGTCGAAGCCGCCCACCAGGGCGCGGATGGCTCCGTCAATCGGGCTGGCGGCGACGAAGGAGGCCTCCACTTCGGGCAGTTGTGTGATCTGCCACTGTTTCTTAGCGTCCTTCGACAGACGGATGACGGCGCCGCGGCGGATGCGTTTGTTGGGCGGCGCCTTTTCATCGAGCATGCGCGCCGCGAATTTCAGTCCCTCGCCGCCGATGTCGATGGTTTCGCCGCCGCGCAGGTAGGCGCGCACGCCCGACGGACTGGCGTCGAGCACGATCGCCGCGAGCAGATCGTCGGAGTCGTCGTATTCGGCCAGCGCATCCTCGAGGAATTCGTCCTGATCGGCGTGCGCTTCCTGCATGTCGATATAGCTCTCGGCGCCGCGATAGCCATGGCGTCGGTCGTAATCCATCACCGCCTTGCGCAGGCTGTTGTAGGCGGCTTCCTGGTCGGCTTTGGTGATGGTGGTGATGATGTTCAGGCCCTTGTTGTAGATGTCTTCCTGAAAGTGCTCGTAGGCGATCTGCCGCGCCATTTCGGCAACGAACTCGGCATGCACGCCAAAGTCGTTGCTGTCGCGCTTGACGGTCAGTACCGTGTTCTGAGCTTCGGTGAGTTGCTCGCTGGTGATCGAGCCGAGTTCGTGCATGCGGCGCAGGACATAGAGCTGGCGCAGCTTGGCGCGTTTCGGGTTGGCAACCGGGTTGTAGGAGGAAGGCGCCTTCGGCAGTCCGGCCAGCATTGCCGCCTCGGCGATGTTGATGTCCTTGAGCGCCTTGCCGTAGTAGATCTGTGCAGCCGAGGAGAAACCATAGGCGCGCTGGCCGAGATAGATCTGGTTGATGTACAGCTGAAGGATTTCGTCCTTCGACAGGTTGTGTTCGATCTTGAAGGCCAGCAGGGCTTCGTAGAGCTTGCGCGTCAGGGTCTTTTCGCTGGAAAGGAAGAAGTTGCGCGCCACCTGCATGGTGATGGTGGATGCGCCCTGACGCCGGCCGCCGCCGATGAAGTTGGAATAGGCGGCGCGCAGCACACCCAGCGTGTCGACCCCTCCGTGGGTATAGAAGCGCTCATCCTCGGCGGCGAGGATGGCCTGCTTCATGACGTCCGGCACGTCCTCGATGCGTACCAGGGCGCGGCGTTCTTCGCCGAATTCGCCGATGAGGTGGCCGTCGGCCGTGTATACCCGCAAGGGAATCTTGGGCTGGTAATCTGTCAGCACCTCAAGCGAGGGCAATTGCGGATAGGCGAACACCACCACCGTGCCAAGCAGTGCCGCCGCCGCGATGACAGTGCCGAGCAGCAACAGGGCGAGATAAAGGGGCCAGCGGAGTACGGCGGACAAGGGATGGCTCGGCGAAAATATTCAATCAGACATTATAAGCCGGGGTGTGAAAAATTCCCCGTGGCATGCGGGGATTGTATGAGAAGATACAGTTCGAATGCGCAGGGTAAAAAAAGCTTTACACTCGACATAGTTGCTGCTAGCATCTAATGTAAATTATCCGTGTATCGCCTAAGGCAAGATTTTTAAAAGGAAATTTTCTTGCAGATTGACTTGTCAATTTTTAATCCCAAAGCGCGGCCACTGATCGGTTTGGACATCAGTTCATCCTCCGTCAAGATGGTCGAGCTGGGGGATGCGGGCAAGGGCGTACATCGCATCGAGCGATATGCAATCGAGCCGTTGCCTCGCGATGCGGTGGTGGATGGCAACATCGCCAATTTCGATCAGGTGGCCGAAGGCGTGAAGCGAGCCTGGAAACGCCTGGGTTCTTCCACCAAGTATGCCGCACTGGCCTTGCCGGCCGCAGCGGTCATCACCAAGAAAATCATCCTGGCGGCCGGCTTGCGCGAGCAGGAAATGGAAGTGCAGGTCGAGTCGGAGGCGAATCAGTACATTCCTTTCGCGCTCGATGAGGTCAATCTGGATTTTCAGGTCATCGGCCCGGCCCCGTCCAGTCATGATGAGGTCGAGGTGCTGATCGCCGCTTCGCGCAAGGAAAAGGTCGAGGATCGCGTGGCCTGTGCCGAGGCGGCGGGTTTGAAGGCAGTTGTCGTGGATGTCGAGTCCTATGCCGCGCATGCGGCATTCGAACTCGTCGAGCAGCAATTGCCCGGCGGCGGCAAGGATCTTCTGATTGCGCTGGTCGACATTGGCGCCAATGTCATGAATGTGACCATGCTGCGCAATGGTCAGCAGATCTACACGCGAGAGCAGGCCTTTGGCGGAAATCAGCTGACGCAGGACATCATGCGCACCTATGGCATGAGTTTCGAAGAGGCGGACGCGGCGAAGCGCGCCCACTCCCTGCCGGAAAATTATGAGGCCGAGCTGCTCAAGCCCTTCATGGACAATCTTGCGCTGGAAGTTTCGCGTGCCTTGCAGTTCTTCTTTACCTCGGGTCAGTCTCCATACACCCAGGTCGATCACGTGGTGCTGGCGGGTGGCTGCGCCGTCATTCCCGGGCTGGATGCGGCGGTGAAGGCGCGCACCCAGGTCGAGACACAGGTGGCCAATCCTTTTGTCAACATGCTGACCTCGCCGCGCATTCGTCCCAAGCAGCTGCTTGCCGATGCGCCTTCGCTGTTGGTGGCGTCCGGACTGGCTTTGCGGAGGTTCGACCAGTGATCCGCATCAACCTACTTCCCCATCGCGAAGAAAAGCGCGCGGCGCGTCGGCAGCAGTTCTATGCCCTGTTCGGGCTGATTGCGATTCTTGCTGGCCTGATCTGGTTCATGGGATACGGCATCATCAATGGCTATATCAGTGCCCAGGACAACAAGAATGTGTTCCTGAAAGAGCAAATCACGGCGCTTGACAAGGATATCGAGGAAATCAAGCGGCTCAAGGAGCAGACGGAAGCGCTGCTGTCACGGAAGCGCATCATCGAATCGCTGCAGGCCAATCGCGCCGAGACCGTTCATCTGTTCAACGAGCTGGCCCGTCAAATGCCCGAGGGGACCTATCTGAAAGCCATCAAACAGAGCGGCGCTCAGATCAATCTGCTTGGTTATGCGCAGAGCAATTCAAGAGTTTCGGTGATGATGCGCAATCTGGAGGAATCGCCTCTTCTGGAGCGCCCCAATCTGGTGGAGATTCAGTCCGTGACCGTGGGAGCTCGTCGTCTCAATCAATTCAATCTGAACGTGTTCATTACCCGCCAGACGACCGAGGACACCAAGAAGGCCAAGGGGGCGCCCGGAGTGCCGGCGCAGCCCGCCAATCCAGCCGCGAAGGACATCAAATCATGAAGACGCCTGCGCTGCCCAAGATCAGCCTGCCGGCGGTCGATTTCAAGGCTCTGCTGGAGGAGTTCAAGACTCTCGATCCAAAAGATCCCGGCATGTGGCCGTTGGCGCCGAGGGTCGTGATTTTGGCGGGGCTTTTTGTCATGCTGCTGCTGTGTGCCTGGTGGTTTGGCTGGAACACGCAATTCGAAGAGTTGGAAGTCAAGCAGCAGGAAGAGGTGAAGCTCAAGGATGATTGGCTGGAGAAGAAGAAGCTGGCTGTTAACCTCGAGGAGTACAGCAAGCAACTGGCCGAAATCGATAGGTCGTTCGGGGCCTTGCTCAGGCAGCTTCCCAACAAGGCGGAGATGGAGTCGATGCTGATCGATATCAACCAGTCGGGTGTTGGTCGAGGCCTGCAGTTCGAATTGTTCAAACCGGGCGCCGAGGCAATGAAGGACTTCTACGCCGAGCTGCCGATTACCATCAAACTGCTCGGGAAATATCATGATCTTGGCGCCTTTACCGGCGATGTCGCCAAGCTTTCCCGTATCGTCACGCTGAATGATATCGATATCGCCATGCTCAAGGACGGGAACATGTCCATGACCATGGTGGCCAAGACCTTCCGTTACCTGGATGAAACCGAGGTCTCCAGGCAAAAGAAAGATAAGGCCGCCGCGCAGGCCAAGGGCAAGGGCAAGCCAGTTGCCAAGGAAGAGAAAAAATGAGCAGGGCCGCGCTGACCTTGGCTGTGATGGCGGCATTGATGCTGGCCGGTTGTGCTGCTGACGAGCATCACGATCTCAAGCAATGGATGCAGGAAGCCAGCAAGGATATCAAGGGCAGAATTCCTCCACTGCCGGAAATCAAGCCATTTCCTATCGTGTCCTACGAAACCGGCGATCTGCCCGATCCGTTCAATGCAGCCAAAATCGAGCCGGAAAAGAGGGCCAATGCCGGTGGCGGCGGTCTCAAGCCTGACCTCGAGCGCTACAAGCAACCATTGGAGGCGTATCCGCTCGAGTCGTTGAAGATGGTTGGCGTGCTCAAGGAAAAAAGCGGCATGAGTGCGATCATTCTTGCAGACAAGGCAGTGCACACCGTCAAGCTGGGGAATTACATGGGCCAAAACTTCGGCATGATCGTGAAGATCACCGAGACCGAAGTGCATCTGAAGGAATTGGTGCAGGATCCGAGTAACGACTGGGTCGAGCGGGCCGCCTCGCTACAGTTGCAGGAACAGGAGACTACTAAATGAGTGTAATCCGCAAAATCTCTCGATGGCTGGTTTCCGGCGTCGCCCTGGCGTGCTTCACCACGATGGGATGGGCTCAGCAAGCGCCGTCGACGCCGGCGGCTGCTGCATCCACAGCGAACAGCATCGATAATCTGCAAGTGAGCCAGTCGGAGGGTGTCGTCATTGTAAAAATGACGCTGAAGCAGCCGCTCTCGGTTCCGCCCGCCAGCTTCAGTATCGCCAATCCTGCCCGTGTGGCGTTTGACTTCCCGGATACCGGGAATGGTCTTGCGCGCAATTTGCAGCAGGTCGAGCAGGGTGACCTGCGCAGCATGAACATCATCCAGGTCGGTGATCGGACGCGTCTGGTATTGAACCTCAACAAGATCACACCATACGAAACTCGTGTTGAAGGCACAGTGTTCTACATCACACTGGCGCCATCTGTCTCGTCCGTCGAGAGCGTGGCGGCTTCAAATGTTTCACATTTCGCAACCGCCAAGCCGCAGCAGGCTGTCCAACAAGTTCGGGACATCAATTTTCGGCGTGGCAAGGGTGGGGAGGCGCGGGTCGTCGTCGACCTATCCGATCCCAATGTCGGGATCGATCTTCAGAAGCAGGGCAAGAATCTCGTCGTGACTTTCAAGAAGGCGATGCTCCCGACTCACCTGAGTCGGCGCATGGATGTGACTGACTTTGCCACGCCGGTCACCATGGTCAATACCCAGACGCAGGGCGAGAACATTCTGATGACCATCGCACCGCATGGATTGTGGGAACACAATGCCTATCAGAGCGATAACCAGTTCGTTGTCGAAGTCCGCCCGGTTGCCGAGAATCCGAACCAGCTGGTACAGGGGGCGGAGACCGGTGTTCAGGGCGAGAAGCTTTCGTTGAATTTCCAGAATATCGAGGTACGCGCGGTTCTTCAGGTGATTGCCGATTTCACGAACTACAACATCATCACGAGCGACACCGTTTCCGGCAATGTGACGCTCAGGTTGAAGGACGTTCCGTGGGACCAGGCTCTGGACATCGTATTGCAGGCCAAGGGCCTGGGCATGCGCAAAAATGGCAACGTCATCTGGGTTGCACCCGACAAGGAGATCATCGAGCGCGATGAATACCAGTCGAGGTCACGGCAGGCTTCGAGCATCGCCGAGCCCATGCAGACACAAACTTTCCAGCTGAGTTATGCAAAGGCCGATGATGTCGCCATGCTGCTGACCGGCGAAAAGACGAAAAAGACGGTATCGGAAAGCACACCGGGGGCTCCCGGCGCCGGTGGCGAAGCCGCTCAAGGCAAGGCGGCGGCAGCTTCTGCGGGAGAAAGGGGACATTACCTTTCAACCTTCGGCGCCGTGACGACGGATGCAAGAACCAATCAACTCTTTGTCACGGACTACCCGCAATATCTCGAGCGCGTCAAGAAATTGATCGCCCAGGTGGATAAACCGGTCAAGCAGGTGTTGATCGAAGCCCGCATCGTCAGTGCCGAAGACAACTTCGGACGGAGCCTCGGCGCCCGGCTCGGCTACAACGATCTGAGCCTGACGGCTGGTCAAGGGATGGGTAGCAAGATCGGCGGATCGAACAGCACGTTTGCTTCGGTAGGCGGCAGCTTCGAAAGCCTGTTCTCCAACACTCAGCAATGGAACAGGACGGGCGTGAAAGACTCGAGAACCATGCAGGATGGCCTTGCCAACCAGAATTTCGTGAATTTGCCAGCCACCAGCCAGGGTGGGGCGGCGCCGAGTTCCTTTGCCATCAGCCTATTCAAAACAGGCTTGGCGAGCTTCATCAATCTCGAACTTCAGGCCGCTGAAACCGATGGTCGGGTCAAGGGTATCGCCAGTCCGCGCGTGGTGACCGCCAATTCAAGACTGGCCGAAATCGCGCAAGGCGTTGAAATTCCCTACACCATCCAGACGCAAAATGGACCGGTAACCTTGTTCAAGAAGGCCGTGCTGAAGCTGGCGGTGACACCGCAGATCACGACCGATGGCACGGTGATCCTCGATCTGGACGTCTCGAACGACGAAGTCGGGGCAATCTACGCTGACGGCGTTTCAATCAACACCAAGAACATCAAGACCAAAGTCACCGTGGAGAACGGTGGCACGGTGGTGCTGGGCGGCGTCTATCAGCAGAACGAGCAGGAAACCACCAACAAGGTTCCGCTGCTCGGCGATCTTCCCGTGGTGGGCAATCTGTTCAAGAGCAACACCAGAACCCAGGCCAGAAAGGAATTGCTGGTCTTCATCACCCCGAAGATTATCGATGAACAGATTCAGGCTGCTGTCAGGTAAGACCTCAACCTTATAGGGATGGAATGAGATGAAATTGTCACTGAAAAAATTCCTTTTGGCTGCCACGTTGCCACTGGTGATAGGACTTGCTGGCTGCGGCGGTGGAGGCGGGGCTTCCGAAAGCACACCTCCCCCGACCACCACGTCTCCGACCGCGTCGAAAATCGTCATGAGCACGACGAATGCCACAGTCAAGACGGATAATTCGAATTCTGCCACCATTACTGCTACGGTAATGGATTCGAACAATATCGCCATTTCTGGCGCGACGGTGACCTTTACCAATGGCACAGGGCAGTTGGGTGTTAGTTCAGGCATTTCAAGCTCGACCGGAGCTGTGACGATTCCCTTCACTTCCGGTCTTTCGGACAAGACGAATCGCACAGAAACCATCACGGCGACTGTTTCTGGCACTCAGGCGACCGCACAGATTCCGATTCAGGTGACCGGTTCGACCATCAGCGTTATGGCCTCGCCGTCGAGCGTTCAGGCTGGAGCGCCAGTGACACTGACAGCCAGCGTCAAGGACGCTGCCCCCGCCGGAGTGTCCGGTCAAACGGTCAGATTCTCGATACCGTCGGGAAATGGCAGCCTCAGTGGTGGGACGGGGACGAGCGTTTCGCAAACGGTCACAACGGGCACGGATGGGACGACTTCATCTGTTGTGTTTACCCCTGCGGTAGCTGGTAGTGTCATAGTCACCGCCGAATGGTTGAATGCTGCAGGTAACGCGACAGTGTCAGCTACGACATCACTGACCGTAACGTCGGCCGGTACTTCTTTTGCCGTGACTTCGCCGGCGTCGAGTCCGAGTTCGGTGCAGCTGAACACCTCACAGGCGGTCGTCGTGAGTGTTCCAATCTCAATCTCTGGAACCACGGTAAGTTCGGTGCGCTTCTCGACGACACTGGGGACTTGGTCGAATGGTTCCAAGATTCGAGCCGTGACCCCCTCGGCGAGCACAGCCACGGAAACCCTCTCGGCGGGAACTTCATCCGGGACCGCGAACGTACAGATCGATGCACTCGATGCAAACGGCAAGGTTCTGGCGACTGTCAATCATGTCTTCATGTTGAGCGCACCGTCGGCAGCTGCTGGTGTGGTTACGCTGCAGTCCAGCGTATCGAATGTAGCTCCGAGCACGGGCGGTAGCAGCAACAGTGCAACACTGACGGCTACAGTACGCACCACGAGTGGTGGAAGTGTGGTTGGTAGTGCGGCTGTGCTGTTCGAAATCATGAATCCGACAGGTAGCGGTGAGCAAATCTCTCCAGTCGTAGTGATCACGGACGATTTCGGACAGGCGAAGACAACATTTGTCTCAGGATCGCAATCGACAGTTGGCGGGTTGAAGGTCAAGGCCAGCATCGTCGATAAAGCCACAGCCAATTGTGATAATTCGTCGACGCACGCTGCAGGCTACTGCGATGTCAAGATCGTCTACGTGAATGCCACCGGAGTTTCAGTGTCGCTTGGCGCTGCGAACGTCCTTAGATCGGTCAATAACGATGCCGACTATGAGTTGCCGATGTCGGTGTTGGTTGTCGATAACGCGGGTGCTGCGGTGAAAAATACGCTGGTCAGCCTTTCGGCTTTTCCAGTCTGGTACTACACCGGAGGACGAGATGACAAGTGTGCCGCTGTTTGGGATGAGGACATGAACTTTCCTGATATTAGAGGGAAAATTGCCGAAGATCTGAGCAGTGGCGTTGATAGTCACCGCGAGAACGCGAACCTGGATGCGAATGAGGATATCAATGGCAATGGAGAGTTGACACCGCCCCAGGCTTCCGCAGGTTCTCTCCCATCTACCGTGACGACGGACGAGAACGGTGTCGCAACATTCAGCTTGATATACCACAAAACCCATGCGGATTGGGTTACAACACGGGTGCGCGCAAAGGTGGTGGTGCCGACTGGGACGTCAGAGTCTACTAACGAGTTGACCTTCGTTCTGCCGCATCTGCGTTCGGATGCGGAGCCCTGCTCACTACCCCCGTCGCCGGCAAACTGGCCACGCACAAACACCTTTTAACTTAGTCAATTTCTTATATCCACTGGAGCCGGCCACGAGCCGGCTCTTTTTTGATTTTGCCCACTCTTGGCACCGTTGAGTTAGGATATTAATATTACGCTGGTAGTCACATATCTTGCATAAATGAATATTTCGGATTTGCTCCAACAACGCAGCCCCGGTGAATCGCTTCCGGAGTTCGTGAATAACCTGATCGACCAGGTCCCTGGCATCGAACGCGGCATCGCTCGACTCAAGCGAAAGCCCGACGACAAGGTGCTGGTGGTTGAGTTGATCCATGCACTGCATCGCGTGGCCGAAGACGCAACGATCTGCAAGATCGAGCTGGCTGGTTTGATTGCGCGTCCGATCGAGAAATTGCTGGCGCGCGTCCGCGCAGACGAGTTGGCCTTCTCGGACTTGTTTGCCGAAGTCGTGCTGCTGGCGCTGGATCGGCTTGAATTGGCCGTTGAAGCCTTGACGGGCAATCGTCCACTGACGCAGTTGAAGCTCGTCGAACTCGTGAATGGTCTTGATCGTCTGGCATTGACTCATGTGCGTGAGTTTGAGACTGAGGCCATTCGGTTGATCGAGTTGATCACCGGTTTCCGCCCGGTGCTGCCGGTCATAGAAGCGAAGCCGCCGACCTCTGCGATTGCACGCAGTTCGGAACAGGTGGCCGCCGACCTGCTTTTCTTCCGCTTGCTTGCCAAGCAACTCGAAAGCCGTTCGCCGTTATTCCGCGGTCGCCGTCAGCGATTACTGCAACTGGCGCTGGACACCAACGAAAGAGCGGGAAGTCCGGTTGATCCGGTACAGCTTGAGGCTGCCGTTTATATGCATGATATTGGCATGATGTTCCTGCCCGAATCGCTCTGGCTGAAGGTTGGCAAGTTGACGGATGAAGAGCGTTTCCAGATGCAGGTCCACCCGACGATGGGGGCGGGTTTGCTTGAACGCATGGAGGGGTGGCAGCCGGCTGCGGAGATGGTTGCGCAGCACCACGAAATGTCTGATGGGGCCGGTTATCCTCGACGTCTTTTGGGTGAGCAGATTTGCGCCGGCGCAAAGATCCTTGCCATCATTGATGCATTTGAGGCGGTGACACTGAAACATAGTGATCGTGGCATGTCCCGATCGGTACTGCGGGCGATAGCGGAAATCAATGCGTGCGACAAACAGTTCGCTGCCGAATTCATCGAGCCGTTCAATGTCGTGATCCGGCGCATGCTCGAGCCCTGATCGGACGGTTGTTCCTGGAATCGACAACAGACGAGATCGACCATGGATCTGCAAGACAAGACAGGCCTGCTGATCGATGATATCCCCGAGATGCGCACTTCGGTGAGCATCCAGCTGGCGGACAGTGGGCTGGAGCGCTGCATGAGTGTGCGCAGCGTCAAGGAGGCGATCGAGAAGCTTGCTACCAACAAATTCGATATCGTGGTCTGCGACTACAATCTTGGCCAGGGGGCGGATGGTCAGCAGTTCCTCGAACTGGTCAGGCGCAAGCATATACTGCCCCTCTCGACCGCTTTTCTCATGATCACCGGTGAAACCGGATACGAGCAGGTGTCCACCGCCGCAGAATATTCTCCGGACGATTATCTTCTCAAGCCATTTACGGCTGATACCTTGGCAACCCGGCTGATTCGCATCCTGGAAAAGAAGGAAGCGTTGAAGCCTGTTTATCGGCACATGGGGTTGCGAGGCGATCGCGGCAAGGCGCTGTCCGCGTGCGATGCGTTGTTGAAGAGCGGGACGCGCTACCCTTCCGAGGTCCTGCGCCTCAAGGGGGAGTTGCTGCTGGCCAACGGCGCGCATGCCGAGGCTCTGGCGCTGTACGAAGAAGTCCTGCAGCAGCGCGAAACGCCGTGGGCCGTTGTTGGCAAGGCGCTGGCGCTCAAGGCGGCGGGCAAGGCGGACGATGCGCTCGGCTTGCTGCAAAGTTCCCTGTCTGCATATCCCAACTATCTGGCCGCCTACGACTCTTTGGCGGAGATGCTGGAAAAAACCGACAAGGTTGCCGCTCAAGCAGTGGTCGAAAGAGCGCTCAAGGTCTCGGCTTCGACGCAGCGGCAGCGAGATCTCGGCTCGCTGGCGCTGGACAACAAGAACTTCGAGCGTGCTGAAACGGCGTTTCGTGTGGCCGTCGAACGGGATCGCACCGGTTTCTTCAAGAATCATGATGATTACGCCGCGTTATCCAGAAGCTGTGTCGAGCAGGGCAAGCACAAGGAGGCGCTGGCCGCGGTCAAGGACATGGGGCAGCACTTCTCTCATACGCCCGACCTTGCTGCCCGCCAGGCTGCGCTGGAGTGTCAACTGCATGTTCGCAGCGGAAATCAGGAGGCGGCAAAAGTTGCTCTGAGCAAGGCCATTGAGCTGCAAAAGGCCGGCGGCCTGGCCGCCAATTCCTCGCTGGAAATCGCTCAGGCCTGCTTTGCCTCGGGCAAGGCCGAGGAGGCGAAGGAAATCATCAAGGCGGTAGCCGAAGATCACCATGAGAACCTGGAAGTGCTGGAGCGCGCGCAAAGCGTATTCGAGGTGGCTGGGCTCAAGGATGAAGGCGTCGAATTCCTGGAAGCAACTTGCAAGCGCATGATCCGCCTCAACAACGACGCCGTTGCACTTGCCAAGAGCGGCGAACTCGACAAGGCGATCGTCATGCTGGTTGAAGCGGCCAATCGTCTGCGCAATAACGCCCAGGTATCGATCAATGCAGCGCAGGCCATCCTGATGCGTCTGACCAAGCAGGGCATGGACAGGGCGCAACTGGAAGAGGCGCGCCGCTATATCGAGCAGGCTGCCCAGGCCAATCCGGAGCACCCCAAGCTCGCCCCGGCGGTCGCCTTTTATCAGAAAGTCGCACCGCCCGGCGCTACGCCACTGGAACTCGGTGACTGATCATGGATTCCCTGGTCGCCGTTGCCATCCATGACGCCAAGAACTCCTTGAATGCGCTTGGTGTCTGGCTTGCCGCAGCACGTCGGGAACTTGCCGCAAAGGGTCTGGATGAAAGCTCTCCGGCGCTTGAGCGGGCGACGGAGATTACAGCCCGTTTGACCGCGCAACTGGTCGAGTTGCTCGCGCTCTATCGAGCAGGCGAGGGCACGTTGCGCATGGCGGTGGAAGATCACGATCTGGCTGATTTTCTCGCCGACATGATGAGCGAGCTGGGGCATTCGGATTCGGCGGATGCGCCGATCGTGATCGAGACGGATTTCGCCGCCGCCACCAAGCTTGGCGAGTGGGCCTTTGACGCCTACCTCGTCAAGTTCGTTCTGCTCGACGCCTTGCGGAATGCCTTGCGCCATGCGCGCCAGACCATACACTTCAGCCTCGTGCAGGATTCCGGGCCAGGTATCCGTTTTTCCATCGAGGACGACGGCGACGGCTTTCCCGCCGACGTGCTGCGCAATTCAGACGGAGAGCAGACCGCCTCGGCGGCGGCAATGAACGCCGGCAGCAGCGGCCTGGGGCTGAGTTTCGCGCACCTGATCGCGCAGCGCCATGCCGTGCCCGGCGGCCGGCACGGCAGTCTGGAACTGGCTAATGATGGACTGGGCAAATGCGGCGCGCGCTTTACCCTGGTGTTGCCGTAAAACGTGTCGGCAGTTAGTTGAGCGCCAGCAGCTCGACCTCGAAAAGCAGCGTGGCATTCGGCGGAATGACGCCGCCGGCGCCGCGTGCGCCGTAGCCCAGATGCGGCGGAATGGTGAGCTTGCGCGTGCCGCCGATCTTCATGCCGGCCACGCCTTCATCCCAGCCGGCGATGACTTCGCGACCGCCCAACTGGAACATGAAAGGCTCGAAGCGGTCCTTGCTCGAATCGAACTTGCGGCCGTCAGTCAACCAGCCGGTGTAGTGCACCGTCACCATCTGTCCTGCCTGCGCCTCGGCGCCATCGCCGACCTTGATTTCCTCGATGCCGAGGCCGCTTTCCGTCGTTGTCTGGCTCATTTGATTGATCTCCATTGAAGTGTGGCCGGCATTATGCCGTAACGGACAACGGAATTTCCACCGCGCTGCGAGTGCGGGTATATCCCGGCCGTGCGGGCCGTCAGCTCATCGATCGAGCAGGGCGGGCGGCCGAAAGATCAGGGCGGCTTCCGAGGCGGGCAGGGGATGGGAGAACAGGAATCCCTGGAACTGTTTGCAGCCAAAGTCGAGCAGCGTTTGAAGTTGCGCTTCGGTTTCGACGCCTTCCGCCATGGTATGCAGGCCGAGATGGTTGGCCATGGCGACGATGGTGGAGACGATGGCGGCATCGTCCTTGTCGTGGCACAAGTCGCGTACGAAGCCGCGGTCGATCTTGAGCCGGCTGACAGAGAACTTCTTCAGATAGGAAAGGCTGGAATAGCCCGTGCCGAAGTCGTCGATGGCCAGGGCGATGCCCATTTCCGTCAATTGGCGCAGCTTGACGAGGGTTTCATCGGCATCGTGCATCAGGGAAGACTCGGTGATTTCCAGTTCGAGCAGATCGGGCGTCATCCCCGTTTCGTCCAGGATGGCGCGCACCGTATCGACCAGTCCCTTCTGGCGGAACTGGCGCGCCGAAAGATTGACGGAAACGCGCCGCGCCGGATAGCCCTGCTTCTGCCATTCCATATTCTGCCGGCAGGCCTCGCGCAGCACCCACTCGCCGAGCGGCAGGATCAAACCGATCTCCTCGGCGACGGGGATGAATTCGTCGGGGAGCAGCAGGCCGTTGTCCGGGTCGTTCCAGCGCACCAGAGCTTCCATGCCGCAAATCGTGCCGCTCGTGTGGTCGACCAGCGGCTGGTAGTGCAGCACGAACTGCTTCTGCTCAAGAGCATGGCGCAGGCGCTGTTCGAGCGTGAAGATGCGGTTCGTCTCGTCATTCATCTGCGCCGTGAAGAACTGGAAGGTGTTGCGGCCATTCTCCTTCGCGTGATACATCGCGGTATCGGCGTTCTTCATCAGCGCATAGGCCTCTTCGCCATCGTCAGGATAGATGCTGATGCCGATGGATGGCGTTGCGTAAAGCGTGTGTCCCTCGATGACGACGGACGTTGCCAGGGCCCCGAGGATCTTCTCGGCGACCATCATGGCGTCTTCGGGCGCCTGGATTTCATGGAGCACCACGACGAACTCGTCACCGCCAAGGCGCGAAACGGTATCGACGGCGCGCACCGACTCGCGCAAACGTTCGGCGACGTGCTTGAGCAGCAGGTCGCCGACGTGGTGGCCGAGCGTGTCGTTGATGCTCTTGAAGCGATCGAGATCGAGGAACATGATCGCCGCCCGGTGCTTCGAACGCGCGGCCTTGGTCAGGGCCTGGTCGAGGCGATCGAGCAGCAGGCTGCGGTTGGGCAGGCCGGTCAGCGCGTCGTGGTGGGCGACATGCCAGATGCGCTGCTCGGCCTGCAAGCGTTCGTAGATCTCGGCCTGCAATTGGGTATTGGTGCGCGCCAGTTCCGAGGTACGTTCGACAACGCGCTGTTCGAGCTCGTCGTGGGCGCGAATCAGCGCCTCCTCGGCCTGATGGCGTTCGGTGACATCCTCGTAGATCCAGATCACGTCGAGGCCCGGCCCGGGCGCATCGGTGCGGTGGCCGGTGGCGCGGATCCACACCAGGCTGCCATCCTTGCGCCGCAGGGGACGTTCGCCGACGGCGGTTTCGCCGCGACGCAGGATTTCGTAGACCTCCACGCCATCATCGTCGTAGTCGCGCAGGGTGGGATACAGCACCAGCGTCGAGTTGCCGACCAGTTCGCCCTCGGCATAGCCGAAGATACCTTCGAACTTGCGATTGCAGCGGCTGACGATACGGTTGCGCACGAACATCATGCCGACCGCGGCATTGTTGAATATCAGCTCCTGTTCGGCCAGCGCGGCGCGCACCCGTTCGTCGGCGCTCTTGCGGTCGGTGATGTCCTCCAGCATCCACACCGAACCTTCGTCGGGCCTGGCCGGCTCGAAAGCACGCGCTGAAATCCGCGCCCAGATGCTGCTGCCGTCCTTGCGGCAGAGGCGTTGCTCGCGCTGGTGTTCGTTGCCGTTCTGCAGATCGGCATGGAAGGCGGTCAGCGCAACCTCGTAATCGCTGTCGGCGGGGTAGAGTTTGCGCGTGGTCTGGCCGACCAGTTCATTCGTCGAGTAGCCAAGCAACTCGGCATAGCGCTGATTGCAGCGCAGGATGTGACCCTCGTGGAGGACGGCAATTCCAATGAAGGAGGTTTCGAACACGGCTTCGAGTTCGTGGGTCGTCTGCTCGAGTTCCTCGCGAACTTCACGTTCGCGGGTGGTGTCGGCGATGATCCAGATGGTGCCTTCCTTCGGCTGCTGCGGATCGATCGCCTTCGCCGAGGTACGCGCCCAGAAGGTCGAGCCGTCCTTGCGCCGATACTGGATCTCGTCATGGAAGGACGCCCCTGAAGCCAGGGTGGGCCCGGCCTTTCTTGCCATGACCTTGTAGGCCTCTTCCGACGGATAAAGGGCGATTCCGGGCAGGCCGATCAGGTCATCATGGGTGTAGCCGAGGATTTCGGCGCACAGTGCGTTGCAGGCAACCACCACGCGGTTGCGCGAGAAAAGAATGCCGACGGCGACATTGTCGAAAATCGCCCGCTGCTCAAGCATTGTCTTGCGCAGTTCGTCTACCGTCAGCTGGTCGAAGCGCTTATTCATCCAAAGCCTGCAGTGGCCACCACATGAGCATAATCCGAAGATACCAGAACGACAGGCGGTTTGGTATCAGGATTTGCTCACAATGGCGAGGATCGAGGGGAAGTTTGCGTCGAGTGTGGTGTAAGCGCTTCACCGGCCCACGGCTTCGAGGATCAGCGGCGCCAGCGCGGCGGGCAGGCTGATCCCGGAAAGTGCGAAATCCCGTCCCGCTGGCGACATCTTTTTCCAGGTCTTCTGCAGGATGTCGATCCACTTGGCCTTGTCGTATTCCGGATGCTGCGCGGCAAAGCCGGTCAGATAGTGCTCGATGAACACCAGGTTGGCGACGTCCTCAAGCAGCTGGGTTTCCGGATTCACCTTGATGCCCAGTTTGCCGACGATGGTTTCGACACGCGCGATCATCGGGTCGTCGAAGCCGGTCTGCCGCATCAATTCCCCAACGGTTTCCGCGTGAAACTTGTAAAGCCTCGTGCGCCATTGCTTGTAGCCGAACGGCGTCTTCGGAAAATCGGCACGCGGAATCTTCCAGCGCTGGATGTGCTGGGCGCGCACGGCGATGCGCACGGCCTCCGACGCATCGGGGGCGAAGCGGTCGAGCATTACGCTCATGCGTCGGCCGTAGAGCAACTCCTTGGGGAGCTCGTCGCCGCTGGCGGCGTCGATCTCGCGGTTCGGGTCGGCGGCATTGGCGGCATCGATCAGTTCGATCACCCTGGCATGGCGGGAGGGATCAGCAGGCATGGCGTGAACATGTGGAATTCGAATGCGGAGATTATAGAGTGCCGACGCTTGATTGCATGCACGCGCGCGCCGCACCGGCCTGGGGCGGAATCGTCTTCGGCGCACCAGAACAGAGGACGCGCAGCGCCGACCGGGGCCGGGAATGGCGCGGTTTCAAGGGGCGCCGGTGGCTGGCACGGGCATTGCAGTAAAGCTCGTCAGAGGAGGCGGCGATGGCCGAAATCAAATCCACCTGTTGTTACTGCGGCGTCGGTTGCGGCGTCATCATCGAGACCGCCATGAAAGATGGCAGCGCGCAGATCGTCGGTGTACGCGGCGACCCAGATCATCCGGCCAATCGAGGCCGTCTGTGCAGCAAGGGTTCGACCCTGCACCTGACCGTCGCCGCGTCGACGCGCGTGCTGCGAGCGCGCCGGCCCGAACTGCGCGCCGCGCGGACGGCCCCGCGCACGCCGGTGGCCTGGCGCTCGGCGCTCGATCACGCCGCCGAGCGCTTCGCCGCGATCATCGAACGCCACGGCCCCGACAGCGTCGCCTTCTACGTTTCCGGGCAACTGCTGACCGAGGACTACTACGTCTTCAACAAGCTGGCGAAGGGGCTGATCGGCACCAACAACATCGACTCCAACTCGCGCCTGTGCATGTCGTCGGCGGTCGCCGGCTACAAGGCCACGCTGGGCGCCGATGCACCGCCGTGCAGTTACGAAGACATCGCGCTCAGTGACTGCATCCTGATTGCCGGCGCCAATCCCGCCTATGCCCATCCCGTGCTGTTCCGCCGCATCGAGGACGCCCGCCGCGAAAATCCGCGCCAGCGCCTGATCGTCGTCGATCCGCGGCGCACCGACAGCGCGGCGATGGCCGATCTCCATCTGCCCATCCAGCCCGCTACCGATATCGCCCTCTACAACGCCATGCTGCACGTCATGCTCTGGGAGGGCATGCTCGATCTCGACTTCATTCGCCATCACACCGAGGGATACGACGCGCTCAAGGAGACGCTGCGCGAATACACGCCCGGTCTTGCCGCGCAGATCTGCGGCCTCGGCGCGGGCGGCGCCGAGGACATCGTCAAGGCCGCGAAGATGTTCGGCAGCGCGTCGAGCGCACTCTCGCTGTATTGCCAGGGGCTCAACCAGTCCACCCACGGCGTCGCCAACAATGCGGCGCTGATTCATCTGCATCTGGCGACCGGCAAGATCGGCAAGCCCGGATGCGGACCGTTCTCGCTGACCGGTCAGCCCAACGCCATGGGCGGGCGCGAGGTGGGCGGCCTCGCCAACCTGCTGCCGGGCCATCGCGATCCGGCCAATCCGGCGGACCGCGCCGAAGTCGCGCGCCTGTGGGGGATCGCCGACCTTCCCGCGCGGCCGGGCCGCACCGCGGTCGAGCTGTTCGAAGCGCTGAAGCGCGGCGAGATCAAGGCGGTGTGGATCGTCGGGACCAATCCGGCGCAGTCGATGCCGGATGTTGCGTCGGTGCGCGCGGCGCTGGCGGCCGCCGAGTTCGTCGTGGTCCAGGATGCTTACGCCGACACGGATACCACAGCCTTTGCCGACCTGCTCCTGCCCGCCAGCAGCTGGGGCGAGAAGGACGGCGCCGTAACCAATTCCGAGCGGCGCATTTCGCGTGTCCGTGCCGCCGTCATGCCGCCGGGCGAGGCGCGCGCCGACTGGTGGATCGCCGCCGACTTCGCGCGTCGCCTGGGCCAACGCCTCGGCCGTGGCGCGGAAGCGCAGCGCATGTTCGGCTACGCGCGCGTCGCCGACGTCTTCGACGAACACCGCTTGACCACACTGGGCCGCGATCTTGACATCGGCGGCATCTCCCATGAAGTGCTCGAACGCGACGGCCCGCAGCAATGGCCGTTCCCGGCGGGCGCGAGCGCCGGCGCGGAACGCCTCTACGCCGACGGCCGCTTTGCCACGCCGAGCGGCCGTGCGCGCTTCGTCGATGTGCGCCATGCGCCGCCGGCCGAGGACATCGACGCCAGCTATCCGCTGCGCCTGACCAGCGGCCGCCTGCGCGACCAGTGGCATGGCATGAGCCGCACCGGCACGGTGGCGCGGCTCTTCGCCCATCAGCCGGAGCCGGCGCTGGAGCTGCATGCCGTCGACATGGAGCGGCGCGGACTCGCGGCGGGCGATCTGGTGCGCGTCAGCAGCCGGCGCGGCGGGTTGACCGTGCGCGTGCAGGCGAGCGAGACCTTGCGTCCCGGACTCGCCTTCATGGCGATGCACTGGGGCAGCCAGCAGATGAACGGCGCCGGCGTGAACCTCCTGACCAGCGCGGCATGCGACCCGCAGTCGAAGCAGCCCGAGCTCAAGCATGCCGCCATCCGCGTCGAAAAGCTCGAAGCGATCGGCCGCAAGGCCGACCTGGTGGCCTTGCGGCGCGCCGCGCCCGGCGCCGATCCGGCGCAGATACTCGCACTGCGCACGCACCTGCAGCCCTGGCTCGCGCGCTTCGAATACGCCACGCTGACCCTGGCCGGACGCGACGATCCGGTGCTGGTGCTGCGCGCCTGGGGCGCGCCGCTGCCCACCGAACTGCTCGCCGCGCTCGATGCCGAGCTCGGCTTCGATGCCGAGGCGGTGCTGCCGCGGACACTCAGCTTCAGCGACAGCCGGCGCCAGATCATGAAGCGCGCGCTGGTCGAGGACGGCGTGCTGACGGGCGTGCGTCTGGCCGGCGAGGCGGCCGCCTGTGACTGGCTCAAGGAGCTGATGGCGCGCGGTGAGCCGACGCAGGACGTGCGGCCCTGGCTGCTCGCGCCGCTGACACAGCCGCCCAACGGCAAGCGGCGCGGGCGAGTGATCTGCAACTGCTTCGATGTTGCCGAGGATGAAATCGCCGTGGATATCGCCGCCGGCCTCGAACTTGCCGCCGTGCAGGCCAAGCGCAAGTGCGGCACTTCGTGCGGCAGCTGCGTGCCCGAATTGCAGCGCCTGCTGCGCGCGGCGCAGCCCGGGTAATACGGAGGAAAGGGATGTGTTCCTCCAATCAGAACCATGCACAGTAGTAGGTCGGGTTAGCCCGCAGGGCGTAACCCGACATTTCGCGGCTTCGGGTTAGCCCTGCGGGCTAACCCGACCTACGCAATCTGCGCAATCGACATGCCTTGTTCATTGCATTGAGGATTCGCGCCCCCGCCAGCTTAGGTTGAAGGCGTTGGAATGGAGGGGGGTAGGCTTCTTCAGGCAGGGAAGATGCGATTGGCATCCGACGCACCGGTATGGTGTGCGCCATGGCAGTGCATGCACCAGAAAGCGGAATGACGCCCTGCGCGCGGCGCGCCGCCGGGAAATAGTCTCGAACCGACAAGGGCTTGCATGATTGGCACAGCGCTTGCTAAAGGGTAGCTGCACAACTTCGCAATCGAGGGTAACCCATGAAAAAGCTCAAACTGGTCTTGGTAGGCAACGGCATGGCCGGCTGCCGCACGCTGGAAGAGGTGCTCAAGCTGGCGCCCGATCTGTACGACATCGTCGTCTTCGGCGCCGAGCCCTATCCGAACTACAACCGCATCCTGCTGTCGCCGGTGCTGGCCGGCGAAATGACCGTGCAGGATATCGTGCTCAACGATCTCGACTGGTATCGCGACAATCAAATCCGGCTGCACCTCGACAAGAAAGTGGTCAAGATCGACCGCCGCGCGCGCAAGGTGTACGCCGAGGATGGCACCGAGGAAGAGTACGACCGCCTGCTGCTCGCCACCGGCTCGAATCCCTTCATGCTGCCCGTGCCGGGCAAGGATCTGCCCGGCGTCATCGCCTACCGCGACATCAAGGACACCGACGCCATGATAGAAGCGGCTCAGCGCGGCGGTCACGCCATCGTCATCGGCGGCGGCCTGCTTGGTCTGGAAGCCGCCAACGGCCTCAAGCTGCGCGGCATGGACGTAGCCGTGGTGCATGTCTCCGACTGGATCATGGAGCGCCAGCTCGACAAGACCGCAGCCAACATGCTGCAGCAGTCGCTCGAAGCCAAGGGCCTCAAGTTCCTGCTCGGCAAGAACACCAGCGAACTCGTCGCCGGTCCGGATGGTCGCGTCGCCGCCGTGCGCTTCAAGGATGGCGAGGAAGTGGCGACGAGCCTCGTCGTCATGGCCGTCGGCATTCGCCCAAATACCGAGCTCGCCGAATCCGCCGGCATCCACTGCAACCGCGGCATCGTCGTCAACGACACCATGCAGACCTACGACCCGCGCATCTATGCCGTCGGCGAATGCGCCAACCATCGCGGCACGGCGTATGGTCTGGTGGCGCCGCTGTTCGAGCAGGCCAAGGTCTGCGCCAATCATCTCGCCCAGTTCGGCATCGGCCGCTATGGCGGTTCGGTCACCTCGACCAAACTCAAGGTGACCGGCATCGACGTGTTCTCCGCTGGCGACTTCGGTGGCGGCGCCGATACCGAGGAAATCGTGCTTAGCGACCCCTCCGGCGGCGTCTACAAGAAGCTTGTGCTCAAGGACAACAAACTCATCGGCGGCGTGCTGTATGGCGACACCAGCGATGGCTCGTGGTATTTCCAGATGCTGCGCGACGGCCAGGATGTTCACGAAATCCGCGACCACCTGATGTTCGGTAGCTCGGCGGGCAATCGTCACTCGGGCGACGCGGGCCACGCCGGCCAGAATCTGGCCGCGTCGATGCCCGACAGCGCCGAGGTTTGCGGCTGCAACGGCGTCTGCAAGGGCACCATCGTCAAGGCGATCAAGGAAGAGGGCTTGTTCACTCTCGACGAAGTGCGCAAGCACACCAAGGCCTCCAGCTCGTGCGGCTCCTGCACCGGCCTGGTCGAGCAGATCCTCGCCTCGACCATCGGCGGCG
>CAZCPD010000019.1:0-23297 GCA_964500425.1 uncultured Rhodocyclaceae bacterium
GATTCGGAATATGTCGTCTTCTGCGGCGTGCATTTCATGGCCGAGGTCGCCGACATCATGACCGCTCCGGAGCAGATCGCCATCCTGCCCGACCTTGCCGCCGGCTGCTCGATGGCCGACATGGCCAACCTGGCCAAGGTCGAGCGCTGCTGGCGCGAGCTGGGCGAAGTGCTCGACGTCGAGAACAAGGTGACGCCGGTCACCTACATCAACTCCGCCGCCGATCTGAAGGCCTTCTGCGGCGAGCATGGCGGCATCGTGTGCACCTCCAGTAACGCGCCGAAGATCCTCGAATGGGCCTTCGCGCAGCGCGGCAAGGTGCTGTTCTTTCCCGACCAGCATCTCGGTCGCTGGAGCGGCTACAAGATGGGCATTCCCATGGACGAGATGGTGGTCTGGAATCCCGACCTGGAAATGGGTGGTCTGACGACCGAGCAGATCAGGAAGGCGAAGATCCTGCTCTGGGCCGGCTTCTGCTCGGTTCACCAGATGTTCCAGCCTGCGCACATCCAGCGCTTCCGCAGCCAGCATCCTGATGGCATTGTCATCTCCCATCCCGAATGCGCCTTCGAGGTCTGCCAACAGTCGGACTACGTTGGTTCGACGGAATACATCCTGAACACCGTCAAGGCCGGCGCGCCGAACACGCGCTGGCTGGTTGGCACGGAGCTCAATCTCGTCGACCGTCTCGCCGAAGAGGTCAAGGCGGAAGGCAAGATCGTCCAGTTCATGGCGACCAACATCTGCATGTGTTCGACCATGCAGCGCATCGATCCGCAGCATCTGGCCTGGACGCTGGAGAACCTCGCCGAGGGCAAGGTGGTGAATCGCATCAGCGTGCCGGCGCATGAAGCGCCGCTCGCCAGGATTGCTTTGCAGCGCATGCTCGACGTTTCCTGATCACATCGAGAAGAGCCGAGGCAATGACGCGGACATTGCACGTCGCCACCTACAACATCCACAAGGGCTTCTCGCATTTCAACCGGCGCATGATGGTGCATGAGCTGCGCGACCGCTTGCGCGAGCTGGCGCCGGACATCGCCTTTCTGCAGGAAGTGCAGGGACTGCATCTCGGCCATGCCGAGACGCACGACGACTGGCCCGAGCAGCCGCAGCACGAGTTTCTCGCCGAAGAGTTCTGGCACGACAGTGCGTACGGCCGCAACGTCATTTACGATCATGGCCATCATGGCAACGCCATCCTGTCGCGTTTTCCGATCCTGCGTTCGCATAACCAGGACGTCACCCATCTGCGCTTCGAGCGGCGCGGCATGCTGCATTGCGCGATCGAAATTCCCGGGTGGGACACGGCGCTGCACTGCGTCTGCGTGCATCTGTCGCTGCTCGGTCTGTCGCGGCGCAGGCAGATGAGTGCGCTGGCGGAACACCTGCAAGCCGAGTTGCCGCAAGATGCGCCGCTCATCATCGCCGGCGACTTCAACGACTGGAGCAACACGGCCGGCGACTTGCTGATCGATCGGCTCGGCGTGCATGAGGCATTCGGCGGTCCCGGCGGATCGCCGGCGAAAAGCTTTCCCAGCAATCGTCCGGTGCTGCGACTGGATCGCATCTACGTGCGCGGCTTCCGCATCAAGTCGGTGGCCGTGCATCACGGACTGCCCTGGGCGCGCATTTCCGACCACGCCGCGCTTTCCGCGCATCTGCTGGCGGAATGACGCGGCCATGGGTTTCCTGCCGGGTAACCGTATCGACCTGCTGACGAATGGCGAAGAGTATTTCCCGGCGCTGATCACGGCCATCGATGCCGCCTCCTTCGAGGTGTGCATCGAGACCTACATTTTCGAGCATGACGGCACCGGCCGCAGGGTCGTCGATGCCCTCGTGCGCGCGGCGCGCCGCGGCGTCTCGGCGCGGGTCATGGTCGACGGTTTCGGCGCCAGCGGATTCATGCCGGCCTTCGGCGAAGAACTCCTCGCCGCGGGCGTCGAAGTACGCGTTTATCGCCCTGAGTCGTCCCGATTCCGCTTCCGTCGTCACCGCTTGCGCCGACTGCACCGCAAGCTCGTGGCGATCGATGCGCGCGTCGCCTTTGTCGGCGGCATCAACATCATCGACGACATGGATGCTTCGGGGCAGACCCCTCCGCGCCACGATTATGCATTGCGAATCGAAGGGCCGCTGCTCGCCGACATTCATGCCGCGATGCAGCGGCTCTGGCATCTACTCAGCTGGGCCAGTCTGCGGCAGCGCGGCCGCTTCAGCGCCAGACTGCCTTCAGTCTCGTCGGGAACGGGTGCTCCCGGCAACATGACGGCAGCGTTCCTGATCCGCGACAACCTGCGCCACCGGCATGACATCGAGAATGCCTATCTGGCGGCGATCGATGGCGCACGCCACGAAATCACCATCGCCAATGCCTACTTCCTGCCGGGGCGGCGTTTCCGTCAGGCGCTGATGGCGGCTGCCGCCCGCGGCGTCCGGGTGACCCTGCTGCTGCAGGGGCGGGTCGAATATCGCCTGCAGCATTACGCAACGCTGGCGCTGTACGATGCGCTGCTCGCCGCCGGCGTGCATATTTTCGAATACCGGCGCAGTTTTCTGCATGCCAAGGTGGCGGTGGTCGACGGCGACTGGGCGACCGTCGGCTCCTCCAATATCGATCCGTTCAGCCTGTTGCTGGCGCGCGAAGCCAATGTCGTGGTGCGGAATGCGGCCTTCTCCGCCGGTTTGCGCGGCAGTTTGTATCGAACCATGCAGGCCGGCGCGGACGAAATCCGCAACGATGTCTGGAAGAAACAGGCGCTGCCGCGGCGCATCGCCAGCTGGTTGGCTTACTCGCTGGTGCGGTTGATGATCGGTCTTTCAGGTTACGGCCGCAAGCACTGATCGCCCGGAGGGGCGCACCGAAGCGCGCGCGGCCCGGTCAATCACAGACCGTAGCGCAACTGCACGTAGCCCGAGCGGCGCGCCATCGGGAAATCGTTGGGGATGTTGCCGGGCGAGGGGCTCGGTACGAAGACCGTCGCGTTGAACAGGTTGCGCACCGAGAATGTCACGTCCCAGTGGCCATGCCGCGCCGTACCCTTGCGCAGCGTCAGATCCACGGTCCGATAGTCCGCCACCTTCGGTCGCATGTCGCCGGCAACGCGGTCGCGCCCGGCAATCCAGTTCATCTGGGCATTCGCCGTCCAGTCGCTCATGAAGCGCCAGTCGCCGCGCAGGTAGAGATGGTGATGCGGCGCGTCGCCGGCATCCTTGTCGGTCGCCTTGTCGATGGAGCGCTGATAGCCGTAGTTTCCTGACAGGCGCAGGCTCTTCATGACGTCCCATGAAGCCTCCAGCTCCAGCCCGTTCCCGGTCTGTTCGCCCGTGTTCTGCGCCGTCGAACCGGTAGTCGGATCGGCATTCGGTACGAAGCGGAGAATGTCCTTCATTTCGTAGCGGAAGACGTTGGCGCCAAGTTCCACCTGGGGGTTCGGCTGCCAGGACATGGCGGCTTCCACGGTTGAAATGGTTTCGGGTTTCAGATGAGGATTGCCGGTCGCCACCGGGTTATTGATGTTGTAGAGCTCCTGGAATGACGGAGCGCGGAATGCCCGGCCGGCGAGCAGTTTGGTTGTCAGGTTGTAGCCGGCATCCCACACCAGCGCCAGACGTGGATTGGTGGTGCCGCCGAAATCCGAGTAGTTGTCGTGGCGCACGCCGCCGGTCAATGTCCAGTCGCGGGCGAATGACCATTCGTCCTGGGCGTAGATGAAGTTGTCGCCGCGGCTGTGGGGGCTCATGAAAGCGCCACTGCCGGAAACGTCAATGACCGAGCCGAGCGGCGTCGGCAGGTTGGCGACGCCGGGAACGTAGGTGTAGCGGTAGTTGCGCGACTCCTGCGTCTTGTAAAGACTGTCGTTGCCACGGCCGGCGCCGATGCGGATGCGCTGGTTGTTGAAGCCTGTATAGACGGTCGAAGCAGTAAAGAGGAATCGCCGTGCCCACAGATAGGGATTGCCGATCATGCCGGCAGGAAAGGTCCCGGTCGGAAAGGTTGTTCCCGGCGGGAACAGCACCAGATCGGACTCCTCGTTGAGGTAGTAGTAGCTGCCCTGCAGGGTGACATCCATCTTGTCGGCGAAGTTCCGGTCCTGCCAGGTCAGATCGGCGCTGACGCGCTGGCTGAAACTGCGGCCGGCGGGATCGATTGCCTGAGCGATTCCGGTGGCGTTTTCAACCTTGTCGCGGCGCTTGAGGGCTAGGCGCAAACGCCATTTTTCGCGGCTGAGATCGAGGCTGCCGTCAATCGACTGACGCCCGAGATTGGTCAGGCCCGGGGCGTACGAAGCGGGCGAAATGCCGAAGGGTGCAGAGGCACGATCAATGGCCGTCTGAGCGTCGGCCTGGACGGTTTCCCGGGCGCCGTCGGTCTGGCCGATGCGCAGATAGGCGGCCAGTTGCACGTCGCCGACCTCCCCGCCGTGCAGCAGCCAGGCATCACGAGTCGTGAAGGAACCGAGGCGCACCCCCGCTTGCGTGCCGTCGATATTGGCGGCGATCTTGGTGACGATATTAATGATCCCGGAATAGGCGTCGGCGCCATAGAGGGCCGAGCCGGGACCGCGAATGATTTCGATGCGAGCGATGTTCTCCAACGGCAGGCCGCCCCAGACAATGCCGCGATCTCCGGTGAATGCGCTGGTCATCGGGATCCCGTTTTGAAGCATCAAAACCTGCGGGTTGTATAGGCTGGCGATGCCGCGAATCGTATAGATCGGCGCGTAAGCAAGCGTCGAATGAGAAACATGGATGCCTGGTATGGTTTCAAGAACTTCATCGAGATCGGTCGCGCCGATGGCCTCGATGTCGTCGGCGGTGATGACCGTCGCAACCGCTGGGGCGCGGCTGATCGGCTGGGCCATGCCGGTGGTGATGCTGATCATGTTCTTGTCACCGTAGCTGAGGGCGAGTTCCTCTTCTTCGGCGAAATCGGCCCGCGCCGGTCCCGCAGTAACGCAAAACGCCAAGGCAATTGTCGCTGATACCCGCTTCATTGCTGACCTCCTGTATTCATTGTTCCAATCGCTATTTGCTTCAGGCTTCAAGTCAGCCATTGCACGGAGTTTCCTGATTCAGCCCCAGTTTCTTGCCGCTGCGCCCTGATAGTGGATGTCTCGGCAAGGCACGGGGAATAATTCGCCTTCGGGATCATCCAGCGCTTCGATGTGGCAGGGCAGTATGCCGGCTAGGAACGTAGGAAAAACAATAAAATAGTATTCGCGTGATGTGAGACCAATGTCAGCGGCGAGCGCAGCGGCCAGTGCCGCGTAGTTCATTTTCATGCGCCAGCGTCCGCCAGCCAGGTAGTCGTCGATCTCATGGGCAAGTCGGTAATGTTGCCCCTGATCCAGACCAAGCTCACGAGCACGCGCCTGAATATAGGGAATGCGTTCATCCTGCGATGTCAGCGGGCGGCCATAGCCAGCAATGGCGCGGCGGGCATCGAGCTCCTCCCTGACACATTCGGCGATGCTGGCGCCCGCGTTCACCGCCTGGCAGGTGCGCTGCAGGAACGAAATCGAGGGCATGTAAATGCCGCCGCCGTAGATTGACGCTTCGGAAACCGCCAGTGCCGCCGAGATGCTCAGTCCCCCCGTACTACGCGCGCTGCCCGCCAGCGCCGCCACGCGGTTGTTCCACAGGCGTGCATCGGGGTAGCTGGTGTAGGTCCAGATGGCGTGCAACATCTTCAGTTGCGCCGCGTTCAGTCGCCGTCCGGTGATGCCGAACACATACAAATCCATCCAGTCGGCGTTCTTGAAGGTCTCATGCAGGTCTACGCCGCGAATCGAGACATGGCTGCCGGGCACGAAGCCGCCCATGCGCGACTTGAGCTTGCCGACGTGTTGTTCGAGGAATTCCGGGCCGGAGTTCGGGCGGGCGTTCGTCATGCGTCCGTTTCCTTCGTCGTCTGGGGACTGTCGAATTCAATGTCGTAGAAGGGGAATTTCTTGTGTCCGTATTCCTGCTGTTCCAGGGCGTGCACAGCGGCGCCGGGCAGGCGTAGCAGGAGATGCAGCATTTCTGCCTGCTCGGGCGGGAAGCCCAGATCGGCGTAGGCGGCGGCGGCGACGCCGCTGATGCCCAGCGGCAGGCCGGTGATATCCTCGAGGGCGGCGCGCTGGCTGGCAAGCCAGGGCAGGTGTGGTCCCGGGCTGAGCCGCGCGAGACAGCCGAGCGTTTGTTCGACGATCAGGGAGCAGCGCACGCCGTGCGGCTCGAAGCCGGGCGGATGCTCGGGCTTCGGCCAGCTGCTGACCTTGCCGTCGTCGAGCGGAGCGCGCAGACGCTTGCGCCAGGCGTCGAGGTCGGTGCGGCATTCCCGCCAGTGACCGACGGCGAGCAGCACTTCGCGTCCGCCGGAAAATTGCCCGGCGCCGACGGCCAGCGCGGCCATCAGCGAGGCGGCGGCGGGTGAGCCGCCGGTGCCGCTGCACATGGCGGCATGCACCGCGGGGTCGCGTGGGCCCGGGTTCGCCAGCGCTACGGCGAGCGCTTCGAGCAAAGCGGCCTGTGCCGGTGTCGGCGCTTCGCCGCGGAATAGCAGAAACAGCATGTCGATCCAGCCAGCCTTGCCGAGCATGTCGCCATACACGTCATAGCCATGACAGCGGGCAACCCGGGTAGCGAAGGGATTGTCGGGCTCGGCTTCTTCCTGCCAGATCCGCGTGCGGATGATGTTCTTCTGGTTCGTTTCGCTCATAGGGCGGCCGCCAGCACTCGCATGCGCACGCTCATGGGCGGGATTTCATCGGCGGCAACGTGCACGTCGAGCAGTGTCGGTCCCTTGCGTGCGCAGATCGTCTCGATATCCAGATTGAGCAGGTCTTGCGGCGATTCGATGGTGTGCGCTTCGGCGCCGAGCGCACGCGCCAGGGCCGCGAAGTCGGTGGCCGGCAAGGCGCAGGCGATCTGTTCGGCGCCAGCAATCCGTTGTCCATGCCTGACCATGCCAAGCGACTTGTCATTGAGCACGACGAAGATGATGGTCATATGTTCGGCAACGGCCACGGAAAGCTCCTGTCCGTTCATCAGCATGCTGCCGTCACCGGTGATGCACATGACCGGACCGTCGGGGTTCGCGGCGGCGGTGCCGATTGCGCCACCGATCGCCCAGCCCATCGGCACGAAGTTCATCGTCAGGCGCAGCCAGCCGCCGCTGCTCTGACGGCGGCTGTCAATGCGCTTGACGCCGCCGGCGAGTCGCCGGTCGCCCAGGCGCCGGTCGCCCGGTTGCAGGTAGTGGATGGCCCAGGCGACGCTGTTGCCGGTGTCCGCAAGGTAGCGGGTGCTTTGCGGGAACAACCGGCCGAGTTCGTTGAACAGTCGCTGCGGCTTGATCGGGGCGGCATCGCTGAAGCATTTGGCGCGTTCGGCGAGGATGGATTCCGGCTCCCAGGTGGCGGCTTTTGCTTCGTGTTCGGCGCGTTGTTGTTCGTATTCGGAGCGCGACGCCTGGTTGGCGCGTTCGATGAGCTTGTCGAATACGGTGACGATGCGTCCGCGCACATGCAGGCGCGCCATGGGCGTCAGCGAGAGATGCTCTTCGGATTCGTCGATATGCACCAGGCGTTCGTTCATCAGCGCCTTGTTCCAGCCGCCGCTGTTCCATTCGCCCATGCGCGCGCCGACGGCGAGGATCAGGTCGACCGCCGGGTCTTCGAGAACCTCATCCGCGCTGGCGTGACCGCCGAAGCCGAATACGCCGCGGAATAGCGGATGGCGCGGACTCAGCAGGCCTTTGCCGTCGGGTGTTGTGACGATGGTGGCATTGCGCAGCGTGGCGTACTGAAGAAGCGCGCCGATGCCTTCGCCGCACCAGCCGCCGACCAGGATGACGATCCTCTTCGCGTCGTCGAGCATCTGCGTCAGCTCGGCGACGGCATCCTCGTCGATCAACGACGACGGACGCAGCAGCTTTTTCAGATCATACGCGGGGACGGCAGTGTGCAGCGGCGTGCGGAAGACGTCGGACGGGAAGCTCAGATGAACCGGCCCGCGCGGCGGGCGGACGGCGCTCTGCAGGGCGGCGACCAGCTTGGCCTCGAGCTGTTCGGGGTGCGAGACGAGGGAGTTGTAGTGCGTGCAATGCTGCATCATGCTGAGCGTGTTGATTCCCGTGCACGCGGATTCCTGCAGGGCGTTCTTGCCGAGCAGCGGCAACGCGGGCTGGCCGGTGATGACCAGCATGGGGATGCCGTTCTCCCGGGCGCAGGCAACGCCGGTGATCAGGTTGGTGGCGCCGGGGCCGGCGGTGGCGCAACAGACACCGAGTCGGCCGGTTTCACGGGCATAACCATCGGCCATGAAGGCGGCTCCAGCCTCGTGGCGCGCCAGGATGTGCTTCAAGCCGCCGCGCCGGCTGCTGCGTGCGAGCGCGTTGTAGAGGGGTTCGATCGCTCCGCCGGGAATGCCGAAAACGTATTCGACGCCGATCTGCTCCAGGTAGGCGACGAGCAGATCGGCGACGTCCTGGCTTTCCCTTTCCCGGGGGGGCGCGTCGATCTTCCTGGAGATGGCCATACGGACGATGACCTCGTTGGGATCGAGGACCCGATTGTCGATTCTGTCGTTCACGTCGAATTATCCCCTCTGCCATGCAGTAGTTGTGTCGCACCGACTTCTGGAAGCGCTTGCGTGTCGTTGGACTGCCAGCTACCAGATTTACGACAAACTTACCTATTACTTGAGGAATAATACCTAAGTACTAGAATAGTAGGGTTAACTGTTTGTGAATGTTGCATTTTCGCCTGTTGCGGTGCATCAATTCCGCGTCTCAGGCGATGCTTTCGGGACGTGTCAGGGAGGGGAAGTTCGGCGCGAGTATGCGTTGTTCGAATTCGTCAGCCGGGATGGGTTGGGAGAGGAGATAGCCCTGGATGCTGTCGCAGCCGAGTTCCTTGAGGAGATCGAGCTGTTCCTGGGTTTCGACGCCTTCGGCGACCACCTTGAGGCGCAGGCTGTGGGCCAGGGCGATGATGCCGGTGACGATGGCCGCATCGTCCGGATTGGTGGCCATGTCGCGCGTGAAGGTTCGATCGATCTTCAACGCGTCGACCGGGAAGCGCTTGAGATAGGTGAGGGAAGAATAGCCGGTGCCGAAATCGTCGATGTCCATGCGCACGCCGATCGCCTGGAGCTGCAGCAGCGTATCGACGATGTCGTTGGTATGTTCCATGAGCATGCTTTCGGTGATTTCCAGCGTCAGGTGATGGGCGCCGAGGCCGGTTTCGCTCAGCACCGAGGCGACCAGCTCGCAGAGGCCCTTTTCCCGGAACTGGACACCTGAGAGATTGACGGCGACGTTCAGACTTGCCACGCCGGCATCCAGCCAGCGCTTGGTCTGCGCACAGGCGCTGCGTAGCACCCATTCGCCAATGGGGATGATGAGGCCGGTTTCCTCGGCGAGGGGAATGAATTCGAGCGGGGAAATCATCCCGCGCTCCGGATGCTTCCAGCGCACCAGTGCTTCCATGCCGGTAATCTGGCCGCTGGCTGTATCGGCTTTGGGCTGGTAATAGACGAGCAATTCATCGCGTTCCAGTGCGCGCCGCAGCGAGCTGTCCAGACGGAGCTGCTCGGAGACCGTGGCTTCCATGCCTTCTTCGTAGAACTCGACGCCGCTGTTGCCGCGCTTGGCGCGATACATGGCCGCGTCGGCATGGCGCAGCAGCGTGCTGACATCGGCGCCGTCGGCCGGGTAGAGCGAGATGCCGACGCTGGTCGACACGAAAATGTCCTGGCCGTCGATTTCGAAGGCGGAGGTCAGCGAACGGCGGATTTTTTGTGCGGCGTTGGTGGCCGAGACCGGATCGTCGAGTTCATCGATGAGCACCGTGAACTCGTCGCCGCCGAGGCGCGCCACGCAATCGCTGGCGCGCACGCAGTTGCGGATGCGGCCGGCGACGGCCTTGAGCAGACGGTCGCCGATTTCATGGCCCAACGTGTCATTGACGTACTTGAAGCGGTCGAGGTCGAGGAACAGCACCGCCAGGGAGTGGTTGTTGGTCTTGGCATGCTCGATCGCGTGATTGAGGTAATCGGCGAACTGGATGCGGTTGGGCAAGCCGGTCAGGCTGTCGTTGAAGGCGAGATGGCGGACGTTCTTTTCCGCGCGCTGCGCTTCGACGATGCGTTTGATGCGCTGATTGACCACGGCGAGATTGAGCGGCTTGGGAATATAGTCGCTGGCGCCGACGGCAAAGGCGCGCTCGATCGACTGGTTGTCTTCCAGCGCCGTGATCATCAGTACCGGTATCGACTTGCCGCGCGGGTGCTCCTGAAGTTTGCTGCAGGTGGTGAAACCATCCATCACCGGCATCATGGCATCCATCAATATGACGTCGGGCAGGATGCGGTCGAGCAGCGCCAGTGCGCGCTGGCCGTCGATGGCTTCCTCGACGCTGAAGCCGTTGCGCTGCAGGGCGAATCGCAACGTGGCCCGCGTGCTGCGATCATCGTCCACCACCAGTACCAGCGCGCCCTTGGCGGCGTCGGCGGCCTGCGTCGTAGGCACGGCCTTCAATTCGTCGAGCAGCGCCTGCTGCACCAGGGCGTATTCGGCATGGGCGCGCGCAACCATTTCCGCCGCCGCCGGAGCTTGCGCGGCGCTTTCCTCGATATCCTTGGCGACGCTGGCCAGCACTTCGGCGCCGAGATTGCCGGCCGCACCCTTGATGGCATGTGCGGCGCGGCCGAGCGCTGCCGCATCGTTCGCGGCCACGGCCTCATCCATGTTTTCGAGATAGGTTGGCATGTCCTCCAGGAAGGGCTTGACCGCCTGGCCGAAGGCGTTACCCAGTTGTTCGCGCAACGTGCCGAGCTTTTTCGCATCGATGGGTTGGGGGCCGCTGCTTTCGATGGCCCAGTTGCGCTGCGTTGTTTCAGGGCGCGGCGCGGCCGGGACATAATGGCTGATCCAGCGTTTGAGTTTCGTTTCGAGGTTTTCGCGCGTCAAAGGCTTGGCCAGATGATCGTCCATGCCGGCGGCAAGACATTTCTCGATGTCGGTTTCCAGGACGTTTGCGGTCATGGCGACGATGGGTGTGCGCCGCTCGCCGGATCGCTCGAGCGCGCGTATCGTGGCCGTGACCTGATAGCCGTCCATGTCCGGCATGCTGCAATCCATGAAAATCAGATCCCAGGGACGGTGCTTGAATGCCAGCAGCCCCTGCGGTCCGCTTCCGGCAATTTCGGCCTTGCAGCCGAGCACGCCGAGCAATCCCTGCACGATGGCCTGGTTGGTGCGGTTGTCCTCGACCACGAGGATTTCGCAGTTGCCTTGCCGCACTGGCTGGGCAGCGTCCACCCCTTCCGCTGACCGAGTCTCCGGATCGTGCGCGCTTTCCTGGCCATTGCCCATTAGTCCGACAATGGCGTCGAGGAGGCGGTCGATGCGCAGTGGCTTGGCCAGATAGGCATCCGCCTCGACCGCAGCGGGCAGGCTGTCGGCGCCGAAGCGGTTCATCAGGATCAGGCGCGGCCCGTCGCGGAATTCGCCGCGGATGCGCGCCGGCAGGCTGGCCCCCTCGCGGTTGCCGAACGTGGTATCGAGGATGACCAGATGATAGGGTTTGTCGTCGCGTGCTCCGATGCGTAGTTCTTCCAGCGCCGCATCGGCATTGGCGCTGGTCTGGCAATCGATTCCCCAGGAGCAGAGTGTTTGTTGCAGAAAACGCCGGGCAATCTCGCTCTCGTCGGCGACCAGGGCACGCAGCCCGGACCAGCGTGGGCGTTGCGGGGGCCTCTGGCTCAGGGTGTCGACTACCGTCAGCGGGACAGAGAACCAGAACGTGCTGCCCTCATCCGGCGAGCTGGTCACCCCGATCCGCCCCCCCATCAGTTCGACGAGCTGCTTGCAGATTGCCAGCCCAAGGCCGGAGCCGCCGAAGCGTCGCGTGGTCGAGGTGTCTGCCTGGGTGAAGGAATCAAAAATGCTCGCATGCGACTCCTTGGGGATGCCGATGCCAGTGTCGATGATCTCAAAGCGCAGCGTCGCATTGCCGCCAACATCGGCGGCGCGGCCGGCAACCGAGACCCGGACGGCGACGCTGCCGTTCTGCGTGAACTTGAGCGCGTTGCCGACCAGATTGATGAGAACCTGTCGCAGGCGGCGCGGGTCGCCGAGCACACGTCCCGGGACGTCCGGGGCAACCAGATAGCCGAGATCGAGTTTCTTCTGGTCGGCCTGCGGCGAGAGCAGTTCCAGCACGCCTTCGACAAGGTGGGCAATGCCGAATTCGGATTTCTCCAGTTCGACCTTGTCGGCTTCGAGTTTGGAAAAGTCGAGAATGTTGTTGACGAGGTCGAGCAGATATTGCGATGAGTCCCAGGCGATTTCGACGAACTGGTGCTGCTTGGGCGGCAGTTCGGCGGACATCAGGATATCCAGCGTGCCGACGACGCCGTTCAGCGGAGTGCGGATTTCGTGGCTGACGGTGGCGGCGAAGTCCGCCTTGAGCTGGGCAAATTTGAGGGCGTTATCGCGAGCGGTGCGCAGCTGGATTTCGCGATCCTCAAGCACGGCCATCATCTTGTTGAATGCCGAGGACATGTCCGCGATGTCCTTGGGGCCCTCCGTATCGGCACGCAGCCCGCTGGCGCCTGCCTCGGCCTGCGCCATGACGCTGGACAGGCGCACCAGTGGGCGCGTCATGCGCTGCGTCAGTATCCGCACGATGACGAGGAAGATCAGGGCGACCAGGAATGACACGGCAAAATTGACCGCGAATACCTCGGCCTGCATCTGCTTCAGAGTCGCCTTGCTCTTGACGACGCGCACATAACCGAGCGCTTCCAGGTTCGGCTCGGCCGTGCTGAAGGGTGATTCGCCGTCGCTGCCCACCAGTACCGGCGCGACAAAGCTCAGCGTGTCGGCGGACTCGTTTTCGAGATAGGCGTTGGGCGGAGCCGACGGGGCATCCTCCTTGCCGACCGGGCGGGCTTCCTTGAGATTGCTCTGGCTGAGCAGGACGCTGCCGTCGGTGCGACGGATTTCCAGCGAAGAGACATCCGGGAAGGCCAGTGTCAGGGTGACGACGCCGCTGGCGTTTTCCGGGGAGTCGTAGAGCAGTGCGAGTTTGCTTTGATGGGCCAGATTCTCGGTAACCTGGCGACCCTGTTCGACCAGATTGGCGCTGATCTGGCGACTGGTCTGCCAGGAAATCGCCAAGGAGGAAATGACCGCGAGGCTCACCACCGCAATGGCCATCACGGTTGCCAGTTGCCGGCTGAAAGAAGTCCTGCGCAGCAGGCGCAGGAGCGAGTTCAGCGGCTTCATGGCTCGGGGAACACCAGGTCGATATTCTGTGGATTGCTGCCGACTTCGAGACCAAGATGGCTGGCGGTGCGCAGGTTGACGGCGACGAGGACTTCCTTGAGCGGCGCGATGTTGCGACCGGGCTGCGCATTGACGGCGGCTTGTCCGAGCGCCGTACTGGCCAGGCGGCGGCCGAGCTGCATGTTGTCCGGATACAGCGAGAACAGCACGCCGCGTTTGACGTGCATCACGCTACTGGAAAATACGACCAGGTTGCGCGTCCAGACATCCTGCAAGACCTGTGGCAACACCAGTGTTTCCTCGGCGGTGATGGAATCCTGTGGCAGCCACAGCGCATCGCGGCGAGCGTCCATGCTGGGAATGGTCTCGTTGTAGAAGCGCATTGTCGACTTGAGGTCGCTGGCTTCTTGCGCCACCAGTTCCAGCCCGTGATTTCTTGCCGCTTCACGGGCGAGGCGCATCAGCCAGGTGTTCTGGGCGGGATCGTAGGCCACGAAGATGCGGCGCACGGCCGGCGCCATGGCCCTGAGTCGCTCGAACAGCAGATGCGGATCGGGCGCCAGACTGTAGACCGACATGCCGCGTGTTTCCGCTTCAGACGTGGTGATCACGCCGCCGATCACGACGCCGATGTCGTTGCCGATGCCCCTGACGGCCTTCAGTCCGTTGCGGCCGAGGGCGATGACGACATGGATGCCCTGGCGTCGTAGTTCATTGGCGAGTTCCGGAACATTCTGATTCGGGCCGACGGGAATGCTGGTGACGCGCGTTTTGGCCTGGTTTTCGACGCCTTCGATGATTTTCGAGAAAACGCTGCGATAGGGTTCGCCGAGGTTGGGGTAGATGACGGCAATGCCGCCTTCGCCGTTGTGGGCGAGCAGCAGCGCACGCGAAGCGCGCGAGAGGGTGATCGCATCGTTGGCATTCAGCGCGAGCCGATAGACCACCAGATCGGGAGAGCTTTCGATTTCCGCGAGGACTCTCGAATAATCCGTGCTGGCGTCATTGCTGTCGATATGGAGAAAGGTGGCGTCGCCTGTCGGCGCCATGGGTGCAGTCATCGCCAGAAGGGGTTCGGAACATGTCGTCAGCAAACACAGCCCGATGGCCAGATGGCGAATCTTTGATTTTTTCAAGCTTGCAGTCATTATGATTGTTTCTGAGCGGCGATCCTGGTATCCGGAAAGCTTGGTCAAAAGCCAGCAGTTGTTCATATCGAAAAGCGCATCTACGGTGAGCGTTTGCGCGGTTCAGGCGCACAGGCGGGCATGGTCGATCTTGATACAGCGATCCATCACCACGTCCAGTCCCGCCGCCGTCGCGGTTCGCGCCGCTGCCTCGTTGACGACGTGCAATTGTAGCCAAAGCACCTTGGCGCCGATATCGATGGCGCCTTGGGCGAGCGGCGGGATGTCTTCGGACTTGCGGAAGCAATCGACGATATCGACTTTCTGCGGTATCTCGCCGAGGCTGGCGTAACACTTCCGGCCGAGAATCTCGGTTTCGGCCGGATTCACCGGAATGACCGTGTAGCCATGCGCCATCAAGTATTTCGCGACGACATGACTCGGTCGCGTTTCGTTCGATGACAGGCCGACGATCGCGATGACACGGTTGTCGTGCAATATTCGGCGCAAATCTTCGTCAGCATGGAGGATCATGGCAGTTCTCCTTTACGGGAATGTTTCAGCGACGGCATTGCTGCAAGGCACATTTGCCAGCACCCAGTGTTCGATGGCCCATTGCCAAAGATCGACGAGGCTCGCGCATTTGAGGTCGGCAGGCGGCGCCTGACCAAGGAATTCGAGTGCCGCGAACAGTGCAGGCCGCGCCTGCGCCCGGGTCAGCGGGGTGGCGCGCGTTTGCTTGGAAAGCTTTTCGCCGACGGCGTTGATGACCACCGGCAGATGTCCGTAGGCCGGGAGCGGCAGCTGCAAGAGTTGCTGCAGCAGTATCTGGCGCGGGGTCGAGTCGAGCAGGTCGGCGCCGCGCACGACATGGTTGATGCCTTGCTCGGCGTCATCGACGACGACCGCCAGCTGGTAGGCGAACAGGCCGTCGGCGCGCAGCAGCACGAAGTCACCGACAGAGGTCGCCAGATCCTGCTCGATGCGGCCGCGCACGGCGTCGTCGAAGGCGATATGCGCGTGGTCGACACGCAGCCGCCAGGCGCGCGCCGCGCGGCCATCCGGCAACCCTGCGCGACATGCGCCCGGGTAGATCAGGGCGCCATCGCTGGCCACGCGTGTCTGTCCGGATAGCTGCGAGTCGGCCAGTTCGCTGCGCGTGCAAGCACAGGGGAATACGCGTCCAGCGGCCAGCAGACGCTCCAGTGCTGCCCGGTAGGCGTCGTTGCGCCGGCTTTGATAGAGGACGTCACCGTCCCATTCGAAGCCGTAGGCCTCTAGCAGGCGCAGAATTTCGTCGGCAGCGCCTGGTTGGCAGCGTGGCCGATCGACGTCCTCGATGCGCAGGCGCCAGTCTCCAGCGCGGCTGCGTGCATCCAGATAGCTGCCGACGGCGGCGACCAGCGAGCCGAAATGCAACGGCCCGGTTGGCGATGGCGCGAATCGGCCGCAATATGAATCAGTGGTAACGCGCATGATGCCGATCATCACCCGCTGAGGATGACTCTGAGGATGAAACGGGGGCGCCCCGAATGATCCAGCTCCGCCCATCCCATGGAGGGTGGTGGTGAGTGATGCGCTCGCTACGCTCGATCATCTGACCCGGCATCAAATTGACGGTTTCATGTTAAGAAATCAGTCGGACTTCACGCCACGCCTTGCTTTCGGCAAGTTCAGGACTGTCTGCATTGGGTCGCTCGATCGGCGGGAATTCGATCAGCGGGGCATTGCGCAGGATGGCCTTGAGCAGGACGATTTCCTCGGCGACCGGCTGCGGGAAACCGACCCGCTTGCCACCGCGATTGTCTTCCAGCAGGTTGGTGAGGAAAGTCTCGCATTCCGGCTTCTGCCAGAGGGCTTGAAGCTCCCTGCAAAGATGCGGGTAGTCTTCGAGGCTGGTCTTGTCTCCATTCGGGGCTTCCGCATCCCATTCGTCGATGGAGACATTGAGCTTTAACCGCAACTCCTGCACGGCCTCCTCGAAACCCTCGCGATGACCGGTGGTCCGATAGATTTCCAGCACCTTGAACCAGTGCAGGGGATCCGGATGGGGATTCTGGCGGACATGCTCGACAACCGCCGTAGCTGCTTCCTTTGCCAGACCCAATGAGGTCATCACATCGGCAAGTTCGAGGACCGGGTCAATGCCGCTGCCGGGGATGGTGAGCTCGGCGTTCTGCCCCTGATCCTCGCCGAGGGACAGCTCGAGTGTGCTTTCAGCGTCAGGAAGGGAATGGCTGGATGCCGGTTGCCGCGGGCTTGGCATTTCCGCGTTAGCCGCCGGATTGGCCTCGGGAAGCTTCAGTTCGTTCCTTGACTCCGCGTCTTCAGCGGCTTGCTCCTGGTTTGTCGTCTGTCCGGCACTGGTTTTCCTGATTGACGCGAAGCGGTCGGGAATCGGTGGAATGGGCTTGGGATGGCTTGGCGCCCCGAGGTCGGCTGCTCTCGCGATGGAGGTCTTTGCGGTCGGTTCGAGACGGCTGCTGTATGACGGCGACGTTCTTGACGCCGCATCGTCGACGCGTGTCGCTGCATCTTGCGGCTGCGGCACGACCGAAGACGTTACAGGCGTGTCATGGGCGAGGGGCGCAGGACTCGGTGCAGTGCTGTCGAAGGGTTGGGCTGCGCCGAAGGGGCTGGCTTGCGGGCGCATCGTCAGACGCTGGTAAAGCACGATCAGTGCGGCGCCGAGCGCGCCGCCACCAATGACCGCTAGCAGCAGCTCGATCGGGCTGAAGGAACCGCGCAGTTCTTCGCGCAGGAGTTGCAGTTCGGTCTGGGCCCTGAGCTGCTCGGCTTCGGCGTGCTTGACGCGCTCCTCGACCCCCTGCATGTAAGCCTTGACTTCGCCGAAGCTGGCGGCGAGCGAGGTCAGGGTTTCGGACATCGCGAGATCGCCACGGCTTTTCTCGGTCATCATCTGTTCGAGACGATCGAGGGATAGCCGGAGTTCCTGTTGCGACAGCGAGGGTACGCGCCCCTGGCCGGCGCCAATGACCAGGCGATCCTCCTTCCTGCGCGTCGTGGAACGGGGCTTGTCGTTGGCGACGGAGTTTTGCGCTCCATGGTTTGCCGCCGCTTGTGCGGCGATTCCCGTCGCGTCGGCCTGCGGTAACTCCGTGCCTGGCCGTATCTCAGCCGGCTTGTCGACGGCGGCTTCGCGCTTTGGCAGCTTGGTGGGCAGCTTGAGGATCGTTCCGGCTGGCAACGCTACCGTACCGACATGTTCGACGTTGGCAAACAGCTCCGGGTTTGCTTCTGCCAGCAGGCGTCGATACTCGTCGCGGGTTTCCCGGCTCGATGGATAGCGTGCCCGCGCCAGTTTGTTCAGGGTGGTGTTGCGCGACACCACCATTTCGATTTTCTTGATCTCGCGAACGGGCGCGGGCTCGGCGGTTTGATTGGCGCCCTGCCGGGCCGGCTTCAGAATTTCCGGCGGTGATGCGAGCAGCATGACATCGCGCGAGACCCCCGCATCGCAGCCGATGGCAAGGCGAAACCCGACGGCTGGATTGGCGACGCCCTTTGGCGACACCACAACCAGATGGGCGCCACCGGAACGAAGTTCGACGGTGGCCCGTGCGTCCTTGGGAAAGAAGTCACCGTCGCTGTCATCGGGACGCGGCGTCAGGCGCAAGCAATCGCCGCGAGGCGCTTTCTCGCCGGCCGCCAGGGTCAGCGGCATCTCGATATGCAGCGGATGGCCGAGCACGGGGTTCGCGGTTGGCCCTCCGATCTCCAGGGCCTCTGCGAATATCGGGCTGAGCAGCGCCAGAACACCGCCGAGAAATGCCAGACATATTCTGCTGGCAGGCAGCGGTCTTGTCGGATGGATGGTCTGTCGCATAAGAAATGATATTACGTTAGAAATATGCCGGGTTGGCAGCGTTGCCCCCGCTGCGGGTAAACGTCATGTAAATTTACTACAATGTTATTGTATAGCATAAATAATCGCTTGTAATTGATTGATTGAAATCGGTGTTTCGTTGTTTTCAAGAAAAACTGCCGGTGCCATGGCTGGTGCATGGGTCGGAAGGGAATGATTCAGCGGCGATTCCTGGAGTTGCCGTCTTCGGCGTCAGTTAGGCGGCGCAACTGCTTGAATTCTTGAGGTTCCCATTCACGAAGCGCCAGAAGCAGGCCGCTGCCGCGCCGCTGCGGAAGGGCAGCGGAAAGCGCATTGTCATGCAGTGCGGCGAACTTTCGGCGCAGGTTGCGCAGTTCGGACCGCACTTCGTCGAGCGCGGCATCAGTGAGCATGCCATGCACGAATGCAATGTCTTCGCCCGGATTGCTGAAGCTGCTGTTCAGGAAGTCGTCCTGGCCCTGGGCTTGGAAGAAGCGCCGGATCGGGCCGTTCGGCAGCCAGTCGAAATCGCGTGACACGTGAAGGCGGATGCGATTTCCCGGCAGCAGATCGATCAGGCCGAGCCGGTCGAGGCGCAGCAGGTGTCCGAGGCATTCCGCCTCCGTCAGCCGGTAGGTCGCGATCATGTCGCTCAGGCGCCAATGATTCAGGGCACAGACCGCAACCAGCAGGAGCCGGATGTCGGAAACCAGTTCCCTTTCCTGGGTTTCGTCGAGCGTGCGCAGTCGCGGTTGCTCGGTTTGCGCCTGCTGCGCAAGTTCAGCCAGGCTGTAGCCGAGCAGGCGGGCGACCTGTTCCAGCCTGTCGAGCGTGAAACGGCCCGAGGCGAACAGTCGCTTGACGCTGACTTCCGAGAGACACAGCGCGGTGGCCACGTCACGATACGTCAAGCCCTGCGCGCGCAAGTGGCGCTTCAGGGTGGTAATGAGTTGGGCAGATTCGCTCATGTGGCCAAAGGTATCATCATTCGATACCAATCAAGCAATAACATGGTGCTTTGATGAAATAAGTTTCGTTTTGTGTCGATACACGCGAGACTGGCGCCCCCTATCCTGAAGGAGTTCGCCATGAAGCCATTTGCCCTGCACCGTCTGCCGCTCTGGATCACGCTGACCGCCTGCGCTCTGCTGATTGCGCACGGTCCGGTGGCGCAGCTCGATCGCTATCACGACTTTGCCGACCGGTCGGTGGTCGCGGGAATCTTGCATGCCGCCGACGTGGCGTCCAACCTCGGCTTTGCTCTCGTCGCGTTGTGGGGGCTCGTGGTCCTGCATCCGCAGCGCCGTCATCCGGCCCTGCGCGCCGGCTGGCCCGGCTATCTGCTGTTTCTCAGCGGGCTGCTGCTGACGGCCGCCGGTTCCAGCTTCTATCACCTGGCGCCGGACAATGCCCGGCTGGTATGGGATCGGCTGCCGATCGCCCTGGCCTGTGCCGGGCTGCTCGCTGCTGTCCGCTCGGAAACGATCCCCGGCGTCAATGGCATGCGCGGTACTGCCTGGCTGGCGCTGTTCGCCGTCTTCAGCGTCGGCTGGTGGCGGTACACGGATCTTCAGGGCGTTGGCGATCTGCGCCCCTATTTGCTGATACAAGGGCTGCCGATCATCCTGATCCCCCTCTGGCAGGCGATCCATCGGGCGCCGCGGGCCGACCGCGCAGGGTTCGGCTTCGCGCTGTTGCTCTATGTCCTTGCCAAATTTGCCGAGTTGAATGACCACTCGTTGCTCTTGGCGCTCGGCTGGATCAGCGGGCACACGCTGAAGCACCTGCTGGCAACCTGCGCTGCCGCGCTTCTCGTCGGGCGGCTGGTGCGGCGGGCCGACGCGCCGGCGGCGGCAGCCCGGCCCGAGGTGGTGGTGGTCTGATGACTCAGACGTTGAACAGGAAGTTCATGACGTCGCCATCCTTGACGACGTATTCCTTGCCTTCCGCGCGCATCTTGCCGGCTTCCTTGGCGCCCGCTTCGCCTTTGCAGGCGATGAAGTCCTCATAGGAGATTGTTTGAGCGCGGATGAAACCGCGTTCGAAGTCGGTGTGGATGACGCCGGCGGCCTGCGGCGCGGTGTCGCCGACGTGGATGGTCCAGGCGCGCACTTCCTTGACGCCGGCGGTGAAGTAGGTCTGCAGGCCGAGCAGCGTGTAGCCGGCGCGGATCAGGCGATCGAGGCCGGGCTCTTCGAGGCCCATGGATTCGAGGAAGTCCTGCTTGTCGGCATCGTCGAGGTCGGCGATTTCCGCTTCGATGGCGGCGCACAGCGCGACGACCTGGGCGCCTTCCTTGGTGGCGTGGGCGCGCACGGCGTCGAGGTGCGGGTTGTTCTGGAAGCCGGTCTCGGCGACGTTGGCGACGTAGAGCACGGGCTTGGCGGTGATCAGGCAGAACTGCTTGAGGTTGGCCCACTCTTCCCTGGAGAGATCCAGCGCGCGCACCGGCTTGGCCTGGTTGAGCTGGGCGAGGCACTTATCCAGCACGTCGACCAGCAGCTTGGCTTCCTTGTCGCCGCCGGAGCGCGCCTGCTTGGAGTATCGGGCGAGCGCCTTCTCGACGGTGCTCATGTCGGCGAGCGCCAGTTCGGTGTCGATGACCTCGATGTCGCGGATCGGGTCCACCGAACCGGAGACGTGCACCACGTTGTCGTCGGCGAAGCAGCGCACCACATGGACGACGGCGTCGGTCTCACGGATGTTGGCAAGGAACTGGTTGCCGAGGCCTTCGCCTTTCGAGGCGCCCGCCACCAGGCCGGCGATGTCCACGAATTCGACGATGGCGTGCTGAAGCTTTTGCGGCTTGACGATTCTCGCCAGCTCATCGAGGCGCGAATCCGGCACTTCGACGATGCCGACATTCGGTTCGATGGTGCAGAACGGATAGTTGGCGGCTTCGATACCGGCCTTGGTCAGGGCGTTGAAGAGGGTGGACTTGCCGACGTTGGGCAAGCCGACGATGCCGCATTTGAGGCTCATGTGTTTATCCCGTAAGACGTGAGGAGTGAGGGGTCAGGAGATGGCGGCCGGCTTGGCGTTGAGTTTCTGCATGGCGACCGGCCAGTCGCCCTTGGCCAGTGTCGGCCAGACGATCAGGGCGCGGTTGAGCGCGTCGTCGATGGCTTCCTGCTCGGCGCGCAACGGCGGCTTCAGCACATAGTTGGCGACTTCGTTGCGGTCGCCCGGGTGGCCGATGCCGACGCGCAGTCGCCAGTAGTCCTGCGTGCCGAGATGGGCGGTGATGTCCTTGAGGCCGTTGTGGCCGCCGAGACCGCCGCCGAACTTGAGGCGCAACTGGCCGGGCGGCAGGTCGAGTTCGTCGTGAACCACGAGCATCTCGTCCGGTTCGATGCGGTAGAACTGCGCCAGGGCGCGCACCGCCTGGCCGGAGCGGTTCATGAAGGTCTGCGGCAGCAGCAACCAGACGCCCGAAGGCCCGGCATGGCGCGCGTTGCCGGCGATGCCGTGGAAACGCGATTCCTTGTTGAGCACGACGCCGAGATCGGTGGCGAGGCGCTCACAAAACCAAAACCCGGCGTTATGCCGGGTTTTGGCGTATTCGGCGCCGGGGTTGCCGAGGCCGATGACGAGACGGGGCGGTCGTTGCATGTTATGCCGTATGCGTCAGACCGCCATCCTTCCCGGCGACGTTGCTTCTTTACTTCTTCTCGGGAGCCGGAGCGGCGGCAGCGGCCGGAGCTGCTTCCTCCGTGGCGGCGCCACGCGGGATGGTGATGGTCACGACAACCGGATCCTCGCCCTTGTGCAGCAGGGTTTCGACGCCCTTCGGCAGCTTCAGCGCGGAGACGTGGATCGAGTGGCCGGCGGAAAGGTCCTTGAGGTCGACTTCGATAAACTCGGGCAGGTCGGCCGCCAGGCACTTGACGTCGAGTTCGTTCAGCACGTGCGAGACGATGCCGGCCTGGAGCTTGACGCCCGGCGCGATGTCGGCGTTGATGAAGTGCAGCGGCACCTTGGTGTGCAGCTTGTGGGTGGCGTCGACGCGCTGGAAGTCCAGATGCAGGATCTGGCGCTTGAACGGGTGCATCTGGATGTCGCGCAGCAGCACGCTTTGCGTGGCGCCGGCGAGGTTCAGGGTCAGCACGGAAGCGTGAAAGGTTTCCTGGCGCAGCTTGTGCCAGATTTCGTTGTGATCGATGTCGATGGCTTCCGCCGGTTTTTCCCCGCCATACACAACGCCCGGTACACGACCGGTTCTGCGCAGGCGGCGGCTCGCTCCGGTGCCCTGCAGGGTGCGCGGCTGCGCATTGAATTCCAATTTCATTTTGCTACTCCTGAAAAACCTGCCCGCGACCAGGCAGGGGGTGAAAGAGTCAGCGGCGGCTGCCGCTCACTCCATGAACAGTGACGATACCGAGTCCTCGTTGCTGATGCGCAGCATGGTCTCGGCGAGCAGGCCGCCGATCGAGACCTGGCGGATGCGCGGACAGGCGCGCGCGTCTTCGCGCAGCGGAATGGTGTCGGTAACCACCAGTTCGTCCAGCTCGGATTCGCTGATGCGCGAAATTGCCGCGCCGGAGAGGACGGGGTGGGTGCAGTAGGCGAGAACCTTGAGGGCCCCCTGCTGCTTGAGTGCCTGAGCGGCCTTGCACAGCGTGCCGGCGGTGTCGACCATGTCGTCCATGATGACGCAGGTGCGGCCCTTGACCTCGCCGATGATGTTCATGACTTCCGAGACGTTGGCTTTCGGGCGTCGCTTGTCGATGATCGCCAGGTCGGATTCGAGATGTTTGGCCAGCGCGCGGGCGCGCACCACGCCGCCGATGTCGGGCGACACCACCAGCAGGTCCTCGTGACGCTGCTTCCAGATGTCGCCGAGCAGGATGGGGCCGGCGTAGATGTTGTCGACCGGAATGTCGAAGAAGCCCTGGATCTGGTCGGCATGCAGGTCGACCGTCAGCAGGCGCTGCACGCCGGCGGCCTGCAGCATGTTGGCCACCACCTTGGCGGTGATCGCGACGCGCGCCGAGCGCGGCCGGCGGTCCTGGCGGGCATAGCCGAAATAGGGAATCAC
>CAZCPD010000020.1:0-23225 GCA_964500425.1 uncultured Rhodocyclaceae bacterium
TAGAGGACTTCCACCTCCAAGTGAGTGCGCCCTGCCGGGCGCACCAAAAAAAAAGAGGGGCCGAAGCCCCTCTCCCTGCAACTCCCGAAGGATGCTATCAGGCCTTGCGGCGACGCGACGTAGCGCCCATCGCGGCCAAGCCGATGCCGAACAGCGCCAGCGACAGCGGCTCCGGCACGTCGAGACGGGTCGATGCATCGGTCATCAACGCTTCGTTCGGACCGGTCAAGCCGTTGATCGGGCCGAGGGTGTTGACCTGGCATTGCGCGAGATTGGCCGGAGCAACCGGGCCCGCGCCGTCGACGTACTGGGTGCCATCCCAGAAGCAGGATGACGGGTCGGTCTTCGTGAAGGGCAGATTCAGCTGGGTGTCGAAGTCCATCTCGATCGTGCCCGTCGCCATGTTCAGGAAGAAGTCAGAATTCCAACCCACGACCTGGAGGCCGATACGACCACCGCCCTGGCCGGTGATGGTATCGATGGCCGGGTAGTTGTCGATCCCGTTTTGATCCAGATCCGGCGTCAGCAGGTTGCCTTGACCATCAATCGGCGTGGTGCCGGTAAAGGTCGTCTGGCCGAGCTTGTTCGGATCGTTGAAGTCGAAGGGCGTCACCGTGCCCCACAGAATCCTGACACCATCGTTGAAGTTGCGGCCCGTCAGATTGTTGGAGAGCGTGCCAGCAGTGTTGCTGTACCAGATCTCGAAGAAATTGTTGCCACCGGCGATGGTGTTGAACGTCGCGCTACCCGTTCCGGCCGAGCCGGTCACGTCAAAGACGGTTTCACGGAAACCCGTGACGTAGGTCCATTCGGAGTTGCCAAAGAGGCCATCAACCGGGTCGCCCGAGCCGTTGTTGGCTGTCGCCAGGCGGGCATGAGCATAGGTCTGGTAGATATCCCCAAAATCGGGGTCGGTCACATTGCCACGCACCGGAGTGACCAAGGCGTTGCCGATAGTCCAATCCAGCACCGACGCGTTGATCGCCCCGTGCGCACCGCCCAGACCATCAAGGTCGATAAGCGCTGCCTGGGCGCCGCCGAAGGCCAAGGACAGCGCCGCTGCGACGAAAGTTTTCTTAAGGATGCTCATAATCTTCTCCATTTTTGATTCAAGGAATGCAACATGCTTCGACGGACATAAAGCATGTAACATGCCAGTTAATTCTTTTCTTTGTTTTCAGTGTCTTGAACAAGCACCCGAAAACCCGCCCGTATAAATGTAAAAAAATCCGACAAAAGACAGTGCAATCAAACCCTGCGCGCCACGGGCCCCTCGACCGACTGCCGAGGTTCAAGGAAATGCTGAACAAGTCGACACCTTTTGGACCGAGTCCTTCGACTACGCTCAGGAAAAGTCTTTCGAAGCCCTTGATTTTTCGAGCAGCCTGTCGGACTTTCCGCAAGGGCGATCGCGTTGACACAATTTCGTCGTGGGAACGGCATGAGGCGCTTTGTGGGAGCGGCCTCCAGGCCGCGAATGGGCTGAGAAATTCGCGGCCTGGAGGCCGCTCCCACAAAATGCCGGCGCCGAATACGATCGCACCGGGCTTTCCCCATGGGGCTCGGGGAAATCCCGACAGGCTGCTAGGGCGTGTTCTCATTCAGGCGACGGTTGCGAAGGTCCTTGTCCGGGTGCAGGGCAAGGCGGGAGGAGCGCGGTTTGGCAGTGCCAAATAAGCGACGACCAACGCCGCCATGCGGCCGGACAAGGGCCTTCCCGGAGGGTTGGGCCAGGAAGGCGCGTCTGCGGCGTTGCGGCGCTTGCCCATAGATGGACTATGGGCGGCGCACCGCGCCTTGCATCCATCGCCTTCCTGACCCAACGCAATCCGCCGACTGAATGAGAACACGCCCTAGCATGCATTTCGACAAGCGCAATGGAAACGGACTTGATCGGTATTTTTAAACCAGCCTCAGTTCCGCGCCGCGAGCGCCGCGGCCACGCGCAACGCATTGGCCGCGATCGTCAGGCCAGGGTTGGTTCCGCCACTCGACGGGAAGAAAGAGGCGTCGACGACGTACAGGTTCGCCAGCCCGTGCGCCCGGTTGTCGCGGTCGAGCACACTGGCGGCAGGATCGTCGCCAAAGCGGCAGGTGCCGCAGACATGGGCGATGCGCTGGTTGTTCTCGGCCTGCTTGATCAACATCACCGGATAGGGCCGCAACACCTCGCGAACGCGCTGCCGGAAGCGCTCGACCCGTCGCCGGTCCTGCTCGCGCAGCCGGTAGCGGAGCGTCAGGCCGTCCGGACCTGACTCCACCGCGTTGTCGGCATAAGGCAGATCCTCCAGCGTGGCAGCCAGCACCATGCGGCTCTCCCCCAAGCGTCGCAGGAAGGGCATGATCGCCGGTCTGCTCAGTCGGAACAGGGCGCCCGCCCAGCCCCCGAAGTCATCGCGCATGTCCTGTTCCATGGCGGCATGCAGCATTTCCGGCGGGGGCAACCGGCCCAGCGACTGCACCGAACCCAATTTCTCGCCATCGACCTGATAGAAGTCGTTGAAAGCAATTTCCTTCTGGCGATTGTCGAAAGGCCCCGGCAGCCTCGGCCTCAACGCATACAGATCGATCAGATGGCGCATCAGGTTGCGTCCGACCATCCCCGATGCGTTCGCCAGCCCCTGCGGCCAGTCGGCGGAGGCAGAGCGAAGCAGCAGGCCCGGCGTCGCCAACGCGCCGGCGGCGAGTATCACCGTCCGGCCGCGCAGGACGAGGCGCTGGCCCTGCCGGTCGCAAACGACGCCGGTCACCGCCGTCCGGCTTGCCTCCAGGGCGACGACCTCGCAACGATCGATCAGGGCCGCACCGTGTTCTGCGAGGGCCGGCTGCAGACAGATCCGGCTTGCGTCGTTCTTGCAGCCCTTTGCGCAGAGATACCCCTGGCAGCACTCGCATCCGGCAACGAACTCGCAGGCAAGCGGCAGCCGGTAGGGGTGCAGTCCCTTGTCGCCGAGGCATCCGAACAACTCGCCGCCAGCCGGCGTCAGCGGCGGTGGTGCGGCAATATGACCGCTCTGGCCGCTGGTGGCCGGCCGCAGCGGATCGACGGTGCCCCGCACGCGATACAGTCGCTCGGCGGCCTCGTAATGGGGCGCCATTTCAGCATAACTGACCGGCCAGGCCTCCGGCAGCGTGGTATCGATGGCATCGGGAAAATTCCGCCGCGGTTCGAAATCCGCCGGGAAGAATCGCTCCAGCGCCATGCCATACAGCGCCGAGGACCCGCCAGCGCCGGAGCCGATGAAGGGAACAAATTTCCGCGATTCATTGCCGCTGCGGTCCTCGATCCACGCGCCTTCGCGTCCGGCCCGGGCAAGCACGCCGGCGTGCTGCGGCCCCGGGACGGCAGGAGCGGGAAACCCGCGCTCCGCATAGTCGCCGCGCAAGGCTTCCGCTGCGGCCAACGACGAGCCGCCGCGCTCCACGAACAACACCTGCCAGCCCGCGCGCGCCAGCGCGTGCCCCAACGTCGCGCCGCCCATGCCGGTCCCAACGACAATGGCATCCCAATGACGTCCGGCCAGATCATCGAGGTCTGTCATCGAAATCGCCTTCAACGAACGAGCAACTTTGCCAGCGGCAAGCGCAACGAGCGCGAGCGCGGCTTTTTTCCTTCACCGATGCGCCCCATGAAGACCGCCCGTGGCGCATCCGCCCGGCCGATCAGATTCTCCAACTGACCGACGAGGTTCCGCGCCCTCTCCATGCCGTCGGGCTTCACGGTGAAGCGTCGGCCCTCGCGCACATAGCGGGCAAAGATCAGTGGCGTCATTTCAGGCTGAAGTTGCAGACCCAGCCGACAGGCCGTCAGCCAGAACCGCTGCACCATGCGACCTGCCGCCACGTAGTCATCCGTCGTCTGCGGCTCCCGCTCGGCGATCAGGACGAAATGCCCCGCACAGGCCAGCCCCGGCAGGAAATCCATCTGTATGCGTGGGGCAAGCGTACCCCCCAGCCATCTGTTAAAAAACTCGACACGCGCCCAGCTTTGCATCACGCGACGCATCAGCTTCGTGGTCAGCAGATCGACACCGAGCGCCTGATCCGGCACCCGGTCTTCGCTGTAGCGGGCATTCCATTCGATAACGTGGCGATGCACCTCATAGGCTTCCGGGATGGTCAGTCGCAGTTCGGCATTCTCGAACATCAGCCGCGCAGCCCGCCAGCGATTCCGCCCGCCCTCCAGCCAGAGTACGCGACCGGCGGGCCGCACCGTCGCCTCCAGCGCCTGCTTCTCCTCCGGCGTCAATGGTCTGGTTCGAAAGGGCCGGCGCTGCACGCTGCGCTCCTGAATGCAGCCGATCAGGGGGTCGGCAGGCAAGCCTGCCTCCTCGAAGCGCACATCGAATGTCGGCTGCTCGTCGGGCATGTCGCAACGACGCTGGGCCACCATCCGCCAGCCATGACCGCTGGCTGCGATCGCCAGGGTTTCCAGCAAGGCGCCAAGCGCGATCTGGCTGGGATGTCCGTCGAGGTCGTATACCACCTCCCTGCGCGTGTCGCGGCCATGAATGACAACCTGCCTGGCGTCGACGATCTCGAATCGCCAGGGCTGGGTGTTGTCGCCACTCGGCGCCCAGCGCGCGAGTTCGAGGATCTGCTCGATGACTGTGGACTCGCTCATGACGAGCGCTCTCCCGTCTCCACCCCCATGCGCGCGAGCTGGCGTTGCGCGATCGCCAGGACGAGCCGGGACAGCGGATTCTTCATGCCGCCCGGCCGCCAGGTTTTCGCCAGCTTGCCGCGGTAGGCATCGAAATGCAGGCCGCGCGGCGCGGCCAGAACTTCGCCGCGACGCAGCAGAATCTTGAGGGCCTCGGTAGCGGCCATGCCGGCACAGAACTGGCAGGCCATGATCGTCGAAGGCCCCCGCCGTTCGGCGAAATTGACGCGCGTCGGATCGGCCAGATAGGAACGCTGCAGCATTGCCGGCGACAAGCCGAGCAGGAAACGCAGCGCCTGTTCCGACTCCGTGCGCCCTTCGAGACCGAAGTACTCCTCGAAAGTCATGCCGCCGGGCAGGAAGTTGAGATGGGCGACCCCCATCCCCAACGGCGCCGAGGTCACTGCCGGCACACCAAGGCGCGCGCAGGCGGCGAAAGTTGCGCAGCGGGCCGGAAAGGCGAAGAAGTCCAGGCCATCGACATAGAGATCCACACCGCCCAGAAATTCGTCGAGATTCTGCGCCGACACACCGTGACGAAAGAGATTGATGTCCAGTTCGGGATTGATGTCTCTGGCCATCTCGGCAATGACATCGATCTTGGCCTGCCCCAGCGTGCTCACCATGGCGCCTGCCTGGCGATTGAAGTTCGCCAGCGCGAAGGTATCGAAATCTGCAATATGAAAAGCGCCGATGCCGAGACGCGCCAGCGTCAGCACGTGGATGCCACCGACGCCGCCGAGCCCGGCAACCGCAATGCGCTTGCCGCGCAAGGCCGCCTGCTCCGCTTCGGTCAGCCAACCGATGTTGCGCGAGAAGGCCTCCTCATAGAGGAATTCCGAGTTCGACGCAAAATCTGTCCCGCCTGAATTCAATTGCGCTCTCCCGACGATGATTGATCGTGGAGTATATTAGCGATTCGGCCACAGCGTACCAGTACCATTAGGGTCGAAAGCCGCTTTGAACCTGGCATCAACTCCATGCGCAGCTCGGGGACAAGCGCCCCGCCGTGCAACACGGACGTCAATCCAAAGAATGAACAGCATGCATTCCGCATTGCTCGAATACCTTAATGCGCTCCGCAACGTAACGCGCCAATATCGTCGCAGCCTGTTCGGCATATCGGCGGTCGCTTTCGGCGTGATCGCGCTGCTGCTCGCCGCCGGCTTCATCGAATGGATATTCTGGGCTTCGCGCGAAGGCACGATTCAGGCCGGTCTCGGACATATCCACGTCGTGCGTCCCGGCTACCTGAGCGAAGGTCAGGCCGACCCCCTGCGCTTCGTCATTCCGCAAGAAATGAAGGAACGCGCGGCGATCGAGCACTTCCCGACGGTCCGGACGCTCGCGCCCCGCCTGGCCTTCAACGGCCTCATCAGCCATGGCGATGCCACCATTTCCTTCGTCGGCGAAGGCGTCAGCCCGTCAGCCGAAAGCCACGTCAGCAGGACGCTGCTGATCTCGTCCGGCGACAATCTGAGCGAGGCCGATCCCAAGGCCATCATCCTCGGTCGCGGGCTGGCCGAGAATCTCGGCGTCAAGGTCGGCGACACCGTCGTGCTGATGGCTAACACCCCCAAGGGCGGACTCAGCGCCGTCGAGTGCAGGGTGCGCGGCCTGTTCAACACGGTCAGCAAGGCCTACGACGACTCCGCATTGCGCGCCCCCTTGCCGGTTGCGCAGAAACTGCTGCGTGTCTCCGGCAGCCACCGATGGATTCTTGCGCTGGACGACACGGCACAGACCGCGACGACCCTGCCCCTCTTGCAGGCGAAATTCGGCAACAGCGGACTCGAGTTCGTTCCCTGGTACGACCTTGCCGACTTCTACCGCAAGATGGTGGATCTCCTCTCGATGCAGATCGGCGTCGTCGAGTTCATCATTGCCGCGATCATCGTGCTGAGCATCTCCAACACGATGATGATGAACGTGCTCGAACGCACCGCCGAAATCGGCACCTGCATGGCGATCGGCCGCCGCCGGCGGCACATCCTCGCCCAGTTCATCTACGAGGGACTGACCGTGGGCATGATCGGCGGGCTGCTGGGCGTCCTGGTCGGCTGGCTGCTTGCCACCCTGATTTCCCTCGTCGGAATTCCCATGCCGCCGCCGCCGGGGATGTCCCAGGGATACACGGGAGAAATCCTGATCACCTGGGCGCTGGCGGCCAAGGCGTTCGCCCTCGCCGTCGGGACGACGCTGCTGGCCAGCCTCTACCCGGCATGGAAAGCCTCGCGCCTGGAAATCGTCGATGCCCTCCGCCACAACCGCTGACCGCCGGAACACGATCCCATGCTGAACCTGGCCCTGCGCAACGTCTTCCGCCACAAGCTGCGTACCGCCATGACACTGGCGGCCATCATGTTCGGCGTCATCGGCCTGATCCTGAGCGGCGGCTTCGTCCAGGACGTCTACTTCAAGCTCGGCGAGACGCTCATCCACTCCCAATCCGGACACCTGCAGGTGACCCGCGCCGGCTTCCATGCTCACGGCACGCGCAGCCCCGAGAAATTTCTCGTTGCCGAACCCGACAGCATCCGGAAGCAGCTGAACGATCTGCCGCAAGTCGACGACGTCATGGCCCGCATCAACTTCTCCGGACTGATCAGCAACGGCAAGACCGACTGGCCGATCATCGGCGACGGCATCGAACCCGGCAGGGAAGCGAGGCTCGGCACCCACATCAAGCTGATCGATGGCAGGCAGCTCGCCGAAAGCGACGCATTCGGCATCCTGATCGGCAGCGGCGTCGCAAGGACATTGCAGCTGCGCCCCGGCGACCGGATCACGCTGCTGGTCAATCTGGCGGAAGGGGCGCTCAACAGCCAGGAATTCGAGGTCGTCGGGGTGTTCCAGAGCTTCTCCCAGGACTACGATGCCCGGGCCATCCGGATTCCGCTGCTGGCTGCCCAGGAATTGCTCGGCACGACCGGTATCAACAGCCTCGTCGTCGCCCTGAAGGACACCGCCGAAACGCAGCGGGTCGCCAATGACATCAGCGGCCGGATCGCTGCCGCGCAACTGGAAGTCCTGACCTGGGATCAGATCAACGATTTCTACGGCAGCACGGTCGCCCTCTACGAGCGCCAGTTCGGCGTGCTGCAGGCCATCATCCTCGTCCTCGTCCTGCTTTCCGTCGCCAACAGCGTCAACATGAGCGTGTTCGAACGCGTTGGGGAATTCGGCACCATGATGGCGCTGGGCAACCGCCACGGCGTGATATCCCGGCTGGTGATCACCGAGAACATCCTGCTCGGACTGATCGGCAGCGGGCTTGGCCTGGTCGCCGGGCTGATCCTGAGCTGGGCGATATCCGCAATCGGCATACCGATGCCGCCGCCGCCCAACTCGAATCTGGGCTACACCGCGCATATCCGGACCGTCCCCGCGACCCTGGTGACCTCGGTCGGCGTCGGCTTCCTGGCGACATTCCTCGCCGCCCTGATTCCGGCACGCCGTGTGTCGCGCATTCCCCCCGTAAAGGCGCTGCTTCAGAACATCTGAGCGGCTCGCCGGACGGACCATGCCGCTTGCGCCGCCTGCCGGAATCGCTCGAAAGCAGCGTAGGTCGGGTTAGCGCAGCGTCCCTCAAGGGATGGCCCAAGGCCACTTTCTTCGGGGCGTTTCCTGCGGTCATAACCCGACATGGGACGCACTGATGTCGGGAGTGCCGCTGGAACCTCGGCGTCGGGTTACGCCCTGCGGGCTAACCCGACCTACGAAACTTCAAACCCAATCGGGCCGGATCAATCGCCGAATGGCGAATCAGAAAGCGTAGCGTACCTCGCCATAAAGTCTGTCCTTGTTATCGTAACGTCCGAACAATCCCGTCTCCGGCCCATGAAACACATCGGCTCCGACCATCAGACGCCAGTTTTTCTCGAAGTTCCAGGCGACACGAGGGCGGAACAGCCAGTCGCTGCGCTGCAGGCTGTTGATCCACATCGCCTGCGCTTCGAATTTCTCGGTGATCTTGCTGTTCAGATAGAGGCTGTAGCCGTTCTCGAACTTCTTCGGCACGGTATCCGGATCGTGCGCAAACGTCGCGCGCTGAAAGAACTGAACGTTGAACCGCGTCTCGGCCGGCAGCGTGAAGTCCAGGCCGAGCGCCCAGTCGAGCGTATCCTGCGGCGTCACGCCGTCGGCATCGTAGAATCGCAGTACCGTCAACTTCCGGCCATGGGTATACACGCCTTCGCCCTTCAGGACGAACGCGCCGAAATCCTTGGCCAGCGTACCGCCAACCTGGTCGATCCTGTCGTGACGCGCCTGATAGATCACCGTCGGCGTCGGGACGATCGCGAGCTCGCGATAAAAGGTCGGCGCGTTGTCCATGCTTCGGTAATAGAACCCGGAAACGTCCCAGCCATCCTTCAGCGTCGACACGCGCATGCCGTAGTTGCCGTGGCTCAGATTGCGCTCGGGTCTCACCTCGTTGCGATACTCGATTGCGAACCCGGGCGGTTTCGGCTGGTAAGGAAAGAATTCGGCGCCCGGCTTGCCCGTGATGTCGTAGCTGGCCACGGGAATCCATAGGAATTCGGCGTGGAAATCGTCCTTGAAATACTCGGCGCGCGCTGCCCACTGGGGAATGCGCATGGCATCGAACTCGGGAAGGATGAATTCACGCATGTCGCGAGCCGACACCACGTCGGCGAAGAACATTCCGACCATTTCGCCCCACACCGCGTGTTGCCTGCCGACGCGGAAATCCCAGTTGCCGGCGCCGAAATCGACGTAGTTCTCACGCAGCATGAAGTTCAGACGCTGGTCGCGCCGAACATCGAACGGGTAGAACTCGTTGATGCCGTATACGGCATCATGATCGAGGCGCGCGCCCAGCTTCCATTTGACGCCATCGCCGGAACCGCCCTGAGCCGCAAGATCCACGCGCGTGCGCATCTTCGACCAGTGATCGGGTTCGGCCGTGACCCGGGCGAGTTCGAACTGGAGGACCCCCTTCAGCGGGAACGCGGAAGATGCGGCGGCTTTTCCGGGCATGGTCTTGCCGACCGGCAAATCGTCGCCGAACAGCGCATCGCGGCCGAGCGGCAGTTCATCGTCGGCGACAGCGCTCGATGCCGCCCATACCGGCGCCATCCCCAGCATCGCAAACGCCACGATGCTGGCGCCCATCCTGCGGTATCGGCCGCTGCGGCCCAGCTTTCCTGTTTTCACATCCGACTCCAGTTGGTTACCGGCCGCTGTGCGACCCGAAAATCGTCACCCGGCATCCGCGGCGGCCTGTCCCGCCACATCCGCAGCACTGGGCACCCGGGCGATGTTCCATTCCTCTCCGTTGCGGACGCCGAATGCCTTGATGACGCCATCCTCGACGCGCACCAGACGATCCGCCTGATCGATCACGCGCTGATCGTGCGTCGAGAAGATGAACGTGGTCTTCAGGCGGCGGTTGATGGACTTCATCAACTTGAGGATTTCCTTGCCAGTCGCCTTGTCGAGGTTCGCGGTCGGCTCGTCCGCCAGAATGATCGAGGGTTGCACCGCGAGAGCACGGGCGATCGCCACGCGCTGGCGCTGACCGCCACTGAGCTGATTCGGGCGATGGCCGGCGTATTTCGACAGCCCGACCATGTCGAGGTAGTGGGCGACACGCTTGCGCCGCTCGGACGCGCTGACATCCTTGCGATGCAGCAGGGGGTACTCGACGTTCTCCGCCGCCGTAAGCACGGGCAGCAGATTGAACGTCTGGAAGATGAAGCCGATGGCATGCGAACGCAGATCGGCAAGCTCGTCGGCGCTCTTGCCGCTGACATCCTCGTCGTTGATGCAGATCTTTCCCGAGGTCGGCGTGTCGATGCAGCCGATCAGGTTGAGCAGCGTCGTCTTGCCGCTACCCGAGGGCCCCGCGATGGCCAGAAACACGCCGGGCTCGATGGAGAGTGTTATATCATTCAGCGCTTGGACAATCTGATCGCCAAGGAGATACTCCTTGAATACGCGCTCGACTCTGACAACACTCATGTCTGTTCAGTCCCGGCCAAGAATCTGGTTGATCAATTCGATGGAGTCGCCAAATTGGAAATCATGACATTCAAACACGCCTGCGGCAAGGCGATCATGATCGGAAGCATGCTGGCGATCTCGGCATTCAGCCCGCCCGTGTTCGCCAGCGAGCCGCCCGCCGTCGCTGCAGCCACTGCCGTCGGGGACGAAATGGCGATCGCGCGCAGTATAGTGGAAAAGGCCGACCAGATTCGCTTTCCGGCCGAGGGCTTCCAGGTCGATGTCGCCATCGCCACCGTGCAGTCCGACAAGACCACGGACACCCGCAAGTACCGGGTGCTCTCGAAAGGCAACGAGAATACGATTGTCATGATCACCGAACCGGCCGCCGACCGTGGCCAGATCCTGCTCATGAAAGGACGCGACCTCTGGGTCTTCATGCCGGAGGTCTCCCAGCCGGTGCGCATCTCCCTGGCCCAGCGCCTGACCGGCCAGGTCGCGAACGGCGACCTGGCGCGCGCCAATTTCTCCGGCGACTACACGCCCAGGCTGGTCCGCAGCGAAACCATCGGCGCCGACATCTACCACGTGCTGGAACTCACCGCCGTCGACCGCAGCGTGACCTATCAGCGCGTCGTTTACTGGGTCAATCAGAAGACTCACGCGCCTTTCAAGGCCGAGTTCTATTCCCTTTCCAACCGCTTGCTGAAGAAGGCGCGCTACGAGAATTTCCAGAACATGGCGGGCAAGCTCCGACCGACTCGCCTGGTGATGGAAGACGCCCTGCGCGGCGGCGAACAGTCGGTACTCGACTACAGCGTCATGAAGCTGCGCGAACTGCCGGACAAGATGTTCACCAAGGACTACCTGAAGAAACTCGAATAAGCCCGGCGGGCAAGCCATGGCATGGGCCCACGCCGGACCTCGGCCTGAGCTTGCCATTCAGCCACAGGGACAGCGCCAGCCCTTCATACCGCTAGAATAGCCGCCTCCCCATTAACGATCAGATCCACGAAGGACGCCAGCCCATGATCCCCCAAGACGTCACATTCCCGCCAGCATCGTCCGGCCTCCACGGAACTCGCCGCACTTCCTGGCTGGCGACGGCGATGGCGGTGGCCCTTCTGACGACCGGATGTGCGCCGTCATCCACGGAATCGATGCAGGAAGGCAAGACGTATTTCGCCAAGGGCGACATGGCGGCAGCCGTCATCGCCTACAAGAATGCGGTGCAAAAGGAGCCGGATTCTCTTCCGGCGCGCCTCGCCCTGGCGGAGGCCCTGGAAAACAGCGACGATCTCAGCGGAGCCGAGCAGCAATTCCGCCGCGCACTGGAACTCGGCGGAGACGCCAACGCGATCGTGCCGAAGATCGCCCATCTTCTCCTCGATCGCGGTGACACTCCGCTGCTGATCAAGGACTTTGGCCGGGAGAAGCTCACCGACGATACGGCGGATGCCAGCCTGCGCGGAATCCTGTCGCTCGCGTATCTGACACAGGGCAATGTCAAGGATGCCAAGGCGATCCTGGAACAGATCGATACCCGAACAGCAGCGGTCTATCTCGCCGAAGCGCAGATCGCCATGCTCGACAAACAACCCACGGAGGCATTGACCAAGCTCGACGCAGCGCTCAAGGACAAGGGGGCACCGTGGTGGGTATGGCGCGGAGCGAGCCGCATCCTTGCCGTCAACGGCGATAACGCGAACTCGTTTGCCGCGCTGGAAAATGCCTACAAACTTGCCCCGTGGCATCACGGCGTGATTGGCGAATATGCGGAACGCCTGATTGCGGCGGGCCGCAGCGCCGAAGTGAAACCGCTCAGGGAAAAGCTCCACAAGATCGCGCCGAGCTATTTCCGGACGCTTTATATCGATGCGCTGTTCAAGATGAACGAAGGCAAGCAGGACGAGGCATGGCTCCTGGCCACCAAGGTGCTGTCCAAGCTGCCGCAGCACCTGCCTTCGCAGCAGATTGCCGCAACCGTGGAACTCAACCGCGGCGAGATCGCTTCCGCGGACGCGCGCATTGCCAAGATACTTGAACAAAACCCCGAGGCTCTGGGCGCCTTGCGGTTGCGCACACAACTCGAGCTGCGACGCAACAACCCGGCGGGCGCTGAGACGGCACTGTTGCAGGCTCTGAAACTGGCTCCGAACGACAAGGAATTGCGGGCCATCGCCGCGGAACTCGACTGGGGCCGCGGAAACAGGGAGAAGGCCATTCAACAGATGGCAGCTGCGGCGCAAGCCAATCCGCCGCTAGCCATGATGTACGCCCGCCTCGGCGAAATGCAGCTGGCCTCGGGCAAGCGCCCGGAGGCGCTTGCCGCCGTCGACAAGGCCATCGAAATCAGCAGGGCGGATGGGCGGCAGCGCGAGGAGGTGTTCCGCACCCTGTTCCGCATGCGCCTGCTGGACAAGGCAAAAGCCATGGCGCAGGCCGAGGCCGAACGCGCCCCGAAAGACCCGGCGCCTGTCGTCTGGCTGGCCGCGGTCCTTGGCGGCGAAGGCAACGACGCCGCCGCCTTCGAGCAGACGACACGCGCTCTGGATCTGCAGCCCGACTATTTCCCGGCCCTGGCGGCCCTCGCCGTGTCAGCCAAATCGCCCGAACGCATCAAGGCATTCGAATCGCGCCTGCAGAAGGCCATCGAGGCCGGCAGCAAGGACGAGCGCGTCTATCTCGAACAGGCCCGCCGCCTGGCCAACGCCGGAGCCGAGCCGGAGCGCGTCGCGGAAGTTTACACAAAGGGACTGACCGCCGCTCCCGGCTCCATCAGGCTGCGCGACGACGCCATCCGCTACTGGCTGGGCAAGCAACGCAAGGAAAAGGCCATCGCCCTCGCCAAGGAAGGCGAGGCGGCGCTGCCCGACAATCCGACGATGACCGCGCTCGCGGCCTCCACGCTGGAGAACGCCGGCGAAATGCAGCAGGCGATCCAGAAATACGCACAGCTCGCGGCCCGCCATCCCGAGCGTCTCGACTGGTCCCTGACCCACGCCCAGGTTCTGACACGCGCCGGCAAGCCGGCGGAAGCCATCGAGGCATTGCGCAAACTCATCAACCAGCGCCCCGAAGAGCCCGTTCCCTATCAGATGCTGGCCGGACTGCAATTGGCGCAAGGCAAGGTCGCCGATGCCGAGGTGACCGCCAACATGATGCGCGACAAGCCGAAGCTGCGCGCCCCGGGCTGGCTGTTGCTGGGCGACGTTCTGGCACATGCCGACCGCAAGGCGGATGCCCTGAAGGCGTACGCCGAAGCCGCGAAAGCGGGCGCCGGCGAGGCGGCCTTGCTGCACAAGACGGAACTCCTTGACCGGACAGGCGAGGAACACATCGGCAACAAGGAGTTGAACGCATGGCTCGCAACGCATCCGGACAGCATTCCGGCGCTTTCGCTCGCCGCGCGACGCGAGGTGAGGCGCCTCAACTTCGCCGGCGCCGCGCGACACTATGAAGCCATCGCCAAGCGCGAGCCGAAGAATTTCGTGGCGCTCAACGAACTGGCCTGGACCTACGCGAAGCTGAAGAACCCCGCCAGTCTCGCCACGGCGCAAGCCGCCAGCGAACTGGCGCCGGACAATCCGACCGTCCTCGATACCCTGGCGGAAGCGCAGAGCCAGGCTGGTCAGAAGAACGAGGCCATGACCACTTTGCGCAAGGCAATCGCCGCCGCTCCCGGCGCGGGATACGCGCGCGTTCATCTGGCGGAGCTTCTTGCCGAAACAGGCAAGAAAAAGGAAGCCGCCGAAACCCTGGCGAACCTGGACGAACGCGGGCTCGACAAGGAAACCGCCCAACGCCTCAAGGCGCTCAAGCCCCGTCTCTGACCGCCGCGATGAACACGTTCTCTCCCGGCGGTTACGGTTCCTTCAAGGTCGGCCTGGGCAAACCCGCGGCCACATCCAGCGATCCGCCCATGACGGCCAAGGCGCGCGCCCGGGCCGCCGCGAAGGCGAACGATCTTGCGGAAGCCGCGCGCTGGTTCGAGACCGCACTGTCCCAGGACAGCGAAGATGGCGAAGCCACGGCGGGCCTGGGGCACGTTCTCTGCCAGGCCGGGAAGCGCGCCGAAGGCACGGCGCGCCTGCGACAGGCCGGCGAACTTGCCCGGCAGGCCGCGCATCGGTCGGGCGACATCGCGCCCTTGCTCCGCGTCGTCGCGCAGCTGCAGCATTGGGGCGATTTCCCGGGTGCGCTGGCCTTATGCAACGAGGCGACGCAGATCCGCCCTGCCGATCATCAGACACATCAACTGCTGGCCGTGACCCTTTCCCAGCTGAACAGAACCACCGAGGCCCTCGCTGCCGGCCGGCGCGCCCTCGAACTCGATCCGGAAAACAGCATGATGCACATCCTCCAGGCCAGCCTGGAGGTCGATGCAGGCATGCCGGCCGCCGCCCAAGCTCACCTCGAAGACGTGCTTTCCTACGAGTTGAGCGACCGCGAGGAGTTTCGGGCGCACAAGGAAATGGCGCGCGCGCTCGACAAGCTCGGGCAATACGATCAGGTATTCGCGCATCTGCATGAGGCCGCCGGCTTCGCCGAAAAGCTGCCCGAGTATCGCGCCCAGAATCGCGCGCTGGTGCCGACGATGCTCGATGCCAACATGAAGGACTTCGACCGCGAACTGCTCGCGCGGTGGTCCGGCGCCCGCTTCGCCGGCGCCCAGCGCCCGCCGGTCTTTCTGGTCGGCTTTCTGCGTTCCGGCACCACGCTGACACAGGAAGTGCTGGATGCGCATCCCGATGTATTCGTTGCCGACGAGGCCGACTTCATCTGGGCCGTGCAAAACGAGCTGCACCGAATGGACAAGTCCGACGCCAGCACCGCGGCCAAGCTCGCGAAACTGGATCTCGCCGGCGTCACGCACCTGCGAGAGTTTTACTGGAACCGGGTCAGCCAGCGTTACGGCGACGCGATCGGCGCCAGGACGCTGGTCGACAAGTTCACGATGAACACGCTCGACCTCGGCCTGATCAACTGCATCTTTCCGGACGCCAGGGTGCTGTTCGTCATGCGCGATCCCCGCGACGTCTGCGTCAGCTGCTTCATGCAACTGATGGCGCCCTCGCCGACCACGGTGCATCTGCTCTCCTGGCAGGGCACCGCCGAGCTCTATGCCCGGGTCATGGCATGGTGGATGCACGTCAAATCGCTGATGTCGCTGCCCTGCTTCGAGCTGCGTTACGAAGACGCCGTCACGCAGTTCGAGCCGACATTCCGTGCCGTCTTCGATTTCCTCGACTTGCCGTGGGATGCCGGCGTCTCCGGGTTCCACCAGCGCGCCGCCAGGAAATTCATTTCCACGCCCAGCCGCAGCCAGGTCGCCCAGCCGCTCTACTCATCCTCCGTGACCCGCTGGCGGCATTTCGAAGCGGAGTTCGCCACCGTCGCCAGGACGCTGCAGCCCTATGTCAGCGGCTTCGGCTACGAACCGTTCCGGGACGAGGGGGCCGCCTCTTCGGCATAGCCGAACCGCTCGATGAATGGTTGCAGCAGCGGCAGCACGCCGGCCATCCGCGCCTCGTAGCGCCGCCAGCGATACCTGGCGCGTTGATAGACGGGCTGTACCACCTGGTGGTAACTCGGTGTGTTGATTGCGCCGCGCCGGCGCGCATGTTCGCTGTGCGACAGCACCGCATCGTCCCAAGGCAGGCCGAGAAAATCCAGCAGCTTGCGGGTTTCGCCGGGCACGTCGGCAACCAGGTCCTCGTAACGGATGCGATGATGGTTCAACGGCAGCGATTCGGCGTAGTGCCGCCAGCCGTCCATGACCTGTGCGTACAAGTGCGCCGCATCATCGAGCGAGAAGAAGTTCGCCATGCCGGCATTGGTCGCGAAATCCTGCATCAGACAGCTCAGGCAGACATCGCAGGGATGACGAATCGCCAGAATGAATCTGGCATCCGGGAACACCCGGGCAATCACTGGCGCCTCGATGGTGTTGAGCGGCATCTTGTCGACGAGCATGAGCCCCGACGGCAGATCGATGTGTCGCACGACCTCGGCAAAGTAGCGCTCGCGCAATTCCGCGACCTGGCCCTCGTTAAGATCGGCCAGAGTGCATTGCTGCTCATCCAGCATCGCCAGCGCGCGACTCACCATGGTCGCGACCGCCGGTTTCTCCTCCATGGCCCGGATGGCCGGATGACTGTCGAGAATCTGCTCCAGCAACGTCGTGCCCGACCGGGGAAAGCCGATCAGGAAGACCGGCGAGCTGGCCACACCGCCCGCAACCCCGGCACCCTCGGCATTGCCGGACGGCGGCCGTTCGCTGAATTGCCGGGCCGCTTGCCGGCTCGTTTGTTCCCGCAACAAGCCCGCCAGCGCCGGTGTCGCCAGTTGGCGCGCCCGGGCAACCCTGGTCAGATAAGCCTCCTTGCGGCCATCGGCCTCGCCGCCCAGGGTGGCCTGCGCCTTCCTGCGCTTGCCCTCGACGATCAGCGGATAGGCCCGCTCGAAGTCCCCCAGCTGATCCAGCAGCTGTCCGAGTTCGAGCATGATCCGGGCTTCCGTCCCGGCCGGCAGCGTTGTTCCGAGAAAACCCTGCAGCCGCTCGGCCGCCTCGTGCAGCCGCTCGGCGCGTCGATCCAGTTGCGCGGCGACCAGATTGCAGACCGGATGTCCCGGCGCGAGCCGCAAGCCCTTGGCCGCCAGGCTCTCGGCCTCATCGGTGCTGCCCATTTTTTCGAGCAGGCCCGCCAGCCCCGCGATCAGGTCCGCGTTTTCCGGGGCGAGCTTCAGCGCATGCCGGAACTGTTCCAGCGCAGCCTGGTTCTTGCCCATCAGGCGCAAGGCATGGCCGATGTTGCCCTGCACCGCCGCATCGCCGGGACGCAGCGCCGCAGCACGCTGCAGGAAATCGAGTCCGCCGTCGATATCGCCCAGATCGATGCCGACTGTGCCGAGTTCCGCCAGCGCCTCGGCAAAGCCCGGACGCAAGTGCAACGCCTGCCGGAGACTGGCGACGGACTCTGACATCGCCCCCTCCTCGTGCAACGCCAATCCGAGCAAAAAATGCGCATCGGCAAAATCCGGCATCAACCCGATCGCGGTGCGATAACTGGCGCACGCGGCCGCTCGCTGCCCCTGGCCATGCAGCGCCTGCCCCAATGCGTAATGGGCAAAGGCGAGTTGCGGCGAAAGGGCCAATGCCCGACGCGCGCAGCGTTCCGCGTCCTGAAAATTGCCCAGGTTTTTTTCGATCAGCGCCAGTTTTCCCCATGCCTCGACATCCAGCGGATCGAGCTTGCACACGGCGGCATAAAGTTCTCGCGCCTGAAGCCGGTCACCCGCCCGGGCGGCCTGATCGGCCTTCACCTTCTTTCCGGCGGTCAATACATTTTTCTTTGCCAAGCGCCGACTCCCCCTCCGGGCCGCGGCCCGCAACGAGCCTGTCAATTATCTCGACACGGCCACCATGAAAAAGGCCCCCAGTTTCCTGGAGGCCTTCATTCAGGCGCACGAGCCGCCAGCGGCGAGACTCGTGCCAGCCGAAGCGAAGCTGCCCTTAGGCGGACTTCTTCTTGCGGCGCGTCGCGGCCAGCGCGGCAACGCCCAGACCCATCAGGGCCAGCGAAGCCGGCTCGGGAACGTCACCCTGCGTCGGGATGGTGCCACCGAAGCCGTCCAGATACACATAACCGGCGTGGCCGCCGTACGGGCAGTCGGAAGCCAGCAGGGTCAGCTCGAAGTTATGACCGACGATGCTGGTGTTACCCGCACCCGCAGTGGTCAGATCGATCTGTTCGACGACCCAGCCGGAGCTGTACCAAGGAGCCCAGCTACTACCAAACGAAGTCCAGGTAACACCCGTCGTGCCGCTACCGATCGAGCCAGCAGAGCTGTAGGAACGGCTGACCAGATCCACGCCGTCCGTCAGGTCGCGCAGGGTCAGGGAGAAGTAATCCGAATCGGCCAAGCCGTGCGAAGACTCGAGAACGGCATTCCAGGCGAAGAAGATGCTGTTATCCGTGTAGTTGTTGACGGTCTGGGTCAGGGTGGACACGGAATAGTCATTGGTGCTGTCATTGACGCGCGCGGCGTACTTGCCACCGTAAGTGGTCGAAGCGCCGGTGATGGGGTCGAGGCCGACACCGACGATGGTGTTGTTGGCCGCACCCGGATTGCCGGCATAAACCGCCGGAGAGATCGGCGCTGCGCCTTGGCTGGTGTAGAACGAACCACCGCTACCGGTCCAGCCGGTCAGGTTGCCGGCTTCGAAATCGCCGTTCACGAAGGTGGCGGCTTGAGCCGAACCGGCCGCAAAGGCAGCCACGATGGCCAGCGGAAGAAGTTTCTTGATCATTTTTGATCCCCTTATTAAAAAATAAACGTTGCTAAAAAAATGAATAACATCTCGCGGATCTCAATAAGCACCATCCGTGCCAGCATTTTAAGCCATTGTTTATTAAAGACCCAGAACAGAGCAAAGACCTAGGGTGTCAAAATTACCGACAGCACGACGGCCTTGCAAAATCCGCCAGTGCCAGTGTCACAGCCCCGGATCAGCGGTCCTCGATCCCTGCCGCTTCCAGCTTTCCCGAGAAAAGGCTGGCCGCGATGATCATGGCGCCGCCCAGCCATTCCCTTGCCTCCATGGTTTCACCGGCCAGCAGCCAGGAGGAGAGCGCCGCCACCACCAGTTCAAAAAGGAAGATGACGATCGCCTGATTCGCGGGTGTGTGCGTCAGACCATGCTGGACGACGAGATTGATGACCATCAGGATCACGCCGACCAGCACCAGCACCAGCCAGTGCCACGGCTGCATGCCGGCCGGAGCGCCAGTATCCACGGTCTCCATGGCATTTTCGGCCGGGCCGAACGCCAGTACCAGCAAGCCGAGCAGGACGACGCCCAGAAATACGGCCAGCGACTTGACCTCGACCGAAAGCTGCGCCGTCTGCCGCACCAGCACGTTCGACAGGGCGAACAGGAAGCCCGCCGCCATGCCCAGCCATTCGGCCCCGCAGGACGGCCAGGGCGCGCCGAGTTCGGGCCGCCAGAGCATGGTCACGGCGCCGCCCAGCGACAGCGCCACCACCGCCGCGCCGGCGCGGTTGAGTCGCTCGTCGAGCAGCAGGCGCGACCAGAACACGGTCCACAGCGGGGCCAGATAGAACAGCAGGAGCACGCGCATCACCTCGCCGTGCAGCGTCGCCAGCACATAGCCGAGGTTGCAGCCGCCCGCGGCCAGACCGATCAGCGGCAACTTCCAGGTGAAGCTGCCGTCCCTGAGCATTGCGAGGACATGCGAACGCAACAGAATGGCGCCGAGCAGAAGGGCGACCAGGTAGGTGAGGATCGAAGCATGCAGACCTGGCATTCCCGCCTGCTCGAAAACGCGATAGGGATACCACACCAGCCCCCACACCACCGCACCGGTCAGCAGCGAAGCGATCGCCACTGTCTTGTCTCTGCCTGCTGCCATATAATCGCGAATTCCTCAAGAAGCCACTCAGACCGCAAATCCGTGAATCCCAACCTGACCCGGCTGCAGCCCTATCCGTTCGAGAAGTTGCGCCGCCTGTTCGCCGAAACCGGCGCGACCGAAGCCCCTGCACAAGGCGGCGCCCTCAAGGAAATCAAGCTCTCGATCGGCGAACCGCAGCACGCGACGCCGGCCTTCATCCAGCGCGCCCTCGCCGACAACCTCGGCGGCTTAGCCGCTTATCCTAGCACGCAAGGCAGCGATGCCCTGCGTCAGTGCATCGCCGCGTGGATCGGCCGACGTTACGGCATTCCCGCGCCGGACGCGGCGACGCAGGTGCTGCCGGTCAATGGCTCGCGCGAAGCGCTGTTCGCCTTCGCGCAGACGGTGATCAATGGATCGCGACCGGACGCGCTGGTCATCTGTCCCAACCCCTTCTATCAGATCTATGAAGGCGCAGCCTATCTCGCCGGCGCGCAGCCGAAGTTCCTCAACACCCTGCCCGGCAACGGCTTCGAGATGGATTTCGATTCCGTCACCGATGCCGAATGGCAGCGGGTGCAGCTCGTGTACGTCTGCTCGCCGGGCAACCCGAGCGGCAAGGTGATCGGCCTCGACACCTGGAAGAAGCTGTTCGCCCTTGCCGACTGCTACGGCTGCGTGATCGCCTCCGACGAGTGTTATTCGGAAATCTACGACGAGGCTGACGGCGCCCCGCTCGGCGGCCTCGAAGCCGCGCGTCAGCTGGGTCGTGACGACTACCGCAATCTGGTGATGTTCTCCAGCCTCTCGAAGCGCTCCAACGTGCCCGGCCTGCGTTCGGGCTTCGTCGCCGGCGACGCGGCGATCATCCAGCAGTTCCTGCTCTACCGCACCTACCACGGCAGCGCCATGAGCCCGGCAGTGCAGGCCGCCAGCGTCGCCGCCTGGAACGACGAGGCGCACGTGCAGGAAAACCGCCGACTCTACGCCGAGAAGTTCGAGCGCATCACGCCGTTGATCGCCGCCCACCTCGATGTCGCCCGGCCCGACGCCGGCTTCTACCTGTGGGCCTCGGTGAGCCGCTACGCCGGCATGAGCGACACCGAATTCGCTCGCCGCCTGCAGCGCGAACAGAACGTCGTCGTCCTGCCGGGCAGCTTCCTCGCCCGCGAGGCGAACGGCATCAACCCGGGCGCCCACTTCATCCGCATCGCGCTGGTCGCCGGACTCGACGAATGCGTCGAAGCTGCGCAGCGCATCGCCGCTTTCTGCCAGAAACTCTGAGAGGCTGTGAAAATATCACCTCATTTACGCCAACCCAACGTTGCTTTCGGTGGGAGTCCCTCACAAGGGATGGCCCAAGGCCACTTCCTTCGGGGCGTTCCTTTCGGTCACGGCCTCCAGGCCGCGAATCGCTCGGTGCGCACGGCCACCATTCGCGGCCTGGAGGCCGCTCCCACGGATTCCTCCTGAACATTGCACTCGCGACAAATTTTCACGGCCTCCGATCTCTCCGAAGGACTCAATGCAACGGGCCCGATTAGTGTTTCCTTATTCCTTTTACCCCTCAATGCTCAAGGCGCCACGGTCTGCACGGCGCCCGGCAGCGTTGCCGGCGCGGCGAGCGCCCGGGTCTGGCGCGGATGAACGTATTCACGTTCCGGCGTCAGCTTCGCGCCGTTCGCCGCGACGGCCTCCGCCAGCCGGCCCGCCAGGCGCGCGGACGCCCTCGGACGGAAATCCTGAGCATCAAGCACCGCGACATCCCCGCGGCCGACACGCGGATTGTGGCGATACTCGCCGCCGTCGAACACCTCCAGCGCGCCGTTGCCGAGCAGCAGGTTGTTCACCGCCGTCACCCGGTTCGCCCCTTCCCTGACGCGCAGGAAGATGCCGCCACGCAGATCATCGACGAGCGTGTTGTGCGCCAGGTAAAGCTCGTTGCGCGGCCATTTATAGCCCTCCGCGCCGAAGGCGATCAGATGCGGATTCTCGGTCTGCACACCCTGGCGGATGATGTTGCCAATGACGTAAGCCACGCCGCCGTTGGGCAGATCCAGCTCGTAGCTCGCCCGCCCGCCCGTCTCGTCGGTCAGCCGGTTGTAGAGGATGAAATTTTCGGCCGCCCGGCTTTTCAGCAGGTGGCCGGTGCGCGCGTGATGCGAGTAGCTGCCGGTGACGACGAGCCTGCGTATCGTTCCGGCATAGAGGTTGTGATAGATGCCCGGCTCCTCGGTGCGCGGCCCCGAGAACTCGCTGTCCTCGACGGTCAGTTCGACCTCCGGCAGGTTGCTCGTCAGGATGCCGTTCTGGTTGTCGAGAAACAGGCAGTTGCGCACCGTGAGTCGTCCCTTCTCCAGCCGGATGCCGGCGCCGTTCTTGTGCGGCACCCGAGCGCCGGTGAACTCGAAGTTCTCCACCAGGATGCGGTCGCCGCGCATCACCCACAGCGCCTTGCCCTCGGCGTTCGCCCCGGCCGCCACGAGCCGCGCGCGTCCCCCGACGCCGCGCAGCGTCAACCGGTCCTGCGTCCACACCGCGACGTCGGCAACGTAATCCCCGGCCCCGGCCCCGGCCTCCACCTCGATGATGTCGCCATCCTGCGCGACCCGCGACGCGGCCGCGATGGTGCGCAGCTCCTGCGCCGGACCGACGCGCAGCACCCGCCCGAGCGGCGCCGACTGCACGGCCTGCGGAATGGCATCGGCGGAAGCTGGCGCCGCCAAAGATGCAGCCGCAAGCAGGACGAGGCATGGCAGTAAGAGATGGCAAAGCTTCATGGTCGGAGAAGGGAACGCCGCCGCGCCGGTGAAGATACGCGCCATGCCTGCCACGACGGCAGACATGCGCCGCGAGACTGCGCGCGAACAAGCCTGCAATTTTAACAGACCGCCATGCCCGACGCGGCTTCGGCGGCCACCGAAGCAGGGAATCGGATTTGAAATCCCCCCTCTCCCCCAACGCTTTTGTTGGGGGAGAGGGTTGGGGAGAGGGGCTCGCTTCTCGGGTGAGAGGCGAGCCCCGCGGGGGCGCCCCCCCCCCGCGCCCCCCCCCGGGGGGGGGGGGGGCGGGGGCCCCCCCCCCCCCGCCCCGGCGCGTCGGGCGCGTTTCAGGAAAACGGGATTCAACGTCAGCCCCGCTCCAGCCGTGTCGGCTGGAAGCCGCGCTGCAGTTCT
>CAZCPD010000021.1:0-22838 GCA_964500425.1 uncultured Rhodocyclaceae bacterium
AAGGACAGCAAAGTCATCGTCGCGATCAACAAGGATCCCGATGCGCCGATCTTCCAGGTTGCCGACTATGGCCTGGTAGCGGATCTGTTCGCCGCCGTGCCGGAACTGGTGGCCGAACTCGGCTGATGCAGTTCGCATGTCCTCTCTGTTCTGGGGAGGACATGCGGGAGCGGGTGCGACGCCATGTCTGGGCGTCGCCGCCCGTTTCCGCAGCAATACTCCTGGCAGCACATGCATTGCCGACTGAGGTAGCCGGCGCGATTTTCAAAGCGGTTTCCGCCTTTGTGCGGGGGCGCTCGTCCGCAAATTCGACTGGGAAGGAATGAACATGGCTGAATACGTTGCTCCGTTGAATGACATGCGCTTCGTCATGCGCGAACTGGCCGGCATCGAGGATGTCGCCCGCTTGCCGGGCTACGAGGAAGCCTCGGCCGATCTGGTCGAGGCGGTTCTCGACGAGGCCGCCAAATTCGCCGGTGGTGTGCTCGCTCCCCTCAACTGGAGCGGCGACCGCGCCGGGCTGAAGCGCCTGGACAAGGATGGCGGTTCGGTCGTCATGGCGCCCGGCTTCAAGGAAGCCTATGCGCAATTCATCGAGGCCGGCTGGAACGGTCTCGCCTGCGATGCCGAGCATGGCGGGCAGGGCCTGCCCCGATTGGTGGCCGCTGCCGTGCAGGAGATGTGGAACGCCTCCAATCTTTCGTTTTCCCTCTGCCCGCTGCTGACGACCGGCGCCATCGAGGCGCTCGAACTGGTGGGTTCGGCGGAACAGAAGTCGATGTATCTGCCCAACATGGTGCACGGTAAGTGGACCGGCACCATGAATCTCACCGAACCTCAGGCCGGTTCGGATCTCGCCGCGATCCGCACGCGCGCCGTGCCGCAGCCGGACGGCGCTTACCGGATCTTCGGCCAGAAGATATTCATCACCTACGGCGATCACGACATGGCCGAAAACATCGTCCATCTCGTGCTGGCACGCACACCCGACGCCCCGCCGGGCGTCAAGGGTATTTCGCTGTTCGTCGTGCCCAAGTATCTCGTCAACGCCGATGGCAGTCTTGGCGCGCGCAACGACGCCTATTGCGTGTCGGTCGAACACAAGCTGGGCATCCATGCCTGCCCGACCTGCGTGATGGCCTTTGGCGATGCCGGCAACTTCGGCGGCGGCGCCATCGGCACCTTGGTCGGCGAGGAGAACGCCGGCCTGAAGTACATGTTCATCATGATGAACGCGGCACGCTTCGCGGTGGGCCTCGAAGGCCTCGCCGTTGCCGAGCGCGCCTATCAGCAGGCGCTCGGCTATGCGCGCGAACGCGTGCAGGGCCGCGACATCACAGGCGGCTCTGGGGGCGTCGCGATCATTCGTCACCCCGACGTGCGCCGCATGCTGATGCAGATGAAGTCGCAAATCGAAGCGATGCGTGCGCTGGGTTACACAGTGGCGGCGGCGCACGATGTCGCCCTGCATCACCCCGATGCCACCGAGCGAGCACGTAATCAGTCCTACGTCGACCTGATGATTCCCGTCGTCAAGGGCTGGCTGACCGAAACCGGCAACGAGGTCGCCTATATCGGTGTGCAGGTCCATGGCGGCATGGGCTTCATCGAGGAAACCGGCGCCGCCCAGCACATGCGCGACGCGCGCATCACCACCATCTATGAAGGCACGACCGGCATCCAGGCCAACGACCTGATCGGCCGCAAGATCGCCCGCGAAGGCGGCGCCACCGTCAAGGACGTCATTGCCCGGATGCGCGAAACCGAGGCCGAGCTTGCGCGCGTCGCGGCAACGGTGGGCAATGCGAATCTGGCGGCGATCCGCGCCTCGCTCGGCAAGGGCATCTCCGCTGTGAGCGAAGCGGTCGACTACATCGTCGGCAACTATGGCAAAGACATCGCGGTGGTGTCGGTTGGCGCTGTGCCCTTCCTCAAGCTGATGGGCATCGTTTGTGCCGGCTGGCAGATGGGGCGCGCGGCGCTGGTGGCACAAGCGAAGATCGCGGCGGGCGGGGGCGATGCCTTCCATGCCGCCAAGATCGTCACGGCGCGCTTCTTTGCCGACCATGTGATGGCAACAGCGCCGGGGCTGGCGCAGATCGTCGTCAATGGCGGAGTTTCGGCGCTGGAGTTGGCCGAAGAGCAGTTCTGATCTTCAGTGTTCTTGAAAGCAAAACGCCCATCCGACGGATGGGCGTTTTGTCTTTTTGTCTTTTTGTCTTCTGGTCGGCAAATTAACCTGATGCCGCCTACATCCCCGGATACACCGGACCTTCGCCGCCCTGCGGCACGACCCAGTTGATGTTCTGTGTCGGGTCCTTGATGTCGCAGGTCTTGCAGTGCAGGCAGTTCTGCGCGTTGATCTGCAGGCGCGGGTTGCCGGCGTCGTCCTTGAGGATTTCATACACGCCAGCCGGGCAGTAGCGCTGCTCGGGGGCGTCGTAGAGGGCGAGGTTGGTCTTGATGGGCACCGACGCGTCCTTCAGCGTCAGGTGGCAGGGCTGGTCTTCCTCGTGGTTGGTGTTGGAGAGGAACACCGAGGAGAGGCGGTCGAAGCTGATCACGCCGTCGGGCTTCGGGTAGTTGATCGGCGTGCAATCGGCAGCCTTCTTCAGCTTGAGGTGGTCGGGCGTGTGGTGCAGCGTCCACGGCGCCTTGCCGCGGAAGACGACCTGATCGAGGCCGACCATGAGTGTGCCCATGTAGAGGCCCTTGCTCATCCACGGCTTGAAGTTGCGCGCCTTGTGGAGTTCTTCGTAGAGCCAGCTCTCGCGGAACTTTTGCGGATAGCTGGACAGTTCGTCGGCGGCGCGACCGGCGGCGAGCGACTCGGCGACCGATTCCGCGGCCATCATGCCGGTCTTGATGGCGGCATGGCTGCCCTTGATGCGTGAGACGTTGAGGAAGCCGGCGTCGTCGCCGAGCAGTGCGCCGCCCGGGAAGATCAGCTTGGGCAGCGCCTGCAGGCCGCCGGCCGAGATGGCGCGGGCGCCGTAGGAGATGCGCTTGCCGCCTTCGAGCATGGCGCGGATCTGCGGATGCGTCTTGTAGCGCTGGAATTCCTCGAACGGAGAGAGGTGCGGGTTGCTGTAGCCGAGGCCGACGACGTAGCCGATCGAGACGAGGTTGTCGCCGTAGTGGTAGCAGAACGAACCGCCGTAGGTGTCGGCTGGCAGTGGCCAGCCGGCGGTGTGCATGACCATTCCCTTGACATGCTTCTCGGGCTTGATTTCCCAGATTTCCTTCAGGCCGATGCCATACACCTGCGGATCGGCGCCGTTGCGCAGGTTGAACTTCTGTTCGAGCTGCTTGCCGAGGTGGCCGCGGCAGCCTTCGGCGAACAGGGTGTACTTGGCGTGCAGTTCCATGCCGGGCTGGTAGGCGCCGCCGGGCTGGCCGTCGCGGCCGACGCCCATGTCGCCGGTAACGACGCCCTTGACGCTGCCGTCATCGTTGTAGAGCACGCCGGCGCCGGCGAAGCCGGGGTAGATTTCGACGCCGAGGGCCTCGGCCTGCTGGCCCATCCAGCGGGCGACGTTGCCGAGGCTGATGATGTAGTTGCCGTGGTTCTGGAAGCACTCCGGCAGCAGGAAGGTGGGCAGTTGCCAGCCGCCGGTTTCCGACAGGAAGACGAAGCGGTCTTCATGCACGGGCGTATCGAGCGGGGCGCCCTGCGCTTGCCAGTCGGGGATCAGCTCGGAGATGGCGCGCGGGTCCATGATGGCGCCGGAGAGAATGTGGGCGCCGATTTCCGCGCCCTTCTCGATCAGGCAGACATTGAGCTCGGCGTTGAGTTGCTTGAGGCGGATCGCCGCGGCGAGGCCGGCAGGGCCGCCGCCGACGATCAGCACATCGAATTCCATGACATCGCGTTCCATGTTCTTCCCCTTCGTTCTTCAGCTTTAGGTGTGTCCGGTCGGTCGCGATGCGGCGCCGCCGGACGGCGGGCGAAACGAAAAATTATAATTCAATTCATTGGCCTGCATCGTTGCGTTGAGATCGAATAGCAGCGCATTTTGGGTTCTTCTCCGGCCACGGTCGGCCGTGTCGTGGCAATTTTTGAGCTTGGCGCGGGGAATTTCGCGCGGCCGCCGTGCCAACGACGGCCTTCTCGCTTATCATCGCCGGCGCAGCGTCGCACGGTCGCCACGGGCGCCACGACTGGTTGCGGCGGCATTTCAAATGCATTCACGCGAAGAGGGCGGCATGATACTGGTGACGGGCGGAGCCGGCTACATCGGTTCCCATACGGTGGTCGAATTGCTGGCGACGGGACATGACGTCCTGGTCGTCGATAACCATAGCAACAGCAAGTCCTCGGTGCTCGAACGCATCGCCCGCATCACCGGGCGCGCGCCGCATTTCGTCGAGGCCGACATCCGCGACCGCGCGGCGATGCGCGGGCTGTTCGCCAGCCACGATATCGCGGCGGTGATCCATTTCGCCGGCCTCAAGGCGGTCGGCGAATCTGTCGCGCAACCGCTGCGCTACTACGACAACAACGTCATCGGCAGCCTCGTTCTGTTCGAAAGCATGGCCGAAGCGGGCGTGCGCACACTGGTTTTTTCCTCGTCGGCGACGGTCTATGGCGATCCGCATGCCGTGCCGATCCGCGAGGACTTTCCGCTCTCCGCCACCAATCCCTACGGGCGCAGCAAGCTGATGGTCGAGGAGGTGTTGCAGGATCTCGCCAAGTCCGATCCCGCCTGGCGCATCGCCCTGCTGCGCTATTTCCACCCGGTCGGCGCCCATGTCTCAGGCATGATCGGCGAAGACCCGGCGGGCATTCCGAACAACCTCGTGCCCTACGTCGCGCAGGTGGCGGCCGGCAAGCTCGAACGTCTTTCGGTGTATGGCGACGACTACCCGACGCCCGATGGCACCGGCGTGCGCGACTACATTCACGTCGTCGACCTCGCCAGGGGCCATCTCGCCGCGCTCGAGGCGCTGCCGCGCACGGACAAGCCGCTGGTCGTGAACCTCGGCACCGGGCGCGGCTACAGCGTGCTGGAAATGGTGCGCGCCTTCGAGACGGCCAGCGGCAAGACGATTCCCTACCGCATCGTCGCCCGCCGTCCTGGTGATGTCGCGCAGTGCTACGCCGATCCCGCGTATGCGAAAGAAACACTCGGCTGGTCAGCGCAACTCGGCATCGACGAAATGTGCCGCGACACCTGGCGCTGGCAGCGCTGGATCGTCGGGCAGGGGGTGTAGCTTGGAGCTTTTCGTGGACGGCGGCTTTTCGTCACCTGCCCTGGAAGGCGCGTCAATGCGGGTTCTTGGCGATGGCTGCTTCCTAGGGAAATACCGTTTATGTCCGTTCGCCCTGGCCCTGTCGAAGGGCCGGTTATTCAAGTCAAGCAGTTAGAAGGGGCTTCGACAGGCTCATCCCGAACGGTGGGTACTTGTTCAGCGTTTCCCTAGAGATGCGTGGATGCTGGTGTTGTGGGCGATCGCTTGAGGGGATTTCGCGCATCAATGTCGTCGCATGCATGAGGCAATATTGCATAGGTGACACCTCACACTCGCATGTTTTGTGCGCGTAGCCTTCGGTCGCTTCAGTCTTGGTATCCTATTGGCTGTTGTCAGAATCCGCCAACGAGCTCGTGGTTTCCTTCCTGTACAGGCGGGGGTTATATATATGAAACGGATCGTTCAACTCTTACTCCTCGCGGCAATCTTGTTCGTGCCAGCAGTTTCACTTGCGGTTCATGACGATTTTCTGCCGACGCTTCTCCGGGAGACTGCGGGTACTCAAGATCGTCTCAGCGCTATCCGGTTAAAAGACAGGTGGTTTGCGCTTGGTCGTGAATCAGGACATCTGGATATCTGGGATGTCGACCGGCCGAAGTTCCGGCGCACGATCAAGGCGCATGCGAGTCGGGTCAGCGAACTGGCATTTGGCAGGAATGGGGCGATCATCATTAGCAACGCGCAGTTCGAGGGCGATACGAAAGTATGGCTGGTGAAGACCGGCGAACTTCTGGTATCGATTCCCGATGCGCGTGGTCCCGTATTCGAAACCTGGCGTAAGAACATCTATTTGATAGCCAATGGCTCGGAGGTCTGGCTGTTCGATCTTGCAAAGAAGAAGCCTCTCATCGAAAAGTACCGGATCGAAGGTGATGTCACGGCAGTTGCGGGCGACAAGGCATCCGGTCTGATCGTGATGGGCACGGCCTCTGGCGCAATGGAAACATGGCAGCTGCTTGACGGAGAGGCTGGTGCGCCAGTGATGAAAAAGCTCGCTGGCAAGGTGCCGTATATGGAGGGGAACTGGATCATCGGCATCCATTTTTCGAAGACCCGCGGAAGTTTTTTCAGTGTCGCGCGAAACGGCAACGTGGCGGAATGGAAGGCCGATACGCTGCAAGAAATTCGTACCATCCCGATCAAGCTGGCCATGATCTACTCGTCGGCATTTCTGCCTGGTCCAGAATTGCTGGCGCTTGGAGGTTCCGTCAATGCTGCGGGCTATGGTGGTGGGTATGTTGAAATCAAGCCACTCGTGAGTTCCGATTCAGTCATGCACAAGGCCATTGGAAACATCTCTTTCGTCGAGTTCTTCCCTTCAAAGAGTTCGGTGCTGGTGGCTCATTCATTCGCGATGGGGATGTATGCGTATCGGACCGACTGACTTCGATGAAGACCGAGGACGTCGGTCAAAGACGGCGAGGTTCTGACGGAACGATCGACAGAAGCAGCCGCGATACAACCACTTATGCGGCACGACAGTTGGTCGGGTTAAGGTGGGATTTGTCTCCGGTACCGCGAGTATCCGCATCGCGCCGCAGCTGGGGGTCTGTAAAGAGCCGTCGTGATGATCGATTAGCCAATGCTTGTTCTTCGCACAGGTCCGCTTTGGCGCATGGATGCACCTTCTTCGAGTATCAGGTGGAGGTCGGTTTTTCTCGCGTTGCAGTGTGGATCGAAGAATACATACTTCGTGAAGGATGATTTGAGGATGGAGCGGGTTTCGATACTGCTGGTGTGCATGGGCAATATCTGCCGCTCGCCGCTGGCCGAAGGCGTGCTGCGCGCGCAGGCTGCGGCGGCGGGTCTGGCCCGGGCATTCGAGATCGATTCGGCAGGCACGCTGGGCGCGCATGCGGGCGAGGCGCCGGATATGCGGGCGCAGCAGGTGGCGGCCAGTCGCGGCTATGACATTTCGCGGCTGCGGGCGCGGCGCGTGACGGCGGACGATTTCAGCCGCTTCGACTGGGTGCTGGCGATGGATCGCAGCAATCTCGCGGCGCTGGAGCGGATGTGCCCGGCGTCGCAGCAGTCGAAGTTGAAACTGTTCATGAGCTTCGCGCGGGAGCACGACGTGGACGAGGTGCCGGATCCCTACTACGGTGCCGTGGCGGGCTTCGAGCGTGTGCTCGATATGTGCGAGGATGCGGCGCGCGGCATCATCGCCGCCCATGCCGGGCCGGGCGCCGCGAGGTAGTTCGTCTCGCCGCGACGGGCGGGCCGCGGCGCGCGTCAGGCCTTGTGTTCCTGTTCCTTTTTCAGGTTCGACAGCGCCTTGCGCATCAGGTGGGGCAGCAGCAGCCACGGCGGCATGCGCAGCCAGTGGCTGCGCACGTAGAGCAGCCAGCGCGCCAGCGGCGTGTATCGGTCCGAGGTGCTGGCATGGGCGGGGCGCAGGGCGCGCAGGAACAGCGCGTCCATGAAGGCCAGCATTGCACCTTCCCGTCTGCCGCCTGGCGCCGTGCGCGCCGCCTGCAGGGTCGCTGCGGGGATCTGCGTGCCGATCAGGGCGTGGGTGTAGCGCAGTGCGTAGAACAGCGGGCGCGAGAGATCCAGTTCGATGGCGCGCGGGACCAGTCGCGCCCAGAAGTCTTCGTGGCGGCCGAACTCGCGCAGCAGGCTGTCGAGATCGACGAGGTCGCGCATGCCGCGTTCCAGTTCTCCTTCGTGAAAGAGGTGGGTCGCGCTGTGGATCACCATGTCTTCGGGGGCGAGGACGCGGATGCGGCTGTTCGGGTGGCCGTTCGGGCTCGGCGCGACGGCCTTGGCCAACAGCTTTGCATTGTCCGGATGGAGGCGGGCCGAAGCCGGCAGGATGGCGTGGTGCACGTCGACCACGGTGCCGCGCTGGATGTGGCGCATGGGCGGCAGTTCGTGCATCCAGGTTCGGTAGTAGTGCTGGTCGTAGGCATCCTGGGAGGTCGACGCCCAGCCCTGCTTCATGAGTTCCGATTCGACGTCGCCGAGGGCGGTCTTCGGCACGAGGATGTCGACGTCGGAGACCAGGCGTCCCCTGGCCGCCTGCAGGCCGGCGATGGCGTAGGCGGCGCCCTTGAGCACGACCAGCGGAATTTCGCGGCGACTCAGCGCGGCGGCGATCTGCTCGACTTCCCAGGTCAGTTCGCGACGCTGGCGTGCCGCCATCTTGGCGGCCGATTCCAGATGCATGCGTGGCCCGGCGGGGATGCGCCCGGTCAGTCCGTGTTCGCGGCAGTGGTCGGCGATGCGCGCGAGCAGGCCGGACTGGCGCGCCTGGCGGATCAGCAGGTCCCATTCTTCCGCGTTCAGCGTGGGGAGGCTGCCGGGGTCGAGGAGGGCGCGGCGCAGCAGGTCGATCGACGGCAGGGTCATGCGGGCAGGGGCAGTTCGGAAAAGATTGCGAGCGCTTCGTCCAGATGGCCGTAGGAGAAGTCGTAGCAATCGCTGCGCGCGATCAGGTCGGACAGCGCTTCGAAGCCGGCCCGACCATGGACATTCTGATTGAAGCTGTTTTCCGCCAGCTGCATGAAGCTGGCGCCTTTCTGGCGCGGCTGGAGGAGCGCCGGGGCGTCGGCGACGTATTTTGGAAAGACGACCCAGCCGGGCTGGGCCGGTTCGTTTGCCCGGACGAGGCTATTGGCGGGGGCGCGCATGTGGCAAACCGTGCCCTTCACGGTGTCGTGCGCGACGGGGCCGAATACGGCTTCTGGCGCCCGCTGCCGGATGATTTCGATGGAGCGGTTCTTCAGGCTGACGGGCCTTGGGGCGGGGTGAACGAGGCCCGTGTCGGTATCGAGCAGCGCCATTTCGTCGGACAGCAGGCGCCAGCCATTCAGGACCAGCGCCGCGCAGAGCGTGCTCTTGCCGGAGCCGGGTGGCGCGGGCATGATCAGCGCCCGGCCGTCGCGTTCGAGCACGGCGGCATGAACGGTGAGCAGGGTCTGGCAATATTCGGTGACGCACCAGTTGAGGCCCCATTCCAGCAAGGCGAAGGCTTCGCCGGCCGCCAGCGGCGTGAAGGGCTGCGCACCATCGACCTCGAATACGCACAGAGGCTTCGGCAGGCGGCGGCCAAACTTGACAGCGACATGAAAATCGGCGAACTGCCCCTGCGTGGGCAGGATTTCATGGTCGGCGTAGAGCGCCGCCAGTCCTTCGGCGACGATGGGGATCGGGCTCTCGATGCGGGCGACGAAAGGCGGCAGCCGGAGGCAGATGCCTTCCTGGCGGAGGCTACGGCGCAATACATCCGGCGGGATGCTGGAGAGTTTAGGCGGGATCAATCCTGTCCGTCCGGAGCGCGTGCGATGAGCTTCAAGGACAGGAAATTTACTAGGACGTTATTCACCAAGTCAATGTCTTCGCGACTTGGCGCTGCTTCGAGGAGTCGGTGGGCGATTTCGGCGATGGACCAGTCGGTCTTTTCGAGAAAGAGGCGCATCACTATGCCGGCAGCGGGATTCAGGAAATGGATCTGACCGTTTGCCTCGTCGTAGAGGACTGATCCATCCGGCCAGTCGCGCAGCGCGAAGTCCGTCGGGCGCGGACATGTCCAGCGGTCCGCGCTTGCCGGGGTGTTTATGTCGAGCACGTCCCGTAGCACATGTCAAACCAGGCGATCGTGTCGGCCCTGCTCCAGGTTGTCGTGCAGTTGGGCGGCGTCCAAACGCCATTGCGCCGCCAGATTTCCTGGCACTGTGTCTGGGTTGGCAGAATGTTGTCGGGGTCGTAGCCGGCGGTCTTGTTCAGGATGGTTGCAACCAGATGTCTGGCGAGGGGGTCCGAGCAGTAAAGCATTTCCTGCAGGGTTCTGTCGCCGTGCTCATATGAGCCGCTGCGTGGTGCGAAACCGGCGTAGTTACAGCCCGTTCGCTTTGAGTAGAACCAGTAATTACCAGAATAGCTCGGATCGCCGCCCCAACTGCCACAGCCGCCCCATGAAGTGCGCGCTTTCTTGTACGACTTGTCGTGGAAATAGCAGTTTTTCTTGTCATAGTATTGCTTCGGGTGGTTGCAGGTCTTCCACTCGATGTGCGATTTGCAGGGGGAGGTGCCATTTGGGTGATGGCTCAGCGTGATGCCGGCGGCGTTCGCCGCCTTGATCGAGGCGAATGCGGAACAGGTAATGCGCTGCTTGCCGCCGCCACCGCCGTAGCTACCACCACACGCCAGCACCGACCGGCTCTTCACAGCCATCAGCACCGGCGCTGCCGCCAATCCTGCCCGCAACAGCTTGCGGCGTGTCTCTGACGTGTCGTTGTCCCGGCTGGCGGGGTCATGGGGTTCGGGTTTTTTGATCTCGGGTTCGATAGTCATGTCTGCATTCCCACTATTTCAATGGCGCCGAATCAAAGAATCTCCGGGATGCTGAAGGATTAGTGCAACCCGTTGTCAGGAAAGACGTAATTCATTGAAATGCGCTTGGCTCGAGTGAGGTAAAGCAATTTCCGTGCAACACCATTGTTGCGGTCCTAAGTTATTGATAATATTGTCGCTCTGTTGTACGTCGGGTAGGCGCCGAAGTGTTTGTGTAAAAGTTTCCGACAGGACTGGGGGCCCCTGTTAAAACATTTTTGATGGTAGGTGAACTGAAAAGCGGGGGCAAGTTCGCACGCTATTTGCGCGTGGTTTGCAGCAATTCCTGCAAGAGGTTGGCCGGCAGCGCGTAGCTGATTCCCGTCGGCTGGCTCAGTGCGGATTCCCGGGTTCCCTTGATGAACACCATGTTGATGATGCCGATGACCTCGCCGCTGTCGAGGTCGAATACCGGGCTGCCGCTATTTCCTGGATAGGCCGTCGCATCGAGCTGAAATACGTTGAAACTGCCAATTCTCAGGCGTTTTGCCAGCTTTTCGTTGAGACGCTGTGATGTCGGGCTGGGCAGGGCGATCGGTGTGATCGCGGAGACCATGCCGCGATGGGTGACCGGCGAAAACCCCAATGCGGCGCCGATGGGAAAGCCCGTGAAGGCGACCGATAGTCCTTCCCGGATCTTGTCGGAATCGCGTAGCGTCAGCCTGGGCAAGGGAGGGCCGTCGATGGCGAGCAGGGCCAGATCGTGGCTGCTGTCCTTGGTGGCCAGCGTGGCTTTCCGCACCTGGGGTTCGCCAGAGCCGTTCCGATACAGGACAGCGAGCGTCGTAGTTCCGTTTTCCTGGTCGAGAATCTCGGGGACGACGTGGGCATTGGTAGCGATGGTGCTGCCGTCGCCGACGCCGAAGCCGGTGCCCCGGAAGTTGAATTGCGGGTTGCTGGTCTTGTTGTAGGTGCCGACGGCCACAATGGCTGGTTTGATCCGCTCGATCGTTTCGGATACGTCGGCAAGCGCTTGCCCGCCGGCGGTCAGCAGGAGCAGGCAGAAGCAGGACTTGCGGAAGGCGGACAGGCGATTGTTCACATCAGTCTCCTTGGCCGCATGCGCGGCAGATCAGCGGATGCCGCTCTTTCACGGGCGGCGCTAGCCGGGCCCCGCTGCTTGCTTGAGCCGGGTTCTTGCGATCGTCGAAGCCTGTCGAGCATTCATTGGGCGCGGCAGGCTTCGCGGTCGGGTTCATAGGCGCCAGATCGGTACGCCGCTGGCTGCAAAAGTCTGCGGGTCGAACTGGCTCTTGACGTCGGCAATGATGCCGTGGGGATGTAGTTTTGCAACGTAATCCGCCGGCGGACGAGCCTTGAATTCCCGGTGTGCCACGGCCGCGACGATGGCCGCCGCTTTGGGCAGGCTGTCCCAGGGCGTGAGTTGAACGCCGTATTCGTGCAGGGCTTCTGCTGGGTCGGCAACAGGATCATGGACCACCACCTGGGCTCCGTAAGACTGCAATTCGCGGATGACATCGATGACGCGGGAGTTCCGCAAGTCGGGGCAGTCCTCCTTGAAGGTCAACCCCAAAACTATAATCGGCGTTTCCCTGATCGGCAAACCATTTCTCAGTATCTGCTTGACGGTTTGCTCGGCCACATACTTGCCCATGCTGTCGTTGATGCGTCTGCCGGCCAGAATGACTTCGGGGTGATAACCGACCATCTGGGCCTTGTGCGTGAGGTAGTACGGATCGACGCCGATGCAGTGACCGCCGACGAGGCCGGGGCGGAATGGCAGGAAATTCCACTTGGTGCCGGCGGCCTGGAGGACTTCCAGTGTGTCGATGCCGAGGCGGCCGAAAATGATCGACAACTCGTTCATCAGGGCGATGTTCAGGTCGCGTTGGGTGTTCTCGATGACCTTCGCGGCTTCTGCAACCTGGATGCTGGATGCGCGATAGACGCCAGCGTCGATGATGCCGCCATAGACTTCGGCGACACGGTCGAGCGTTGCCGGCGTATCGCCGGACACGACCTTGACGATCTTGGTCAGCGTGCGTTGCTTGTCGCCCGGATTGATGCGCTCGGGGGAATAGCCGACGAAGAAGTCCTGCTTCCATTTCATCCCCGAGCAGCGCTCGATGATCGGAATGCAGATTTCCTCGGTGGCGCCGGGATAGACCGTGGATTCGAAGACGACCGTGGCGCCGCGCTTGAGGTTCCTGCCGACGGCTTCGGAGGCGCCGACCAGCGGGCTGAAATCCGGGCGGTGGGCCTCATCCACCGGAGTGGGGACGGCGACAACGATGAAATCCGCCTGGGCCAGGGCCGCGGGGTCCGACGTCGGCTTGAGCTGGGTGGCGGCCTTCAACTCCTCCGGAGTCACTTCCCCGGTCGGATCGACATGGATCACGTAACTGGCGATCTTAGCCGCGGAGAGGTCGAAACCGATGGTCGGATATTTCTTGCCGAAGGCAACGGCGAGCGGCAGGCCGACATAGCCGAGGCCGACAACAGCGATGGTGGTCATTGTCCTGTTTCCATGATTGAGTGTTAGGGGATGCCGATCCGATTGATCTGGCTGTGCGTGGGCTCAGAGGTCCTTCATCAATTGTTCCACTTCTGCCTGTCTCGGGAACTTGGTTCCGAGTTTGGCCAGTGATTCTAGCTCCTTCCTGGCGGCAGACTTGTCTCCTGTCTTGATCTGCAACCTGGCCAGGTTGAGACGCAGCCCGGGGACTTGCGGCGCGAGCTGCACGGCCTTCTGCTGGAGTGACAGGGCGCGCGCGGTATCGCCTTTTTCGCTCAGGAGTTCCGCCAGGGTGTCCATGAAGGGAGGCTGGTCGGGAACGAGCTGATTGGCCTTTTCGGCGTACTCGATGGCTTTCGGATCCTTTTGCCTGCCGGCAACCCAGGCGAGATTGTTCAGGACGAGGGCGTTGTTGGGTTGCGCTTCGAGGATGAGCCGGTAGTGCTGGGATGCCGCGGTGAGATTCTTGCGGGCAAGGGCTACGTCGGCGAGCGACAGGCGGAAGCCGAAGTCCTGCGGGTGGGCCTTGAGCCAGCTGGCTGCAAAGCTGTCTGCCTCGGCAGTGTTGTTTGCCGCGAGCAGAGCACCATGCAGCTTGATGGCCAGTTCAGGCAGCGGGGACTGCTTGAGGGCGTTGCGGTAGCTCGTGGCGGCTTCGGCCCAGGATTTCTTCGTGATGGCGATGTCACCTTCGAGTGCGTAGCCGATCGCTTCCTTCGGCCGCTGTTTCTGCACTTCGCGTGCGACCGCAACGGCCTCCTGGGGTTTTCTGGCATCGAGATAAACCACGACGAGGGCGCGCTGTGCATCGATCAGATCCGGTTGTATCTCCAGCGCCTTGCGCAGACTCTGTTGCGCAGCGTCCCGGTTCCTGGCCGACATCTGGATTTCGGCCATGCGCAGGTGAGGGAGCGGCGAGGTGGCTTGCATGGCCGCCAACTTGCTATAGGCGGCCAATGCCTGGTTGGTGTCGCCAGCGGCATGCTGGGTGCGGCCGAGCATGTCGAGGATGGCGGGATTGTCCGGCAGCGCCGCAGCCGCTTCCTGGGCAACGGCCGCAGCCTTCTTCGCGTCCTTTTTCACCAGGTACAGATTGGTCAGCGCGATCCGCGGCGACGGATCGGTCGGATTGGCGGTGATGGCCTTGCCGATCAGCGCCGCGACGTCCGCCACCGTGCCGCCTTCCCGGGCGCGCAATTCGGCCATCGCGAGCAGTGCCGGCACGTGCTTAGGATCGGCTGCCAGGACTCCTTCGATGTGCTTCTTCGCATTCTCCAGCCGCTTTTCGGCAAGGTCCAGGTTGACCAGGTTTGCCACGGCGGGGAAATAGACCGGGCTGATCTTCAACGCCTGTTCGAAACTCTTGCGCGCCGCGGCGATGTCCTTTTTCTCCAGCAGGGTGCGTCCGCGCATGTAGTGGACGATCGGGTTGTCGGCCTGTTTCTTCTCGAGCGCGTTGATGGCCTCGAGTGCCTTGTCGTACTCCTTGCGTGTCAGCAATGAACTGATCAGGACCAGATCCGCCGAGACGCCGGTATCGGTCGCAGCGATCTGCTCGAGTTCGGCGAACGCCGAGCTGATTGCCGCGCCGTTGGCCCGGGCGAGGTGTGTCACGGCGAGCGCAGTGCGCTTGGCTGGATTCGTGGGGTCGAGGGCTAGAGCCTTGGTGAAGTACTCCTCGGCCTTTTGTGTGTCGCCGTTATACATGTGGGCTTCACCGACGAGCGCCAGCATGTTGGCGTCGTCGGCGATCTTGTTCATGACCGGTTGCAGTATGTCGAGTGCCTTCACGGGCTGGTTCATGCGCAGGTAGGTCATGCTGAGGAAGCGTCTCGCCCGGTCCAGTCCGGGCGCAAGCTGCACGGCTTTGGTCAGATGGGCTTCCGCCTGCGCATACGACCTGAGCTGGAAGTCGATTTCGCCGACCATCAGCAGTGCCTTGGGGTTGTTGGGGACAATCTTGAGCAACTGCTGAGCGGCTTCGCGCGCCTTGGCAAAGTTCTTCTTCTGATAGGCGAGCAGGGCCTCCATGTAAATGGTCTGTGGATGCTTCGGAGCCGCCTTCTTCATGGCTTCGATCTGCACCGTGGCCTGGTCCAGCTTCGACTGCTTCAACAGAAGGGTGATGATGGAAGTATGCACGCCAGGCTGGTCTGCCTTGAGCTCCAGGGACTTTCGGTAGGCGGCCAACGCAGGCTCTGCCTCGTCACGTGAGAACAGCAGGTCGCCCTTGAGCTTCCACGCGTCGTGGTTGCCGGTCGCTTTGGTCAGCACGGCTTCGGTCAGTGCGAGTGCCGTGGGGATGTCGCTATTGGCTGCTTTCAGCCTGGCCTGGACGATCATGGCGGGAGCAAAATCGGGAAGAGCTGTCAGTGCCGCGGACAGTGCGGCCTCAGCCGCATCCTTGTCACCAAGCGTGGCATGAGCGATGGCGAGTGTCGTGGATAAATCGGCCTTGCCTTCTTCTGCGGTCAGTGTGGAACTGGCGAAGTCGTCGATGACTTTCTGGTATTTGCCCATTTCAAGCAATGCGCGGGCAAGCAATGGAATGGTTTGGTCAGCCGGGTATTTCAGATCGAGCGCCTTGCGCAGTTCGACTTCCGCAGCGGCAGGGTCGCCGCCTGCGAGTAGTGCCTTGCCGAGCAGGAAACGCGCCTCGGGGAGATTCGCGTTTTTCTGCAGGGCGTTCTTGATCTGGATGATGGCGGCCTTGTTGTCGTTCTTCGCCATGAATCCCTTGCCCGAGGCAATAAGAGATTCCGGTGTGTCGCTGCCGCAGGCAGTGAGCAGCATGGTCGCGAGGAGGGCCGATGCTGCGGCGTGGCGGATCGAGCGAGTATTGATCATGGGTAGTCCTGAAGGTTGGTTTCCGGTTGTCTCGGGCGCTCGGTGAGAGGTTATTTCAGTCCGAATCGATGCATCAAATCGTAGAGCGTCGGTCGGCTGATGCCTAGAGTCTCGGCTGCCTTGACGACGTTTCCATCGCTGCGCCCAAGTGCGCCGATGACCGCCTGTCGCTCGGCGGCTTCCCTGACCTGACGCAGGTCGAGAGAAGAAGTCTCATCGACCACGGACTGGTTGAGCCCGATGTCTTCTGCAGTGATCTGGTTGCCGTCGGCCATGATGACGGCACGCTTGATGCAGTTTTCCAGTTCGCGCACATTGCCCGGCCAACGGTGGGCTTCGATGGCGCGGAGTGCATCTTCGCGCAGTGCGAGCGGTCCACGCTTTTCTTCGGCGGCAAAGCGTCGGAGGAAAGCGTGGGCAAGCAGGGCGGCATCCCCCATGCGATTGCGCAGCGGAGGAATGTCTACGACGATTTCGGCAAGGCGATAGTACAGATCCTCGCGGAAACGCCCTTCCTGCGTGAGGGCCTTCAGGTCCTGATGGGTGGCGCAGACGATGCGGACGTCGATGGGGATTTCCTGGCGGCCGCCGACCCTTTCGATGACGCGTTCCTGCAGGAAGCGCAGCAGCTTTGCCTGGAGCGACATCGGCAGATCGCCGATTTCGTCGAGCATCAAGGTACCCCGGTGGGCGGTCTCGATTTTACCCGGAGTCGTCTTCGACGCGCCGGTAAACGCGCCTTTTTCGTAGCCGAACAGTTCACTTTCCAGCAGGTTTTCAGGAATGGCCGCGCAGTTGATGGCGACGAAGCGCTCGCTGCGGCGCGGCGAGGCGTCATGCAGTCCTCTCGCGAGGACTTCCTTTCCCGTGCCGCTTTCGCCGAGAAGCAGCACGGTGGCGCTACTGTTCGCCACTTTTTCGATGGTGCGGCAGGTGCGCAGCATCATCGGATCGCGGGTGATGAGATGCGACAGGACATCGGGCTGATGCATGGCTTGCAGGCGCCGGTTTTCCTGCTGCAGGTCGTAGAGGCGCAAGGCGCGTTCGATCGTCAGGGCGAGGATTTCGGGTTCGAACGGCTTGGCGAAAAAGTCGTAGGCGCCCATGGCGACTGCGCGCAGGGCATTGGTGCGATCGTTTTGTCCGGTCAGGACGATGACCTTGGTGTCGGGGGCCAGTGCCAGAATTTGTTCGAGGAGCAGGAAGCCTTCGGAAACCGAATCCGCATCCGGCGGCAGCCCAAGGTCCATGGTCACGACCGGCGGGCCATGGCGGCGAACCTGAGCGAGCGCGCTTTCCCTGTCATCGGCAAGTAGCGTTTCGTATTGGTCGAACGACCAGCGAATCTGCTTTTGCAGGGCGAGGTCGTCCTCCACGATCAGCAAGGGACGAGGTTTTTCGGAAGTCATGCCGTCTCCAGTCGTTGCAGGTCTGAGCCGCTCGGGATGTTGAACAATGGCAACAGCATTTTCACACGGGTGCCGACATTCAGGGTGCTGTCCACCAGAATCTTTCCGCCCAGCTCCTGAACGTACTGGAAGCTTTCGTAGGCGCCGATGCCCATGCCGGCCTGCTTGGTTGTTTGAAACGGCTTGAACAGTCTCTCGCGAACGAATTCCGCGGTCATTCCCTTCCCGGTGTCGACGACTTCAATGCAGGCCATGCCGTCCTGTCGGCCGACATTGAGCGAGACGGTTCCGGATGCCTCTGTCGCATCCAGGGCATTTTGCACCATGTGGCCGATGACGCGCTCGATCCGCTCTTCATGGCCGCGTGCGGTGAGACTCTCTGCGATGCGGACTTCCAGCTCCGGTTGTTGCCCTCTCTTGGCAGCCTGTATGCGCCTAACGATCGCCGCGAGATCGACGCCGCAGGCGACGCCGGGCGGGGTGGCGCCTTCGCGGAGTTGCAACATCAGCTGACGCATGCGCTCCACGGAGTTCTGAACGGTCATCAGCATGTCGCGCTGGAATTCGGGATTGTCATGGTGCCGCTCGGCGTTCTTGATCATCAGGGACAACTGGGTGACGATGTTCTTCAGGTCGTGCACCACGAACGCGGACATGCGGTTGAAGGAGTCGAACTTGCGTGCTTCGAGCAAGGCCTCGGTCGCCTGGATCTGGGCGATGAAGCTCGCCGCCTGGCGGCCGGCGGTCTTCAGCAGGTCATTGACTTCCCAGTTGACGTCGAGCGAGGTGCGCGCCGTGTTCAGCACGACGAATCCGACCATCTTGCTGGCAGTGGCGAGCGGCACCACCAGCCAGGCATTCGGTGTCTGCGTCAGCCATTCGGGCAAGATGATCCCTTCGTAGCGGCTGGGCATGTGGCGGTATTCCTCGAGGTTGACCACCCAGCCCGCGCTTTGCAGAAAGCTGACCATGGAGCTGTCATCCGCTTCTCCAGCCGACACGGCGGGGACATTCCAGCGCGCGGTCTGGACGTAGCGATGCCCCGTTCCGTCATCGAGCCACAGGGAGCCGGCGGGACTTTCGACCATGTCCGCCAAGCCGCGGATCAGCCGCTGGCCGACCTCCTGGGGGGCGCCGTCGGCGGAAAGCGCCTTGGTGAATTTAAGCCATTCCTCGCGATAGTCGTAGCGATAGCGGAAGAAATGCTTGCCGATCAAGACCCGGACCTTGGCCCTCATCGTGCCGGAAACGGCGAGCGCGCCAAGCGCCAGGAGGGCGGCGAACAGGAGGGCCAGCTGCAGGGCCCCGCCCCAGGTGCCGCCGAAGTAGCGGACGTAATAGCCCGCGGCAGAGGCGAGCAGCAGATAGAGACCGGCCGCCGCCAGGGTCGTGGTGTGGAATACGACGGTTTGCGAAACTGTCAGCCGGGGTTTGGTCTGGCCGCTTCTTTTGATCGACAGGACAAGCAGGGGGATGATAAGTGCATATGTGAAACCACGTATGCCGAATGCGTCGTCGTCGATGCGGTTGAAGAGCAATGCGTCGGAATAGAGATACAGGTCGTAAATGAAAACGGCGCTGAGGCCGAGGCCGAATGGCTTGATGTTCCAGCGTGAATCGGCGGCGGTGTTTCTCAGCAACTGCTCGATGAGGGAAAGCCCGAAGATCACCATCGCCAGCGCGTTGAATTGGGCCACGCGGGCGACAAGGGTCTTGGCGCCAAAGGCTCCGATCAGGAGCAGCGCCATGCTGGCGAGACCGATAAGGCTGATGGCGGTGGCGATGCGGGTGAGCCATTTGTTGTGCGCGCCGCCGGCTTGTTCGGTATCCGGCAACGGTTCGAGCAGGACGAGCAGGCAGGCATACCACGCCGCATAGCGCAGCGTGTCCAGCAACAGGTGGAGATGGAGAAACAGCGGCTGTCCGGTCAGGGAAAACAGAAGCCCGCCGATTCCCCACAGGCTACACAGGCCGACGGCGATCAGCATGGTCAGCGTGAAGCGTTCGCCTTGGCGAGCGAGTTTGCTCGCGACGAGGTACAGGGCAAAGGTCAGGTAGCCGATGCCCGCCAGTCCATAGCTCCAGATCGATACGTTCGAGATGTTGTATTCCATTTGATCAGGTCGGATTCAACTTGATCCGGGCCGCGATCGCCGGGATTGGGTGGCGCACGATCGGGTATCCGGATGGGAAAGCGGCGGCTCCTTCAGTGTGCGTGGGGTTCGGTGGGGAAGGGCGATGCCGGGTTACTGGGCTCCCTTGCCGCTGAGTACGACGCTGACTGTTTCGAAAAGAATCACGAAATCGAGAATCACATTGTGGTTCTTCACGTAGAACAAGTCATATTGGAGCTTCTGAATCGCGTCATCCACCGAGGCGCCATAGGCGTAGCGAACCTGCGCCCAGCCCGTAACGCCTGGCTTGACGCTGTGACGCACCGCATAGAAGGGGATCTTCTTGGTCAGTTGATCGACGAAATAGGGCCGCTCCGGCCGCGGGCCTACCAGACTCATGTCGCCACGGATGACACAGAAGAGTTGGGGGAGTTCGTCGATGCGATACTTGCGAATGAAACGCCCGACGCGGGTGACGCGATCGTCATTGCTGGTAGCCCAGCGAGGTTTTCCGTCACTTTCTGCGTCCCGGCGCATGCTGCGGAACTTGATGACATTGAAAAGCCTTCCGTTCAGTCCGACGCGCTCCTGGCGATAGAAAACCTGGAATCCGTCTTCGAGGATGATCAGGAGGGTCGTCGCCAGCATGATGGGCGAGGCAAGCAGGAGCAGGAAGGAGGCGACCAGGCAGTCGATGATCCGTTTGTTCATCGTGCGCAGAAATCCCTGCCTGAAGCCATCGCCAAAGATCAGCCAGCCGGCGCGCAGCGAGTCGAGTCTGATCTGTCCGAGACTGCTTTCGAAGTGGGACGACAGGTCCATGACACGGGTGCCCGTCAGGCGGCACTCGAGCAGTTCCCTCAGCGGCATGGTTCCGCCACGTCGTTCTCCCACGGCAACGATGATTTCGTCCACCTTGAGGGCGGTTGCCGTGTCCGTCAGTGACATTTCACGGGACAATAATTTGTCCTGGGGGATACGGATGTCTTCCTGAACCGAGCTTGGATAGAAGCCGACCAGTTCGACCGTCGGGTCTGAGTGCCGGAGCGATTCAGCGACCATTTTTGCTTCTTCGGCAACGCCGAAAATCAGCGCGCGATGCTTGACCCAGATATCCGGTCGGCGATGAGCGGCGCTCACCCGATTTCCAAGCATGAGGAATATCGACAGCAGGCTCGCCGAAAGGATGAGGTGCTGACTGTTTTCGCCGGGCATGTCGAGCAGGGCGAACAGGAAATAGCAAAGCGGGACTGAACAAAACAGGGCGAGTGTCGCGCGGGCCAGGGTGTTCTCGAGGGACCGGTGATGCCCTCGCTGATACAGCCCAAGCCAGGCATTGAGCGGCAACATTCCCGCCGCGAGCATCAATGCGAAGGGGGCCAGGAGAGCAACATCCTCAGGCAGTTCCTTACCAAGAGCGATGACGGATATCAGAAGGCCGCCAACGACGAAGCAGAAATCAAGTGCAACTTGTAGTGAGTCGTTCCAGCGGAACGTGGCCTTAATCAATATGAATCCCCTGCGAACTTTCCCGCGATGCCCGTCATTCGTCCGATATCGCCCTTTAACAGGCGGATTCCGGCAATATAGCCGGGCAAAGTTCAAATCTGGTTAATTTCGGTCAAGATGTTGATCCGTCGAATCGGACGAACGGGTGTGCAGGTTGAACAATGCACGAGCAGTGCTTTGTCCATAAATGCCGCCCCTGTTCAGGAATTGGGATGATGGCTGTCAGAAGTTAGCCATAGATCATACCGCGCGAGCTTGATGGGGGCAAATATTTCTCGTCTAAAGTATAACTGGCGGCGACGGGAGAACGTTCTGGTCGAGGCTGGCTCGGGGCGCCGCAGAGTTTTTCGCTCACACTGCGGCGATATCCCTGTTTCAGACCAATGTGTTGGCAAGTCCGATGAAGTATCATAGTCGATCGGAAAATTCATTTGCCTCTGGGTTGTCGGTCACCTCCTTGTTTTTGAAGCCACTCTTGCCGAGCGCCTGTTTTGCGTCTGGCAACTATCGAAGGCTACGCGAGATTCATGATGGAGGCTGGCGGAGGAGTTCCTGAAGACACTCCAGTCTGGGGTTGATCATGCCATTGAAGAAGGTCTATCTGCTGGTCAGGAAAGGGTTGCATCAGGCAATCAGGCGCAGCATTGCCCGGATGCCGCGGGAGTGGCGGTTTGCCGTTTTTCGTTCCTTCGTCGACTGCGATCCCAGGCCGACCGAGCGGCTGGAACTGAAGATTGCCGAAACGCGGGAAGAACTCGAGGCCTGCTTCACCCTGCTGCATGACGCGTATGTCGAAAGCGGTTTCATGAAGCCTGATCCGTCGGGCATGCGCGTCACCATTTATCACGCCCTGCCGACGACGACGACGCTCTGTGCCAAATACGACGGGGTCGTGGTTGGCACTCTTTCGCTGATCCGCGAGAGCGCTCTGGGCTTCCCGCTGCAAAGCATCTTCGATTTGTCCGGTGTGCGCCGCAAGGAAGGCAATATCGCCGAGGTTTCCGCGCTCGCGGTGCATCCGGATTTCCGCAAGACGGGCGGCATGATCCTGTTTCCACTGATGAAGTTCATGCGCGAATACTGCACGACCTTCTTCGATACGCGACACATCGTGATCGCGGTGAATCCGAACCGGATCGAGATGTACGAGTCGCTGCTGTTCTTCGAACGGCTGACGGCGAAAGTCGTCGAGAAGTATGACTTTGCCAATGGCGCGCCGGCTGTTGGAGCGGTGCTGGACCTCAAGCAGGCGCCGGAAATCTTTCGGCGGTGTTATGGCGCCCGGCGGCCGCGCAAGAACTTGCACTCCTATTTCTGGGAGCTGAAGCTGCCGAATATCCACTGGCCGACGCGCCGCTATTACACGACCAACGATCCGGTACTCACGCCGGAGCTACTTGATTATTTCTTCAATGTCCGCACCCAGGGTTTCCATAATCTGGACGATCACAAGAAATCCCTGCTGCATTCGATTTACGATCTGCCCCAGTACCGGAAAGTCCTGCCGGCCTTGCCAGATCGCAAGGCGAGTGCGGAAAAGCGCCTGCATAAAAGGTTTTCCGTGCGCTGTCCGGGGCAGATTACCGTGATCAAGGCGGATGGCGAGGAGGAAAAGGTTGCCATCGAAGTCATCGAGGTCTCATCGTTCGGCTTTCAGGCGCGTGCCGGCATGCCATTGTCTCTGGGAACCTGGGGCGATGCCGTGATTCAGCTGGGCAAGAGCGAAGTGTCATACGTCAAGGCCAGCGCGGAACATGGTGTGAGCAATGGGCAGCAGAGCTTTTATGGATTCCAGCTCGGCGAGCCCGACCTCATCTGGCGTAAATGCGTGGCTGCACTTGATCGCGGCCAGACGCACGGCGATCTGAATGAGGCGTCGAGATTCCTGGCAGCCTC
>CAZCPD010000022.1:0-22832 GCA_964500425.1 uncultured Rhodocyclaceae bacterium
CTAGCAAACCTTGAGAGTTGTCGTATTGCAGCACGCAGCAGGCCCGCTCGGCGGCGGACATCTCATGTACGAACAACCAACAGGGCAGCCCAGCGGGGCAGCCGCGGCAGCCGGTGCGCCGACCGCCATGGCCGACGAAATCGTCCAGCGCACATCGGCCGGCGCACTGCCGCCCAGCGCCGTCAGCAATGCGCCGTCGGCGCGGGCACAGGCGATCCTGGCTTTCTTGCCGGCCTTGCCAGTCCTGGCGGCGCAGCCGGCGTCCTTGTAAGCTGCGTTTTTTTCGAGATCGGCGACCAGCGCCGACACGCTCGGCGCCGGACCCTTCAGTTCGATGCTCATGCCCCTTTCAGCGGTGGGCGCCGTATCGGCGGCCCAAGCTGGCAAGGCAATCATGGCCAGCAAAAACGACAGCTTCTTCATGGTGATCCCTTTCTTGTCGATTGAGAGATATTCCCGACCCGGCCTCAAAGCTCACCAAGCAGGCGCTCACCAGGTCAGTTTCATTCTGGCATAGATCAGCCGCCCGCTGCTGAAGCGCGGATTCAGCTTGTCGATCTCGACATATTCCACCCGCCGGTCGGCGGCGTTGCGCACGCCGGCCGTCAGCGAGCCGCCATCCCCGCCGAATCTCCAGTTCATGCTGGCATCGACCTGGTTAAAGCGGCTCCGGTACTCCGGGAAGACGGTCGTCCAGGTTTCCGTGCTGGTCGCATTCTGGCTGCCGACGACGCGGTTGTGGCTCAACGCCAGATTCGCCGTGAGTTGCGGCGCGGCGAACCAGCGCAGTTCGAGCTGTTGCGCGCGCAAGCGCTGTGCGTCGAGGGAATCGAGCCCGCCGATTCTTTCGTCATTGCGCAGGCGCTCGTATTCATGGGCGAGGCTCACGAGCCACGGCAGCGCCCGCGGCTGCCATTGCAGCGTGAGTTTGGCATCGTTAACGCGGAAGTAGTGAAAAATATTCCGCGACGCCTCGGAAGCATAGTCGTATTCAACACCGGGTTGATCGTTCTTGCGCCGCCGCGCCTCGCCGGTCAGCAGCCAGTCGGCCGCCAGCTGCCGGTCGAAAGCCAGCGCCAGCGCACGCGTCAGGCGACCGTTGGCGACGATGTCATCCGGGCGCGCCAGCAGGATGCCGGCCAGGCTGACCGGCGCCAGCGTGGCGTCGCCGAGCGCCGGGATGCCCATGCCCTGCCAGGCGGCAAGGCGCACATGGCTCGCCGCGTCGGGCGAGTAGACCGCGCCGAGGTGCGGTAGCCAGCGCTTCAACCGCGTTGCGGTGCGCGCATCAGCGCCAAGGTTGTCGAGCCCCCCCCAGCCGAGGATCGCCTCGACCTGCCAGGCCGGATTCAGCCGCTGTTGCCAGGCCGCGTAGGCATGCCGCGCGGTGAGCGTGTAGGCGCTCGACCCACCGCCGTCATAAGTAAAAACCGTATCGCTGCGCGTCTGCTGCGCGCCCCATTGCGCGGCATGGGAAGAGCCGCTCTGGCGATACTGGAGTTCGGCGCTGTGGGCGCTGCTTGCGCCGACATAGGGCGCCATCGACCGGACGGCCTGGTCGGTCTGCTGGCGGCTCAGCAGGGCGCGAATCTCGCGGCTGCCATCCTCCGCCAGGCGGTGACTCACACCAAGGCGCGTCACCTGGCTGCTGTCGGCGAGCATGGCCGACACGGCCCAGGGCTGCGCCGGATAGAAGACGCCGCCCCAGTCCGAATCGAAATTCTGCCGCGACAGGAACAGTTGCGTGGCAAGGCCCGGCCGCCACTGGACGACGGCATGCAGGGCGCGGTTGTCGAGATTCTCGTACGGCGCGAAGCCGTCGGTGCTGAATTGCATATGGGCGACGCCGATGCCCAGGGTCTCGCTGCCGATGCCCGCGCGCACCTGCCCGCCCGCGCTGTTGCGGCTGCCGGCATGGACATCGACGTCGAGCCGCGCGCGCCGGCTGAACAGTTGATCGTAGTTGTTGTAGCTGGCCTGCGTTGCGCTCAGCTCGCCGATGAAGCCGCGCTGCGGCGTGCTCGCCCCGGTCATGCCGGCGCCGTCGCCATAGACATCAAGGGCGGCCGGCAGATTGCCCGGCTTGTCGTTGAACAGGCTTTGCAGCAGCAGGCTGCGCCGCGCCGATTCGCCGAAACGCTGCCCCTGCAGGACATCGGCCTGATTGCGCAGCCGGGCGGCGCTCTGCGGCCCGAGACCATTCGCGAGGGTTTCGAATGCCAGGGTTTCGAGACCCAACTGACGCTGCGCCTCGGCGAGATTGGCCTGCAACAGCGCCTCGTCCTCCTTCAGCAAGCGCTCGCCGCGATACACGGCGCGATAGGCCAGGCGGGACTTCGCTTCGTCCAGGCTGGCGCGCGCCGCCTGCGGCTGGTTTGATTTCAGTTCGAGCTGCGCCTGATACAGCCACGGCACGGGATCCCTGGGGTCGGCCTGCTGCGCCTGGCGCAAACTCGCCCGCGCCGCGCCGGCCTGGTCGAGGTTGAGCTGCGAGCGCCCCAGATAGGTCAGTATCAGGGCGTTGCCCGGATCTGCCTCATTCGCCGCCAGCAGTTTTTCCTGCCCCGACTCGAAATTCCCCAGCCTGACTTCCGCCAGGCCAAGACCGAACAGCGCCTTGGCATCCCGGGGATCTCGTCGCAAGACCGTTTCGAACGCCGCACGGGCGGCACGGGCGTCTCCGTCGATCAGCGCCACCAGGCCGCCGACCGCGACGACATAGGGATGCCCGGCGTCGGCCGCCTGCGCCCGCGCCGCCAATGTTCTGGCCGCGGGATCATCGACCGTCAGCGCCAGTTCCGCCTCGCGCGCCAGGGCGATCGCTGAACCGGCGCCGCGGGCATTGAAGTCCCGCATCGTTGCGCGCGCTTCCGCCAGACGCCCCTCTCCCTGCAACGCATACGACAACGCCAGACGCGGCAGCATTCCATCAGCGACGCCGTTCGCGCGCTGCGCCGCTTCGAGCGCCGCGCCTGCCTGCCCCTGCTGCAACAGCGCCATGGCGGTCAGCGCCCACGCATTGGCGCCATGCCGGGGATCCGCGAGCAGGGGCTTCAGGCTGTCGACGGCCGGTGCGGACTGATCCCCCTGCAACAGGAAGCTCGCCCGCAACAGGTTGAGCTCGGGGGTGGCCGCCCCACGCCGGGTTTCCTCGTCGAGCAGGATCAGCGCATCGAGAAAGCGACCGTCCTGCTGCGCCTTCAACGCGGCCAGCATGGCCGGCGTCGGCTGCGCGGGTTGGTACTGAGTCGCGACGACAGGCAGCGTCCACACCGCGCTTCGCCCATGTCCCAGGGGGCGCTCCGCCGACGGCCGGCTTTGCGTCATCAGCGCATCATCCTCGGCAGCGCCTGCAGCGCCTGGAATGCAGCCCAACGCCGCCAGGCAGGAGAAGGTCAAGAGATGTTTATTCTTCATTGGCAAGCCCTGAATGAGGTAAGGAAACAGACGCGCCGGATACAAGCATCCATTATCCTAAAGTGATAGCCCCGACATGTTACAACGACTGCGGCGTTCATGGATGGTCTGGCATGCCGAATCAGGGTAACCTCATGAATGCCGAATTCATTTAGAACACCCTCTCTCCCAGCCCCTCTCCCACTTGTGGGAGAGGGCAGAAGTGCAGTGCATGCGATGCCCTGCTTGCCGCCGAGCAGAGGCACAAAGCTCGCCTGCTCGCAGCGACATTCCCCCCTTTGGGGACATCGACCGCACCCCGTCCCGATCGGCCGTCCATGCATCGACGCGACTCGATTAAAATTCCCGGCCCACCCACGCCAGGATCATGATGAAACTGTCTCTCGACGGACTGCCTGCCGCCGCGCTGAGGCGTCTCGCCATTGCCCTGATGCTGATCCTGGCGACGGCGCTATTCCCGGCCACACGGGCGCTCGCCAGTTCCTTTGCCGTGCAGCTGCCGCCGCAACTGTTCAGCGAAGCGGACATGTGCGCCCACGCGCCCTGCGCCGAAGTGCTGCCCGGCGCCGACAGCTTCTCGCCGCGTCTGGGCAAGCCGCCGTATGTCGAAGGCTACCAGGCGGAAGGGGCGCGCAAGCGCCTGGTCGGCTACGTCTTCCTGTCCACGGACATCGTCGACATCCCCGGCTATTCGGGCAAGCCGGTGATCACCCTGATCGGCATGGACCCCAAGGGCGTCATCACCGGCATCCGCATCCTCAAGCACTCGGAGCCGCTGCTGCTCTCCGGCATCCCGGAAAGCGTGCTGATCCGCTTCATCAACCAGTACGTCGGAAAATACGTCGGCGACAAGATCGAAATCGGCGAATCGCGCCCCAACGAAGGCGTCATCGGCCTCGACGCCATCAGCGGCGCCACGGTGACGGTGATCTCCCAGAACCAGGTGGTGCTGCATTCGGGCATGGCGATCGCCCGGCAGGTCGGCATCCTCAAGAGCGCGGAGCGCCCCCCCGCGAAGCTCCTGCCGCCCTCCGCGACGCCCCTCCTCGACTGGCCGGCGCTGCTGGCGGAAGGCAGCATCCGGCGCCTGACCGTGGAGCCCGGCCAGGTCGGCCTGCCGGCCAGCGACGAGCCCTACATGGACCTGTATTTCGGCTACCTCAACGCGCCCGACGTCGGCCGCGGCGTGCTCGGCGAGACCGGCTACGAGAACCTCATGTCGCGCCTCAAGAAGGACGAGCATGCCATCTTCGTGATCGGCAGCGGCGCGACCTCGTTCAAGGGCGTCGGCTTCGTCCATGGCGGCATCTTCGACCGCATCCTGGTCGGCCAGGACATGGACTCGTTCACCTTCCGCGACATCGACTCGCTGCTCCTCGAAGGCATCCGCGCCCCAAAGGCCCCGCCCTACTCCGAAGCCGCCATCTTCATCCTGCGCAGCGCGAACTTCTCCGCCGCCTATCCGTGGCGTCTGGTATTCCGCGGCAGCAAGACCGACAGGAAGACCGGGGCCGGAGCCGGAGCCATCGTCTTCACCAATTTCGAGCAGGAATACTGGCTGCCGGCGCGCCACCTCGACGGCGGCCGTCCCGCCTACACGCCGCCCGACCCGACCTGGCTGCGCGTCTGGAAGAGCCGACCGCTGGAAATCGCCCTGTTCATCCTGTTCCTGGCGGCAGCCGGCGGCGTCTATGCCGCGCGCGACACGCTGGTTCGACGCGCCTCGCACAAGGACAAGCGCTGGGTCTCGCTGCCCAAATACGCGCTGTGGCTCGTCGCCATCGGTTTCGTCGGCTTCGACCTGATGGCGCAGCCCTCGATCACCCAGGTGATGACGCTGATCCACGCCCTGCTCTTCAAGTGGGAATGGCCGTTGTTCCTCTCCGACCCGTTCATCTTCCTGTTCTGGTGGTTCATCCTCGTCACCGTGTTCTTCTGGGGACGCGGCATGTTCTGCGGCTGGATGTGCCCCTACGGCACGATGACGGAACTGATCCACAAGATCGCCGGCAAGGTCGGGCTCAAGCGCTGGCAGGGCCAGTTGCCGGACGCCGTTCACGACAAGCTGAAATGGCTCAAGTACGCGGTCTTCATGGTGCTGCTGGTCGCCTCCTTCCACTCGCTGGAGCTCGCCGAACAGCTCGCCGAAATCGAACCCTTCAAGACCACCTTCCTTGTCGGCGTCTGGAACCGCGGCTGGCCCTTCATCGTCTTCTGGAGCCTGCTGCTCGTCGCGGCCGTGTTCATCGAGCGGCCCTTCTGCAAATACCTCTGCCCGCTCGGCGCGGCGCTGGCCGTGCCATCAACCTTCCGCTGGTGGGGCATCAAGCGCAAGCAGGAATGCGGCCCCTGCAAGGCCTGCGCGGTCGGCTGCGAATCGCTGGCCATCGACCGCACCAGCGGCCGCATCGATCAGCGCGAATGCCTGCTCTGCCTCGACTGCATGGTGCTGTATTACGACGACCACGCCTGCCCGCCGCTCGCGAAAGAGCGCAAGCAGCGCGGCAAGGCCGGTCAGCCGCTGACGCCGATCGGCGCCAACGGCTATTACATCCCGATCGTTCCCGTGACCGCAGCCGCCCCGGCGACACCGCAACGCCTCAGCGTGGCCGGCTGGATGGGCGCCGAACTGCTCGACCTGTTCCCCTGGCGCGGCCGCATCGAGAAGGGCGACATCCTCGCCAACACCATCGGCATCGCGCTCGCGGCGCTGGTCACCTGGGCCTGGCTGCTCGGCGCCGCCGGCAGACTGGAACCTCTGGAAATCCTCGGCTGGTGGCTGGCCTGGAGCGCCTACGAAATCGCCGTGCGCATGAACACCAAGCCCGTCGTGCGCGAAGGCCCGTGGTGGGAACGGCGCTTCCGCCAGGCCAGCTGGGCCGACATGGCCGCCTATGTGGGCATCAAGAACATCCTCGTCGCCTCGCTGCTGTTCTTCCTCATCAATCACGTCGATCTCGGCCGGCTCGGCCCGCTGTTGCAGGTGCTGCCGGAGATGGGCTGGCAGAACTGAACCGACACTCGCAATCGCTGCAACAGCACATCACTTGCCTGAAGAACAAGTGTTGAAGCACTTCTCGGGGCATCGGCAATTACAGCATCACCTGCGTGCCGACCTCGACCACGCGATTGGCCGGCAGGCGGTAATAGCTGGCGGCGCTTTCCGACTGGCGCGTCATCCATGCATACAGGGCGCAGCGCCAGGCCGGCAGTTCTCCCGGACCATCGACGATCATCGAGCGCGCAACGAAGTAGGTCGTGGCCATCGGTTCGAACTCCAGTCCGGCCGCTGCGACATGCTTCAGCGCGGCCGGCACGTCGGGATCCTCGCGAAAGCCGAAGCGCACGGCGATGGCATACAGCGACGGCCCCAGCGCCCGCACGCTGACCCGCTCCGCATCGGCCACCCATGGAACATCCTCGTTGATCACGTTGAGGAACGCGGTCTGCTCGTGCATCACCTTGAAGTGCTTGAGGTTGTGGAACAGCGCACTCGGCACGATGTCGGGGTCGGAGGTCAGATACACGGCCGTTCCCGCCACGCGCGGCACATCGGGGGCGGGCATGCCGACGAAATCCGCCATCGGAATGTCGATCCGGCGACGCTGCTCGGCGACCATGCCACTGCCTTCCTTCCAGGTGGTCAGAAAGGTGAAGATACCCAGCCCGAGCACCATCGGCAGCCAACCGCCATCAGCGATCTTGGTCAGATTGGAAGCAAAGAACAGCAGTTCGAGGACGAGGAACAGCCCCAGCGCCGCGACCAGCGGCAGGCGAAACCGCTTGCGCAGGAGCACGGCGATGAATAGCGTCAGCAGCGTGGTGATGATCATCGTCCCCGAGACGGCGATGCCATACGCCGCCGCCAGCGCACCCGAGGAGCGGAACTCGATCACCAGCCAGACCACGGCCGCCAGCATCAGCCAGTTGACGGAAGGAATGTAGATCTGCCCGCGCTCGCTATCCGAGGTGTGCAGAATCCGCACACGCGGCAGGTAGCCGAGGCGCGACGCCTGCAGGGTCATGGAATAGGCGCCGGTGATGGTTGCCTGCGAGGCAATCACCGTCGCCGCCGTCGCCAGCACCACCAGCGGCAGCACGAAAACGTCGGGCGCCAGCAGATAGAAGGGATTCGCCGCCGCCTCCGGCTGACGCATGACCAGGGCGCCCTGACCGAAATAGTTGATCACCAGGGCCGGGCAGACCAGTCCGTACCAGGCCAGCTGGACGGGACGCGCGCCGAAATGCCCCATGTCCGCATACAGCGCCTCGCCGCCGGTCAGCGCCAGAAATACCGCCGACAGCAGCAGGAACGCCGCGCCCGGCTTTTCCGCGGCAAAGACGAAGGCATGGGAAGGATCGAGCGCGCGCAGCACGCCGGGGGTTTGCGCGATGCTCATGAGGCCGAGCGTCGCCAGCGTGAGGAACCACAGCACCGTGATCGGTCCGAACAGGCCGCCAACCCGGCCGGTGCCGAAGCGCTGGATCGAAAACAGCGCGACGATGATCGCCAGGGTGATCGGCACGACCGCGTGTTCGAGGCGCGGCGTCACCACGGAAATGCCCTCCACCGCCGATAGCACCGAGATCGCCGGGGTGATGATGGCGTCGCCATAGAACAGCGCAGCGGCGAAGATGCCGGCGAGAATCACGCCGCCGGCCCAGCGGCCGCCGCCATGCGCGAGCCGATGCGCCAGCGCGGTCAGCGCCAGGACGCCGCCTTCCCGGTCATTGTCGAAGCGCAGCACGATGGCCACATACTTGATCGACACGATCAGCATGACCGACCAGAACAAGGCGGAGAGCGCCGCCAGCACGTTGGCTTCGCTGGGCGCCAGGCCATGCGCGCCGGCAAAGGCTTCCTTGAAGGCGTAGAGCGGACTGGTGCCGATGTCGCCATACACCACGCCGAGCGCGGCGAGCGCCAGGGCGAATACACCGCTCCTGGGAACATGGGGAGATTGGGTCATGCGTGGTTCCTCGATCAAACGAAACAGGTTGGACGACTCAGATGACAAAACGATAGCCGATGCCGATCTCCGTCAGCAGATGCGCCGGCAAGGCCGGGTTGGCCTCCAGCTTCTGGCGCAGATGGCCAACATAAACGCGCAGGTAGTGACTGTCATCGGCGTGCCCGCCGCCCCAGACCTCGCCCAGCAGATAGCGATGCGTCAGCACCTTGCCGGGATTGGCGGCGAAGACCGCGAGCAGGCGATACTCCAGCGCGGTCAGGCGTACCAGCTCGCCGCCGCGCCGCACCTCGTGACGCGCCAGATCGACGACGACCTCGCCGAAGCTGACGACGGCGCGGTCGTCTTCGCCGCCGTGGAGTTCGGCGCGCCGCAGCAGCGCGCGCAGACGCGCCAGCAGCTCGGCCAGGGAAAACGGCTTGCTCAGAAAATCGTCGGCGCCGGCATCCAGCGCCGCGACCTTGTCCTCCGCCGCGAGACGCGCCGACAGGACCAGAATCGGCCGCTGCGACCAGCGTCGGTATTCCCGGATGAAGGTCAGACCGTCGCCATCGGCCAGCCCCAGATCGAGAATCACCAGATCCGGCCGCTGCTCGGCGACATCGGCCAGCGCGCCGGCCACGCTCTCGGCCTCGCCGACGACAAACCCTTCGCGACGCAAGGCGTCGCGCACGAAACGCCGGATCGCCGGTTCGTCTTCGACCACCCAGATGCTGCGCGGCGTCGTCATGTCGTCTCTCCCTCGCCGGGTTCCGCCGGTATCGCCGGCGTCGCCGCCAGCGGCAGTTCGAGCGTCACGCGCGCGCCGCCCGTCCGGTTGCTCGCCCGGATCGCGCCGCCATGCGCATCGACGATCGTGCGGCACACCGAAAGCCCCAGCCCCACGCCGGGGATCGACGACTCGCTGCGGCCACGCTCGAAGGCATCGAACACACGGGCCTGCCGGTCGCGGGGAAAACCCTCGCCCGGGTTGTCGAACCAGACATGCAAACGCGCCGCGCCGCCGCCATCGCCGCCATTGTCGCTCGCCTCCACATGGCCCCCGACATCGATGTGCGCGCCAGCAGGCGAATACTTGATCGCGTTCTCCAGCAAATTGCAGAACACCCGCTCCATCAGCACGGCATCGACCTGGACGAGCGGCAGATCGTCCGCCCAGTGAAAGCGCAGCCGCGCCGGATCGAGCCATGGCGACATGGCCCGGACGCTGGCGCCGACCAGTTCCGGAATCGACTGCCAGTCGCAGCTCGGGGTGAACCGCCCGGTGCTGAAGCGGGCCATGTCGAGCAGGTTATCCGCCATGCGATGCAGCCGGTGGCTCTGATCGCGCAAGGTCGCCGCCATCGCCTGCTGTTCGGCGGTCAAGCCTTCGCCGGCGGCGAGAGCATCGGCGAGGCCGTACAACACCGTCAGCGGAGTGCGCAAGTCGTGCGACAACGCCGACAGCATGGAGTTGCGCAACCGCTCCGCCTGGATTTCGAGCGTCGTCGCCTGCGCCACCGCGACGAAATGGATGCGTTCCAGCGCCGTCGTCGCCAAGGCGGCGATCGAAGTCAGCAAGGCCATCTCGGCGTCAGACGACGCCGCGCGGGCGCGGATCGCCAGCACCCCGCGCCGCCGCGTCGCGCCTTGCAGCGGCAGCCACACCACCGCATCGCTGCTGCCATCGGCGGCATCGAGCCTGACGACCCGACCGTCGCGGTAGACCCGCGCGGCGATTTCGTCTTCCCCGCCGCCAAGGCCCGGATCGCCGGATGCGGCGACCTGCAGCCGTTCCGACTCCGCCGGAACGCAGAGTGCAACGAGATGGTAGCGCCCCTCCTGGCCGATCGACTTCAACTGCTCGGCAACCTGCGCCACCGTCATCGCCCCGGCCAGGGCGCTGGCCAGCCGATGCAACATCGAGGCCTCACGCGCCCGGGTGTCGGCCTCGCTCGCCTTGTCGCGATACGCATTCGTCAGATGCGTGACAATCAAGGACACCGCCAGCATGACCAGAAAGGTAATCAGGTACTGCGCATGCGCCACGGTGAACGAGAATCGCGGCGGCACGAAAAAGAAATCGAAACACGCCACGGCGAAGAACGAGGCGGCGACTGCCGGCCCCCTGCCGAGCCGGGCGGCGACCAGCACCACCGCGAGAACGAACAACAGCGCGATGTTGGCCGGATCGACGACCCCGTGCAGGGGCAACGACAGGCCGGTCGTCAGGGCGCCAGCGCCCAGCGCCAGCGCGTAGCGCCCAAGCTTCGCCGCGAAATCCGCATCCGGAACCATGCCACCTCCCAAGCCGAGTCTCGCATTCTGGCGTGCACCGTGTAAAAACGGCGTAAACGAAAAAATGACATGACCATCGCAAGAAGGATGCTGCCCCCGGATCGAAACGAACATCTGCCGCCACTCGTGGGCGAAAGTACCCGCAACAGCGCCCTAATCTCCCTATCGCCGAGTCGAGATCGCGATCCCCCTTGGCCCGCCGGCTATTCGATCGCTCGAAGGATTGAGGGCACGCGGATCAGGAACGACAAGGCGGTGGCGGTGTGCAACTTCAAAGCAAGCGAGCCCCGAGCGTCAGGAGTCCGCGACGGCGTCATGCTCCGGAGTCACGGCAGCGAGCGCACCACCCGCAAGCCGGTGTAGTTGATGCGCCGCGTCGCGCGGTCGCCGAAGCGCGCCGCGGCGCGCAGATAGAGCGGCACGTCGTACCACGAGCCGCCGCGCACGACGCGTTTGTCGCAGTCGCCCTGCGTCCAGGCGCTGCCGTCGGCGGGCGCTCCCTGGTAGCTCTCGTTCCAGCAGTCCCCGGTCCATTCCCAGACATTGCCGAGCATGTCGTGGAGTCCGAAGGCATTCGGCTTCTTGCCGCCGACGACGCGCTGGCGGTTGCCGGCGTTCTTGTCGTACCAGGCATGCAGGCCCAGCCGCTTCTCGATGGCGTCGCCGAAGTAATAGCGCGTGGTCGTACCGCCGCGCGCCGCGTACTCCCACTCCGCTTCGCTGGGCAGACGATAGCGGCCGGCGTCGCCCTTCGGCTTGCCGCGATTCAGCCACTCGATGAACGCCTGCGCATCGTGCCAGCTGACATGAACGACGGGCGTCGCATCGCCCTGCCCTTCGTTGGCCTTGCGGAACTCCTCGTCGAGCAACTGAGTGTTGCCGCTCTCCGCGATGTAGCGTTTGAACTGCCCCAGGGTGACCTCGGTGCGCCCCATCTGGAAAGCATCGACGGCGACGCGATGCTGCGGCGTCTCGTCGGCGTAAGCCTCGGGATCTGTGCCCGCTCCGGACGGACAGGCCGCGCTGCTGGCCGCCTGGCCCGGCGCGAACTTGCACGATCCCATGAAGAAATGGCCGGCGGGAATGTCGACGAAACGCATGCCAACATGATTGACGAATTCGCCGGCCGGCGCCGCCGTTGAACTGAAGACCGCCAGGGTCAGGGCCAGGCCGCGGACCGTCTGCGAAACACGATTCATGAGCAATCTCTTGAAATGCCGAAAGGCGGCGGACGAACCGCCAACCACGAAGATTTTAAACCGGCGGCGTCGCCATCGCATTCCGCCTTCGGGGCGACGTCGCCGATGATTCCCCCATTTTGGGGAAACTGGCGGTTGCGCCGAATTTCCGGCTGCTATTCTCGATCCGTAAAAAAACCAAGCAAAAGACGCGTGTCGCCGCGACGCAAAGCGTCCGGGGCGCGGGCAGGGCAATGCGGCCCCGACCGTTCCGGCCGTTGCATTGCCGATCATACGCAACGAGCACTGACAGGACAGGAGGAGCAACCATGTACAACCTCGGACGCGAAGGCCGCATCCAGAAAGTCATCTTTCAGATCATTCACCTCGTCGCTCTCGGCCGCAAGCTCGACCTGTCGGTCAGCAACCGCTACACACGCGATCAGGAATCGCGCTTCAAGTTCTTCCGCAGGGTCATCACGTCGGGCAACCTCTGGCTGCTCAAACTCACCGGCGGCCGACTCGGCAACAGCTTCCTCGGCCGCGAAGTGCTGCTGCTCACCACCGTCGGCCGCAAGACCGGCAAGCCGCGCACCCTGCCGATGTACTACATGCGTGAGGGCGACCGCTTCTTCCTCGTCGCCTCGAACGCCGGCCTCTCGGAAGACCCGATCTGGCTGAAAAACGCGCTGGCTTCGCCGACCGTCAGCATCAATCTGCGCGGCCGCAAGCAGGCCATGCGCTGCCGCGTGGCGAGCGCGGAAGAGAAGGAGAAGTACTGGCCGATCATGACGGCGCACTTCCCGATGTGGAAGGAAGTCGAGGACCGCAGCACGCGCAAGTTTCCGGTCGTCATCCTCGAACCGGCCACGACGTCCGCCACGAAGAGCACCACACTCGCTCAGGGAGCACCGACATGACACTGAAACACTTCACCGAAGCCGCCAAGCTCGCGGCCTTCAATGCCTTGCATATCTTCACCCTCGGCAAGCCCGGCAGCCTCTACAGCAAGTCGGGCAACACCGAAATCTTCACCGACAAACAACGCGTGCGCTTCAAGTTCGGCCGCAAGCTCGTCACCACCGGCCAGATGTTGACACTCAAGCTCAGCGGCGGCCGGCTGGGCAACAGCTTTCTCGGCAAGCCGATCGTGCTGCTGACCACCATCGGCCACAAGAGCGGACTGCCCCGCACGGTCCCGACCTTCTACGTGCAGGACAACGAGCGCATTTTTCTGGTCGGCACCAACGGCGGCAGTAACGAAGACCCGCTCTGGCTGAGGAACGCGCGCGTCAATCCGCGCGTCACCATCGAACGCCGCGGCCAGCGCCAGGAGATGATGCTGCGCGTCGCCACCAAGGAGGAAAAGGCCCGCTACTGGCCCATGCTCACCGAATACTTCCCACCCTGGCAGGAGGTCGCGGATCGCAGCGGACGCGACGTCCCCGTCATCATCCTCGAAGCGGCCGCGCCATGCGAGAATGCAGGCTTTTCGCCGCCCGGGAACCGCCCGACGGCGGCGCCGGAACGAAGTTGACCGGCATACGCACGCAGGAAATCAGGAATTGGCCCATGAGCGACGCAGCACCGGATGTTCTGAATCCCTTCACCTCACCCGATATCAAGCCACCGCTCGATGACGAGTGGCTGGCGAAACGCGAACTCGCCGACGCCATCCGGCAACTCACCGAAACCCTGGTCACCTCGACCAGCGACGCGGCGACCCTGCGCGCCGCCGCCGCCAGCCTGCGCGAGCAGAATGCGGCACTCAACCGCACGCCGCGCATCCTCGGCCGCAAGGCCTTCGAGCAGGCCGAGAATGGCCGCTACGGCACCTGGCGCAGCCTCAGCTACGAGCTGAGCCCGATGGACGGCAAGTGCAATCCGATCGCCGCGCCGCTCGTCACCTGGGTCGACGGCGAGTCCGGCTGCGGCCACGGCCGCGCCACGCTCGGCTGGGCCTACGAAGGCCCGCCCGGCACGGTGCATGGCGGCTTCGTCTGCGCGCTGTTCGACCACTTTCTTGGCATCGCCCAGATCATGACCGGCCAGCCCGGCGTCACCGGCTCGATCAACGTCCGCTTCCACCTGCCGACGCCGCTCAACACCGAGCTCGAACTGATCGGCCGCGTCAAGGAAGTGCGCGGACGCCGCAACATCATGACCGGCGAGATCCGCGCCAACGGCGTCGTCACCGCCAGTTGCGAGGGCATCTTCGTGCACGTCAGCGGCGAGCGCTTCCTGCAACTGCGCGAGAGCGTCTGACCGGGCGCAAGGTGGCCTCTTCCCGATATAATTCCGCCGTCTCATCACCCGCCCGGGACGACTGCCGTCCGGCCGGACCACCCGCCAATTTCAACTCACAGAAAACAGGAACCGCCATGAACCAACTGCTGTCCGTTCTGCTCGCCGCCGCCCTCGTCAGCCCCGCCTTCGCCGCCGACGCCCCCAAGCCTGCCGCTGCCGCCAAGCCAGCTGCGGCGGCGACCGCGCCAGCGACCGCTGCTGCTCCCGCCGCCGGCAAGTCCTCCGCCGTCGGCGAACTCGTCACGCCGCAGAGCGATGCCGCCGCAATGAAGGAAATCATCGCCAAGGCCAAGGTCGACTCTGATGCCGCCAAGGCCAAGGCCGCCACGGGCACGAAGTAAGACGCACGCATTTCATCGAACAGGCAGGGCGGGCCACGGCCTCCCTGCCTTTTTTGTTGTCACGAACATCCTTGAATCTCCCATAGTCGCCACGAAGGAACACCATGAACAAGCTGCTTTCCGCCCTGCTCGCTGCCGCCCTCGCCTCCAGCGCCCTCGCTGCCGCGCCATCCGCCCCGAAGACCGACGCCAAACCCGCCGCCGAGCAGATCGTCACGCCACAGAGCCAGGAGGCCGCATTCAAGGAAATCGTCGACAAGATGAAGAGCGACGCCAAAGCAGCGAAGCCCGCCGACGCGAAAAAGTAGCTCACTGCGCGTCGCGCAGTACATCAACAGGGCCGCCATCGCGGCCCTGTTCATTCAGCACATGTCACAGTGCAATCGCATTTAGAATTTTCCCCTCTCCCCCGGCACGGGGGGCGCGGGCCCGGGTGCGGGGGCGTCGACCAAGGCTCCGCCGATTCAACCCCCTCTCCCCAACCCTCTCGCCCAACAAACGCGTTGGGGGAGAGGGATCTATTTCCAAATTCGATTGCCCTGCCGCATGTCATCCACACGATGCCATCCGTCCGCAGGCGTGTCATACTGAAAACGCCACATCATCCAGCGGAGGCCGTCATGGAAACATCCGTCAATCTGGTGGAACTGCTCTCGGATCTCGTCGACGAAACCGCGCTCGACAAGCCGCTCGACTGGGAAGGCTTGAATTACGACGCGATGAAGATTGTCGCCATCAGCCATACCATCGAGCTCTTCAAGGACATGCCGCACACCAGGGAGACGCTGCAACTGATGGCGACGATGGCCTATCTGTTCATCGAGAACACCCAGCTGTGGAGCGAGAATCTGACCCTGAAGCGTCGCTGATGCGCGGACGCTGGCGCGCTCAGCCTTGCGCCGAGCCCGTCCAGCGCGGATCGGGACGCCAGCCGACCGCCCAGCCCGTCAGCTCCGCCGCCGGCATCGGCCGCGCGATCGCATAGCCCTGCGCGACCGTGCAGCCCAAGCGCAACAAGGCCTCGCCATGCGCCACGGTTTCGACGCCTTCGGCGACGAGGGCGCGATGGAAGGCGTTGGCCAGCCCGACTACGCCTTCGACGATGGCCATGTCGTCCGGATCTTCGAGCATGTCGCGCACGAAGGTCTGGTCGATCTTCAGCGTCTCGGCCGGCAGCCGGCGGAGATAGGTCAGCGATGAATAGCCGGTGCCGAAATCGTCGAGCGCGAACGTCACGCCCATGGCCTGGCAGACCCGCATCACCTCGGAAACCCGCACCACATCCTCCAGCGCGCTGGTCTCGAGAATTTCCAGCGCCAGGCAACCCGGCGAAACGCGCGGATGCCGGTTCAGCATGTCCGTCAGGCGCGTCACGAAATTGTCCTGTTGCAGGTGCTGCGCGCCGATGTTCACGCTGACGGCGATCTCAAAACCCTTGGCGCGCCACGCTTCCATCTGCGCCAGCGCCGCCTCGATCACCCATTCGCCGAGCGCGATGCCGATCGCCTGATCCTCGATCAAGGGCAGGAAGGCTGCCGGCGAAAGGATGCCGTGTTCGGGATGCTGCCAGCGGATCAAAGCCTCGACGCCGACCAAAGCGCCGCTGCGCATGTTCACCTTCGGCTGATAGTAGAGGACGAACTCGCGCTGCGCGAGCGCCTGGCGGATATGCTCTATGGATTCGCGCTTGACCCGCACGGCGGCATCCTGGGCGACGTCGAAGACGTGATAGCGATTGCGGCCGGCCTGTTTGGCCTGATACATGGCCTGATCGGCATGACGCATCAACTGGTCGGCGCCCGAACCGTCGCGCGGGTACAACGTAACCCCGATGCTCGCCGATACCTGAAGTTCGACGCCGTTGACCTTCGCCGGCGCCGCGGCCGCCGCGAGCAACCGCTCCAGCAGGACTTCGCAGGCCTCCGGGCGTTCGAGGTCGGCCATGACGGCGACGAACTCGTCGCCGCCGATACGCGCCAGAGTGTCGCATTCGCGCAGGGCGGACTTGATGCGCTGCGCGACGACGACCAGCAGTGCATCGCCGGCATCGTGGCCGTTACGATCGTTCACGGCCTTGAAGCCGTCGAGATCGAGATAGGCGACGGCCAGCGAGGTGCCGCGCCGCTGGCTGTCCAGCATCGCCTGCTGCATGCGCACGCCGAGCAGCATGCGATTCGGCATGCCGGTCAGCGCATCGTAATGAGCGATGCGTTCGAGCTGGCGCTGGTGCTCCTTGAGCAGCGTGATGTCGGCATTGGTGCCGACGATGCGCAGCGGGCGGCCGTTTTCGTCGCGGCCCACGACCATGCCGCGCGACAGAAACCATTTCCAGCTGCCGTCCTTGCAGCGCATGCGCAGCTCGATCGCGGTCGACTCGGTTTTGCCGTCGAGCAACACGTCATGATTGGCGCGGGCGATCGGCAGATCCTCGGGGTGCGTGTTGCTCGCCCAGTCGCCAACAATGGCGTCGCTTTCGTCGGCGTCGTAGCCGAGCAGCGTGTTCCAGCGAGCGTTGTGGGTGATGCGGCGCCCCAGCACATCCCAGTCCCACACGGCGTCGCCGGCGCCTTCGAGCGCGAACTTGAGCAGCTGTTCGTTGGCGCGCAAGGCATCCTCCATGCGCTTGCGCTCGGTGATGTCATGGGCGAGACCGACGAGGCGGGTTTCGCCGCCGAGCACGCAGCGGCGGCCATGGAAGGAGTACGGGGTCGTCTTGCCATCGCGATTCAGGATGCGCGCCTCGACATGCGCCTCGCCCACGGTGAAGGATTCACGGATGCGTTCCGCCGCCAGAGCCCGATCCTCGGGGGCGACGGTCTCCAGCGCCGAGAGGCCGACGACCTGCTCGGCGGAATAGCCGGTCTCCTCCGCCAATCTCTGATTCGAACGGACCAGACAACCGCGTTCGTCAAGCATGTAGAACAGGCCGGGAAGACTCTGGATGATGCCGTCGGAAAGTTCGGCCTCCGCGCGCAGCGCCATCTCGACCCGGTCTCGCTCGCTGGTCAGCAGACCCAGGGCGATGCCCGTGAGCGTCGCCAGGGCGAAGGAAAACCAGAGATTCTCCAGCCCCGTGAGAGCGAGATCCCCGGCGAAGTAGCCGACACCCAGCGTAACGCCGATCAGCCCCTGCACGCCGGTCAGCGTCAGCATCAACAGCACGCCATGCCGCCCGAAGCGCACCGCCGACCAGACAACAAACAGCAACGTCCAGTAGGACTGCGCGATCGGACCGAAGATATCGCTCCACCAGCCGACATAAACGATCTGGCCGACGAGCAGCATCAGCAGGAGGAAGGCTGCCAGTTCGGCCACGCGCCATGCGCCGGAAAGGAACCAGTCGCGCCAGGGCGGCCGGCGCCAGACGAGGATCAGCGGGGTCGCCAGCAGCATGCCGAACAGGTCGCCTTGCCACCATTGCAGCAGGTTGAGCGCGTACTTGTCGGTCGTCAGAAAACCCGCGGCCAGCAAGGTCGTCGCGCCGATGCCGGCCGCCACGGCGGCGCCGAGCATCGCGGCCAGAATCAACTGGCGGAAATGCCGCAGCCGGTCGAAGTCCGTCGAAAAGCCCGGGCGCGCGCTCAACAGCCAGTGTGCTGCCAGCGTTTCGAGCAGATTGCCGAGGGCGATCGGCAACGCAAGCGGCAGTGGATTGCCGGCCCAGAGATTGGCGGCGAAGGCGCCGACGAAGATCCCCGGCCAGTATTGTCGTCCGCCGAGCAGCAGCGCCGCCAGCGCCAGGCCGCTTGGCGGCCAGATCAGGGAAACGACGCCGTTGGCGGCAAACAGCGCCAGCACCGCCTTGGCGCTGCAAGCATAGAGCAATGCCAGCAGCACGTTGCCGGTCAAGCCGGTACGAAGAGAAAGGACGAAAGACAAATGAAGGTTTCCGCTACGAGGCGTCACGTCAAGGAGGCCGGTTGCGGTCGATTATCAATGCCTTTTCCGCGCGTGGCAACCGACACCCCACGAGGCGCTCGCGTCACCCCGCCGAGCTTTTCATCATCAGGCGCAGCAAGGCCGTCAGCTCGTCGTGCAGGGCGCGCAGTTCGGCCTGCCGCGCGCGCGCCTCCTCGACGCGACCCGCGGCATGCACGGAAATCAGCTCGCGACCCACCTCATGCATGCGCTCATGGACGAGCGTCACGCGGCGGAACTCGTTGCAAACGCCATAGCGTTCGCTCCCCTGCCCGTCCAGCCAGACGCCGAACTGACACGGCTCGATGTCGCCGAGAGGCAGGACCGGCTCGACTCCGGCCAACAGCTGATCGATGCCGCGCAGCCACTGTCGATGGCGCACCTCGGCAAAAGCCAGCGCCATGTGGCCATGACTGGTCGGCCCTTCGCGCCACGCCGCCCAGCTCGGATCAGGATGCCAGTTGGCGGCCCATTCGAAGAGCTGCGGAGCCGGCATGGGCGCCGCGATGCCATACCCCTGCGCCAGTTCGCAACCGAGCTGCAGCAGCAACTCGCCGTGCGCCGTTGTTTCGACGCCCTCGGCGATCACCTTGCGGCGGAAGGCCTGAGCAAGTCCGACGACCCCCTCGACGATGGCAAGATCGTCCGGATCATCGAGCATGTCGCGCACGAAACTCTGGTCGATCTTCAGCATCGCCGCCGGCAGACGCTTCAGATACGTCAACGAGGAATATCCGGTGCCAAAATCGTCGAGCGCGAAGTTCATGCCGAAAGCCTGGCAGGCGCGCATCACGCTCGACACTTGCATGACGTCGTCGAGCGCGCCGGTTTCCAGGATCTCCAGTTCGAGATCGGAGGGGTCGACGCCCGGATGGGCGGCGAGGAGATCGGCCAGGCGCTCGACGAAATCATCCTGCTGCAAATGATAGGCGGCGATATTCACGCTGACCGGCAATTCCAGGCCGACGGCGCGCCAGGCTTCCATCTGCCCGAGCGCCGCATCGATCACCCACTCGCCGAGTTCGATGCTGACCATCTGCTCCTCGATCACCGGCAGGAAGGAAGACGGCGGCATCAGGCCGCGCTCCGGGTGCTGCCAGCGGATCAGCGCCTCGACGCCGATGAGCGTCCCCGTCTTCATGTTCACCTTGGGCTGATAGAGCAGGATGAACTCGCCCCGGGCGAGCCCGCGCCGGATATTGGCGATGCTCTCGTGCTGGAGCTGAACCGCGGCATCGCGATCGACATCGAACATGTGGTAGCGGTTCTTGCCGGCCTGCTTGGCCTGGTACATGGCCTGATCGGCATGACGGATCAGCTGTTCGGCATCGGCGCCATCGCCCGGGTAGATGGTCACGCCGACGCTGGCCGACACCTGCAACAGCCGCTTGCCCACCGTGACCGGAGACGCCGCCGCAAGCAGAAGTCGATCGAGCACCGGCTCGCAGTCCTGCGGCTGATCGAGATCGGCCAGCACGGCGATGAATTCGTCGCCGCCGATGCGCGCCAGCGTATCGCCTTCGCGCAGGGCGAGCTTCATGCGCTGGGCGATGGAAACGAGCAGATCGTCGCCAATATTGTGACCATGGCGGTCGTTCACCGCCTTGAAGCCATCGAGATCGAGATAGGCGACGGCCAGCGACTGGCCGCGCCGTTGGCTCTGCGCCAGCGCCTGCTGCAGCCGATAGGCCAGCAGCACGCGATTCGGCAGGCCGGTCAGTGCATCGAAGTGCGCGATGCGTTCGAGCTGCTGTTGATGCTCCTTGAGTGGCGTGATGTCGGTGCAGGTGCCGACGACGCGCAGCGGCCGCCCGTTCTCATCGCAGCTGACCACCATGCCGCGCGCCAGGATCCATTTCCAGCTGCCGTCCTTGCAGCGCACGCGCACCTCGTCCGAAGTGGTGGAAACCTTGCCGGCGAGCAGGGCCGCCTTGCTCTCGCCCACACCTGGCAGGTCATCCGGATGAATGCGGCTGGCCCAGTCATGAAGATCGCCAACCACCTCGTCGCTGCTGTAGCCGAGCATCTGCTGCCAGCGCGCCGTATAGTGGCTCTGCCAGGATGGGACATCCAGTTCCCACACCGCGTCGCCCGATCCCTCCAGGGCGAACTTCCACAGCTCCTCGCTCTTGCGCAGCGACTCCTCCATCTGCCTGCGTCCGGTGATGTCGGAATTCGTGCCGACCACGCGTAGCGGCCGCCCCTCGCCATCACGACTGACCACGAGGCCGCGCGAAAGTATCCAGCGCCACCCGCCGCTCCTGTCGCGCATGCGGAGCTCGATGCTCGAATGCACGATACGCCCTTCACTCAATGCGGCCTGATTCGCTGCAACGTGGGTTCGGTCATCGGGATGCACCAGTTCATTCCATCCTGGCATGTTCCGGGCTGCCTCCGGCCCATAGCCCATCATTTCCGCCCACCGCGGCGACTGATAGACCATGCCCATCGCGACGTCCCAGTCCCAGACCGAATCGCCCGCACCCTCCAGCGCAAACTTCCACAGTTCCTCGCTCTGCCGCAGCGATTCTTCCATCCGCTTGCGCTCGGTGATGTCGACGGCGACGACCTGGATGCCAACGGACTGGCCATACGTATCAATGACGGGCGCAACGTGCGAGGAGAACCAATGCATGCCCTCGGGCAGGGGAAACTGGTCCTCGTAAATGGCGCCTTCGCCCGCGCGAAGGATCTCGGCGTAACGCGCCAGAAAATACTCCGCCTTTTCCGGATACAGATCGTGCAGGGACTTGCCGATGAAATCCTCCGGCTTGCCGCCCATCATGCGGGCATTGCATTCGTTCAGCATCAGAATGACGCCATGCATATCGAAGATCGTGATATTCGCATTGGCGTTCTCGAACAACAGACGGAACTTGAGCTCGCTGTCGCGCAGCGCCGTCTCGGCCTGCTTGCGCCCCGAAATATCCTCGCCCATGCCGACGATGTACGCCTTGCCTTCGAGCAGGGTGCGCCGGCCGTTGAACTGATAGGGAGTCTCGACGCCGTTCCTGTCGAGCAAGCAGGCCTCGGCCTGCGCCTCCCCCTCCGACAGCGCCACGGCGATTCTCTCGGCGATCAGCGGACGATCCTCGACGCGTATCAGCTCCAGCGCCGGCTTCCCGGCCAGTTCCTCGTCCGCATAGCCCACGGCGGCTTTCAGGCGCGGGTTCCAGCGCGCGAGACGGCCTTGGTCGTCGAGCATGAAGAAGGCGCCCGGCAAGCTGTTGATGATGTCGTCGGAAAGCTGCTTCTCGCGGCAAACCTCCTTCGACACCGCACGACTTTCGCTCATCAGCGACGCCAGGGAGTAGCCCACCGCCGACAGCAGCGTCATGAAGAACCAGAAGTTGCCCAGGCTCGTGCGACCGATGTCGGCGGCGAAAAAGCCGACGCCCTGCGTCGCCCCGAACAGCGACTGCCCGGCGACCATCATCAGCATCAGGGTCACGGCATGGCGACCGATGCGCACCGCCGCCCAGGAAATGAACAGGAACATCCAGTAGACATAGGCGATCGGCGCAAAGACCTCATGAAACCAGCCGAGGAATACGATCTGTCCGCAGAGGAAGGCCAGAGCCAGACAGAACGCCGCCTCTGCGCTGCGCTCGACATCGAAACCGTTACGCCACGGCCAGCGCCGCCAGACCAGGATCAATGGCGTCGCCAGCATCACGCCGAGCAGTTCGCTCTGCCACCATTGCAGGAAATTGACGAAGCTGGTCTGCGCTGGCGCCTGCCCCGACACGATCAGCGCCGTCGTGCCGATGACGGCGCTCAGCAGGGCGCCGAGCGCCCCTACCCAGACGAGGCGAACGAAATCGCGTGGACGCTTCATGTCCAAGTTGAAATCGCCGCCGCGCATCAGCAACCAGCGACCGAGCAGCGCCTCCAGCGTGTTGCCGAGCGCGAAGGGAATCGCCAGGGCGAGTGAAAAACCCGCGCCCAGGCAGCCCAGGATCGCGCCGAAGAACACCCCGGGCCAGAAATGCCGCCCGCCCAGCACCAAGGCGGCCAATGCCAGACCGGCCGGCGGCCAGACCATCGAGAGGTTGCCCGGCGCGGAAAAGAATGTCAGCACCAGTTTGCCGAGCGCGGCATAAAGCAGCGCCACGCCGATGACGCGCGCCTGGTCGGACCAACGAAGAGATGAGAAAAACCGCTTTAGCATGTCCGGCATGATAAATGGTATTTGCCCTGAATGCCGCCGATAGAGACGATCGGGACGATCGGCGGCATTCAGGGGGATCGAAGAGGACGCATTTGGAATTCTCCCTCTCCCACGGCCCCTCTGCCATTTGTGGGAGAGAAGACAAATGCAGTTCATGTGATGCCCGGAACAAACTTCCGTCGGGCAGCGCCCCACATTGGCGATGCCCTATAATCCCGCCTCTCGCCTTCCCCATCAGCCGCCTCCGCTTTGC